>NZ_JAYIQP010000008.1:0-190805 GCF_035026585.1 Xanthomonas sp. WHRI 7945
GCTTCAGCCGCGACAGGCGTTACCGGTAACGCCTGTCGCGGCTGAAGCCGCCCTACAGGCTCGCTGCCTGCACAGACCCGGTTTTTCTGGATGCAACGGGCGCCTGGGCCGGACCTCTCAGCCCGGTAGCGCGGCATCCAGCAGCTCGCGCGCGCCGGCGCCCAGCAGCGCCTCGGCCACCGCTTCGCCCAGCGCCTCCGGGTCCTGCGCGGTGCGCTGCAGTTCGGCGCGTACCAGGCGTCCGTCGGCGACGCCGCCGACCAGGCCCTGCAGCAGCAGGTCCTCGCCGCGCCATTGTGCGAAGGCGGCCACCGGCACATGGCAGCTGCCGTGCAGCGCGCGGTTCATCGCCCGCTCGGCCTCCACGCAGGTGCGGGTGGGCGCATCGTCCAGTGCGGCGAACAGGTCCAGCGCGAGCGTGGCGTCGCCGCGGCATTCCACCGCGATGGCGCCCTGCGCCGGCGCCGGCAGCCAGTCCGGCGCCTGCAGGCGTTGGGTGATGCGCGCCTCCAGGCCGAGCCGCTGCAGGCCGGCGCAGGCCAGCACGATCCCGTCGTAGCCGCCGTTGTCGAGCTTGGCCAGGCGCGTGTTGACGTTGCCGCGCAGGTCCTGCAGCTGCAGGTCCGGGCGCCGCGCGCGCAGCTGCGCCTGGCGGCGCAGCGAGGAGGTGCCCACCCGCGCGCCCAGCGGCAGTGCGTCCAGCGACGCGTACAGGTTGGAAATCAGCGCATCGGCCGGGTCGGCGCGCGCCAGGATCGCCGGCAGCACGAACGGCGGATCCAGTTCCATCGGCACGTCCTTGAGCGAATGCACCGCGCAATCGGCTTCGCCGCGCAGCATCGCCAGCTCCAGTTCCTTCAGGAACAGGCCCTTGCCGCCGATCGCCGCCAGCGAGCGGTCCAGCACCTCGTCGCCGCGCGTGCTCATCGGCACCAGCACCACCTCCAGCTGCGGATGCGCCTGGCGCAGGCAGGCGGCGACGTGTTCGCTCTGCCACAGGGCGAGCGGGCTTTTGCGGGTGGCGATGCGCAGGATCTTCATCGGCCCATTATCGCGGAAAGCGCCGCCATCCATCCCGGCCTTCGCAGCCGAATGCCCGCTCATCCGCTCCAGATTCCGAACCCCGCTTGCCGCAACCACTCCACTGCCCATCCCGAATCCCCACTTCCGGCCCCCCTCACAGATAACGGATCTCCTGCCGCAACTGCGCCACACAGCGCCGGCTCACTTCGAGCGGCTGCTTGCCATGGCGCAGCACCGCATGCACCTGGCCCTCGCCCAGGCGCCGCAGCTCGACCAGTTCGTGGCGCGCGACCAGGCAGTTGCGGTGGATGCGCACGAAGCGCTCGGCGAATTCCTCTTCCAGCGACTTCAGCGATTCCTCGATCAGGTCCTCGCCGCGCGCATGGTGCACCACCACGTACTTTTCCTCGGCCTGCAGGTAGTGGATGTCGTCGACCGGGATCAAGCGCAGGCTGCCGCGCAGCCGCGCGCACAGGTGGGTGCGGCGCTGTTCCAGCGGCGTGGCGCCGACGCTGCCGCGACGACCGGCCATGAACGTGCGTGCGCGCTCCAACGCCGCCGCCAGCCGCTCGGCGCGCACCGGTTTCATCAGGTAGTCGATGGCCGCGGCCTCGAACGCGGACAGCGCGTGCGCATCGTAGGCGGTGCAGAACACCACCGCCGGACGCGGCTCGAAGCTGGCCAGGTGGCGCGCGGTCTCCAGCCCGTCGACGCCGGGCATGGCGATATCCAGCAGCACCAGATCCGGGCGCAATTCGGCGCAGGCGTGCAGCGCTTCCAGGCCATTGCCGGCCTCGGCCACCACCTCGATGCCGGCATGCTCGGCCAGCAGCGCGCGCAAGCGCTCGCGCGCCAGGGGTTCGTCGTCGGCGATCACCACCTTCACGTACGTCACCTCAGTGGGCTGGAGCGCGGTCTCGCCGCATAGTAGCCCCGCCGCCGCCGGGCCGTCATCCGCGCCTCGGGGCGGCAGGGGCTCGCCCCGCCGGCGCGCGCCGCGCGCCGCGCGCCGTGGCCGCGCCTCAGCCGGCGGCGAAGCGCGCGCTCATCCAGTCTTGCAGATCGGCGATCTCCTCGGCGCAGACCTGGTGCGCCATCGGATAGCGCTGCCACTGCACCGGCATGCCCAGCGCCTGCAGCGCCTGCGCGGTCTGCTCGGCATAGGGTTGCGGGATCACCGGATCGCCCTGGCCGTGGGCCATGAACAGCGGCTGCGACAGCGCCGCCGGCGCATGCCAGCGGGCCACGTCGGCCACCTCCGGCAGGTAGGTGGACAGGGCGATCAAGCCGGCCAGCGGCCGTTCGCGGCGCAGCCCCGTCGCCAGCGTGATCGCGCCGCCCTGCGAGAAACCGGCCAGCAGCAGGCGCTCGGCGGGCACACCGCGTTCGTGCTCGCGCGCGATCAGTTCCTCGACCTGCGCGACCGAGGCGGCCACGCCGGCGCTGTCGGCGCGATTGGCGAAATCCGGACTGACGATGTCGTACCAGGCGCGCATGCGCACGCCGTTGTTGATCGTCACCGCGCGCACCGGCGCGTGCGGGAACACGAAGCGCAGCGCCGGCCAGCCCGGCCGCAGCAGTTCCGGCACCAGCGGCGCGAAGTCGTTGCCGTCGGCACCGAGCCCATGCAGCCACAGGACGGTCCAGGCCGGCGAGGCGGCGGTTTCGTGTTCCAGCGTTTCCAGCATGCGCGGCGTCCCCATCGAGATGCGGCGCATTATGCCTGCCGCATCGGCCGCCCGGGTCAGCCGGCGATGCGCCGCGCGGCCGCGGCGCGGCGCAATTCGCCGGCGCGCAGCAGCACCGCCGGCGGCTGCCGCTCTTCGGGAATGGCCAGGATGCGCAGCTGGCGCAGCCACAATCCGGCCGCGCGCGAGGAGCTCACCGCGACCACCGGGATCGCCAGCGCCATGCCGATCACCACCGGCGCCATCCACATCGCCAGCGACGGCGACACGACGTAGGCCATCCCACCCATCAGCAGCCCGAACGCGCTGAGGCCGCCATAGCTGCGCGCCAGCGCCAGCCACGACAGGCGGCCGTCGTCGCGCTGCTGCGCGTCCCAGCCCGAATCCTTGCCGGCCAGCACTTCGGCCACGCCGCGCGACTGCACGTACATCACCACCGGCGCCATCAGCGCCGCCAGCACGGTCTCCAGCAGCATGCTCAGCAGCGCGCGCAGCGCCCCGCCGCAGCCGCGGCGCTCCTCGGGTTTGAGCAGCATGGCGAAGTAGCCCAGCACCTTCGGCGCCAGCAGCACGAACATGGTCACCGCGAACACCCAGAACACCCGGGTCGAATCCTGCTGGTGCCAGTAGCGCGCCGGCGAGAACGGGGACACCACCGTGGCGACCAGGTCGAAGCCGTCGCTCTGCAGCGGGATGGCGATGCCGATCAGCATCAGCAGGCCCCACATCGGCGCGGTGAAGTAATGGCCGATGCCGATCATCATGTGCATGCGGCTGATCCAGTGCAGGCCGCGCGCGAAGACCACCTTGGAATGCTGCAGGTTGCCCTGGCACCAGCGGCGGTCGCGCACCAGCAGGTCGGTCAGCGTCGGCGGGCCTTCCTCGTAGCTGCCCTGCAGGTACGGCACCATGTGCGTGGCCCAGCCGCCGCGGCGCATCAGCGCGGCCTCGACGAAATCGTGGCTGAGCACGTGGCCGCCGAACGGCTTGCGCCCGGGCAGCGCCGGCAGGCCGGCCTGTTCGGCGAAGGCCTGGGTGCGGATCACCGCGTTGTGACCCCAGTAGTTGCTCTCCGCGCCGTGCCACCAGGCCACGCCGTAGGCGATCACCGGGCCGTAGACGCGGCCGCCGAACTGCTGCATGCGCGCGAACAGGCTGTTGCCGTTGACCACTTCCGGCAGGGTCTGGATCAGGCCGACATCGGGATGGTCTTCCATGCCCGCGACCAGGCGCACGATGGTCTCGCCGGTCATCAGGCTGTCGGCGTCCAGGATCAGCATCTGCGGGTAGGCGCCGCCGAAACGGCGCACCCAGTCGGCGATGTTGCCGGCCTTGCGCTCGGCGTTGTCGGCGCGGCGCCGGTAGTAGATGCGGCCGTGGCCGCCGGTGCGCGCGACCAGGTCGGCATAGACCTCTTCTTCCTCGGTCCCGACCGCGGCGCGGGTGGTGTCGCTGAGGATGAAGAAATCGAAGTGCGCGATCTGGCCGGTGGCCTCGACCGATTCGTAGATCGCCTGCAACCCGGCCATCAGCCGGTGCGGATCCTCGTTGTAGGTCGGCATCAGCAACGCGGTGCGGCTGCGCACGCTCGGCAGCGGTGCGTCCGGATCGATGCCGAGCTTGCGCCCGCCGCCGAACACCAGGGTCACGAACCCGGCCAGCGCGCTGACGAACGAAAACGCGATCCACGCGAACAGCGGAATGAACAGCGCCATCAGGCAGGCTTCGAGCACGCTGACGCCGCCGATCAGCAGCACCTTGGCGATCAGCACGCTGGCGTAGGCGGTCATCAAGGCGGTGCTGCCGAACACGTACAGCCGCCGCCAGAACATGCCGACCGGCGTGGTGGGCAGGCGCTTGTTGCGCAGCTTGCCCTCGCGCAGGGTCTGCACCGGCATCGGCAATGGCGCCTCGGGCGGCAGCACCGCGTGGCCGGCATCGAGGGAAACGGCGTCGGGCAGGGTCGGTGGGGGGACGACCATGCTCATGCGTTCCGCCAGCCTCGTCGGGCAGCGCAGCGCCGCGATCCGGATCTGGCCGCAGCGTGCCCTGGCACCGCGAACGGCGCCGTGTTGCTGTGATTGCCACTCGTACCCACGTTCTCTCCTGTCGGGCGGGCAAAATACGGCCGCCACTGTAAACCTTAAATAGTAAGCTTTCGCGAAGATCGCCGAGAACGCGACCGTGGCGGCGCCTGCGGTCCGTTCAGCCATCCGCCGCGCTCACTCGCGTTTCACCGCGCGCGGAGAACATGGCAAGCGGTCCGCACAGGAGGCAGCGCAGATGCGCCAACCGTCCCAGGCAGCGGCGCCGGGCGTCCATCCGGCCGCCGCGCCACGCATCGATCGCATCGGCAACAACATCGTTCCGCCGGCGCAGCCGCGCTGCGTGCCGCGCGGCAACGCTACGCGGCCGCGAAGGAGGATCCGATGAAGCCGCTGGATCTCGTCGGCTGGGCGGCGACGCTGATCCTGGTGGCGACGCTGCTGCGGCAGATCCACAAGCAGTGGCGCGCGCCCGACGTGCAGGCGGTGTCGGCCTGGCTGTTCGTCGGCCAGATCAGTGCCTCGCTGCTGTTCATCGTGTACAGCGCGGCCCTGCGCAACTACGTGTTCGTGGCGACCAACACGCTGGTGCTGCTGACCGCCGTGGCCGGGCAACTGCTGCAGACGCTGAAACGGCGGCGCCTGCGCGAACACCGTGAGCGGACGTCATGAGCCGGCCGGCGCTGCTGATCGTGGACATGGTCAGCCGCTTCGATTTCCCCGACGGCGCGCGCCTGGCCAAGGCGGCGCTGCCGGTGGCCGAACGCATCGCGCAGCTGAGGGCACGCTTCCACCGCCGCGACTGGCCGGTGGTGTTCGCCAACGACAACTTCGCCGACTGGCAGACCGATTTCGAAGGCCTGTGGACGCTGTGCGCCGACCCCGCGCAGCGCGGCGCGCAGATCGCCAAGCTGCTGGCGCCGCAGCCGCAGGACTACTACGTGCTCAAGCCGAAGCATTCGGCGTTCCTGGATTCGGCGCTGCAGATCCTGTTGTCGCGGTTGCAGGCCACGCGCCTGCTGGTCACCGGCGTGGCCACCGACGCCTGCGTGCTGGCCACCGCGATCGATGCGCGGATGCGCGATTTCCAGGTGCAGGTGCCGCCGTCGTGCTGCGCCACGTTCGGCGCGGCGCGCCAACAGCGCGCGTTGCGGCTGCTGCACGACGCGTTCGCGGTCAGCGTGAGCGAGCGGCTGCCGGCACGCTGAGCCGGTGGCTCAAGTCGGTCAGCTCAGGCCAGTGCCGGCAGCGTCGCGCCGTCGTCGCGCTCGCCCGGCGGCGCGGCGGCGACATACGGGAACGCCAGGGTGATGATGGTGCCGCGGCCCAGTTCGGAATCCACGTCGACGAAGCCGCCGGCCTGGCGCACCAGGCCGTAGACCTGGGCCAGGCCCAGGCCGGTGCCCTTGCCCTCGGGCTTGGTGGTGAAGTACGCCTCGAACAGCCGCGACTTGGTCTCCTCGGACATGCCCTCGCCCTGGTCGCTGACCGCCAGGGTCACGTAGCGGCCGGGCTGGCGCAGCGCCGCCGCCTCGTGCGTGGCCGGCACGTGCAGGGTGCCGCAGCGGATCGACACCACGTCGCCCGGCTGGCAGGCGTCGCGCGCGTTCAGGGCCAGGTTCATCACCGCCTGCTCGACCGAGCCGCGGTCGGCATAGGTCGTCGCGGCGCCGTCGGCGGTCGCCAGCTGCAGCTGCATTTCCCCGCCCAGCGCCTGCGCCAGCAGCGGCTGCATCTGCACGACCACCTCGCACAGGTCCAGCCACTCCGGCTTGACCGGGTGCGCGCGGGCGAAGCCGAGCAGGCGCCGGGTCATCCGCGCGCCATGCTGCAGTGCCTCGCCGGCGATGCCGAGCAGCTTGCGCTGGTCCGGCTGCAACCGCTGCGGATGTTCGGCGACCATGCTCACCGAGGTCATCGCGGTCTGCAGCATGTTGTTGAAGTCGTGGACGATGCCGGCAAGCATCTGCCCGATCGCCTCGCCCTTCTGCGCCTGGGTCATCGCCCGCTCGGCGACGCGCTGCGCGGCCAGGGCGATGTCCAGTTGCCCGCGCAGTTGGGTGTGTTCGGCCTGCAGTTGCTGCCGCCCCAGCGCCTCGCTGACCGCCGGCGGCGGCGCGGCGCCGGCCTGCGGCAAGTCGCCGAGGGTGCGCAGGGCCTGCTCGATCTGGCGGTGCTCGGTGATGTCGCGGCTGATCACCAGCACGCTTTCCACCTCGGCCTGCGCGTTGGTCAGCGGGCTGGCCAGCACGTGCCACCAGCGCGGGCGGCCATCCAGGGTCGGGCGCTGCGCCCAGAATTCGTACTGCTCGTTGCGCAACGCCGTGGCGAGCGCGGTTTCCGCGAGCGGCCGCATCTCCTCCGGCCACAGCCCCACCCATTCGTGGCCGACGATGCGCTTGGGCTCCGCCGCGCCCAGCAGGCCCAGGCCATGCGTGTTGATCGAGCGCACGACGCCGTCGCGGCCGATCTCCTTGATGCAGTCGTGCGAGAGTTCGACGATCTGTCGATAGCGGGCGTGAGTGGGCAAGCGACGTCTCGCGATTGGGAGGTCGAGGATATCGGCATCATCGTGGCGTCACCAGCGCTTCACCCCTCAGTGGTGAAGCTGCGGACAACGAAGCCGATGGCATCAGCATTATGCGCGGGACTTGCGCCCTCACCACAATTCTTTTGGTGGAGGACGACCAGACGATCCGGGAATTGGCTGCGATGATGCTCGACGCCGATGGCTATCGCGTGCTGAGCGCCGGCACCGCGAACGAGGCGCTCCAGCTGCTGGAGCAGCATCCGGACGTGGACCTGATCTTCAGCGACGTGCAGATGCCCGGCTGCGACGGCGTGACCATGGTGCGCGAACTGCGCCGGCGCGCGGTCACCATCCCCGCCCTGCTCACCTCCGGCATGAAGAACCCCGAGACCGCGACGCTGCCCGCGCATACCGGCTTCCTGTCCAAGCCGTACAGCCATTCCGGGCTGCTGGCGGCGCTGCAGCGCCTGCAGCCCGCCCACTAGCCGGCGCGCGGCTCGTTCAGCCGAACACCAGCTTGCCGTACTGCGCCGAACGGATCGCCGCCAACCGTTCGGCGACGAAGTGCTCGCCGGCACGGACATCGCCGAAGTAGACGCCGTCGAATGCATGCCGGCCGAGGACCGCGCCGTCGTCGGACGAGATCTGGATCTGCGGCAGCAGCACCCCATCCGGCCCCGCGGCGAGGACGGCGTCCAGCACGAAGCCATCGAGTTCGCGACGCATGCGTTGATCAGGTAGGTTCATGCCGGCATTGCAGCACAGGCCGGATGAAGCCCCCGCTACCCGCGCATTCACGCCGGCCGGCGCCAGCCGTGGCGGCGCGGAAAACGAAGCTAAACGATTCATGGCTGTCTGCCCGTACTGCCGCCTGCATTGCGGCCGCTTCACTATGCGGTAGCAGGCCGGCTGTAGCGTAGACAACACGCGCACTTCACACCCCTTTTATCGCCGCATTCGTACATTGCTGAAGAAGCGCTGACCCGCTTGTCCGCTGTACCTCATTCCATCTTTGGTTTTACGCCGCGCGCCTGTCCGGGCATGCGGCGGCAGTTGCTTTCCGTGTCCCCCGTCTCCCCCTCTTCGACGGAACTGCCATGTCGCCCCCTACGCTCGCCGATCTGCCCGATAGACAACGCGATACCCATCCGGTCCTGCGCGCCCCCCGGCGCCGCCATCGCGACGCGCGCGGCCGCTTCATCCGCGCCGCCGAGGTCACCGTCAAGCTGCAGCCGGCCGCGCGCCGCGCCAGCCTGTTCGTGACCTCGGAGATGGCCGACTTCATCAAGGCCGGCGGGCTCGGCGACGTGGCCGCGGCGTTGCCGCGCGCGCTGCGCGGCAGCTGCGACATCCGCGTGTTGATTCCGGGCTATCCGGCGGTGCTGCGCAAGACCGGCCCGCTGCAGATCGTCGGCCAGATCGCCGCCCATGCTGGCCTGCCGGCCTGCGCGCTGGGCCGCGCGGACCGCCCCGACGGCCTGTGCGTGTACGTGCTGCTGTGCCCGCAGCTGTTCGAGCGCCAGGGTTCGCCGTACGTGTCCAGCGAGGGCCGCGACTGGGAAGACAACGCGCTGCGCTTCGCCACGCTGTCGCACGCCGCCGCGCAGATCGCCGGCGGCCGCGCCGGGCTGGACTGGAGCCCGGACCTGCTGCACCTCAACGACTGGCCGTGCGCGCTGGCCGCCGCCTACGTGCGCTGGTCCGGCGGCCGCACACCGTGCCTGCTGACCATCCACAACCTGGCCTACCAGGGCCTGTTCCCATATTCGATGGCCGCGGCCCTGGGCATTCCGAACGAGGGCCTGCAGGACCTGGAGTTCTACGGGCAGATGTCGTTCCTGCGCGCCGGCATCGTCCACGCCGAGCACGTCAACACGGTCAGCGTCAGCTACGCCGCGCAGATCACCGGCCCGGCGCAGGGCTGCGGCCTGGACTCGCTGCTGGCCCGGCGTGCCGCCAGCGGCCGCCTCAGCGGCATCGTCAACGGCATCGACGCCAGCTGGGACCCGCGCACCGACGACCACCTGCATGCCCATTTCGGCATCGACCAGTTCCAGGGCAAGCGCGAGAACGCCGCCCATGTGCGCCGCGCGTTCGGCCTGATCGACAGCGACGGGCCGCTGTTCGCGGTGGTGTCGCGGCTTGTGCACCAGAAGGGCCTGGACCTGATCTGCGAGGTGGCGCCGCAGATCGTCGCCGCCGGCGGCCAGATCGTGGTGATCGGCGGCGGCGAGCCGCAGATCGAGCAGGCGGTGGCGGCACTGGCGCGGCGCTTCCCCGGCCAGGTCGGCGCCCACATCGGCTTCGAGGAACGCCTGGCGCGGCGCATGTTCGCCGGCTCGGACTTCCTGCTGATGCCGTCGCGCTTCGAGCCGTGCGGGCTGAGCCAGATGTACGCGCAGCGCTTCGGCAGCCTGCCGATCGCGCACGCCACCGGCGGCCTGATCGATACCGTGGACGACGGGGTGACCGGCTTCCTGTTCGAGGACCCGTCCGCCGACGGCCTGCGCCGCTGCCTGCAGCGCGCGTTCCGCACCTTCCGCCTGCCGCGCCTGCTGCAGGCGATGCGCCGCGCGGCGATGCTGCGACCCAGCGGCTGGGACCTGGCCGGACGCAAGTACATGGCCCTGTACGACCGCACTGCGGCTCCGACGTCGGCGACGGCGGTGGCATGAGCGAGCGGGAACGGTCGGCGGACACGACGCCGGTGTGGGACGCGCCGCTGGAAGCGGCGGACGACGAGCAGGAACGGCTGGCGCTGCAGGCGCTGGCGCGCGGCGAGGCGGTGGACGCGTTCGCCTGGCTGGGTCCGCACGCGGCCGCCGATGGCACGGTGCGGGTGCGCGCGCTGGTGCCGGGCGCCGACGCGCTGGGCCTACTCGACGGTTCCGGCAAGCTGGTGGCGCGGATGCGCGCGCATCCGCAGGCCGAGGGCCTGTTCGAAGGCGAACTGAAGACGGCGATGCCGTACCGGCTGCGCATCGTGTGGCCGGACGCGGTACAGGAAAGCGACGACCCGTACGCGTTCGGTCCGGTGCTGGACGCGGCGTGGCTGCAGGGCATGGCCGCCGGCGACGGCGCCGCACTGCGCACCGCGCTGGGCGCGCACCATACCCGCGTCGGCACGGTGGACGGGGTGCGCTTCGCGGTGTGGGCGCCGCAGGCGCGCCGGGTCGCGCTGGTCGGCGACTTCAACGGCTGGGACGGGCGCCGCCACCCGATGCGGCTGCGCCGCGAGGCCGGGGTCTGGGAGCTGTTCGTGCCCGGGCTGCGCGGCGGCGAGCACTACCAGTACGAGATTCTGGCCGCCGACGGCACGCCGCTGCCGCGCAAGGCCGATCCGGTCGCGCGGCACAGCACGCGCGCGCCGGACACCGCTTCGGTGGTGCCGAGTTCCGCCGGCTTCGCCTGGCACGACACGGAATGGCTGGCGCAGCGCCAGGCGCGCGCCGGCGCCGCACAGCCGATGAGCATCTACGAACTGCACGCCGGCTCCTGGCGCCACGACGCGCAGGGCCAGCCGCTGCAGTGGGATGCGCTGGCCGCGCAACTGATCCCGTACGTGCAGGAGCTGGGCTTCACCCATATCGAACTGCTGCCGATCACCGAATATCCGTTCGGCGGCTCCTGGGGCTACCAGCCGCTGGGCCTGTACGCGCCAACCGCGCGGCACGGCGACGCCGACGGCTTCGCGCGCTTCGTCGATGCCTGCCACCAGGCCGGGATCGGCGTGATCCTGGACTGGGTCAGCGCGCATTTCCCCGACGACGCGCACGGCCTGCAGCGCTTCGACGGCACCGCGCTGTACGAGCACGCCGATCCGCGCGAAGGCGTGCACCGCGAGTGGAACACCCTGATCTACAACTACGGCCGCGCCGAAGTCGTCGCCTACCTGATCGGCAGCGCGCTGGAGTGGATCGAGCGCTTCCACGTCGACGGCCTGCGCGTGGATGCGGTGGCGGCGATGCTGTACCGCGACTACGGCCGCAATGAAGGCGAGTGGGTGCCCAACGCCGAAGGTGGGCGCGAGAACCTGGAGGCGATCGCGTTCCTGCGCCAGCTCAACGCCGAGATCGCGCAGCGCTTCCCGGGGGTGCGGGTGATGGCCGAGGAATCCACCGCCTGGCCGGGCGTGACCGCGCCGCTGCAGCAGGGCGGGTTGGGTTTCAGCCACAAGTGGAACATGGGCTGGATGCACGACACGCTGAGCTACATGCGGCGCGACCCGATCCACCGCCCGCACCACCACAGCGAGATGACCTTCGGCCTGGTGTACGCGTTCTCCGAGCACTTCGTGCTGCCGCTGTCGCACGACGAAGTGGCGCCCGGCAAGGGTTCGCTGCTGGCCAAGATGCCCGGCGACAACTGGCAGCGCTTCGCCAACCTGCGCGCCTACCTGGCCTTCATGTGGGCGCACCCGGGGCGCAAGCTGCTGTTCATGGGTGGCGAGTTCGGGCAATGGCAGGAATGGGACCACGACCGCGCGCTGGACTGGGCGCAGGCGCAGCGCCCCGAGCATCGCGGCGTGGCGCGGCTGGTCGCCGACCTCAACCGGCAGCTGCGCGCGCTGCCGGCGCTGTACCGCAGCGACCGCAGCGCCGACGGCTTCGAGTGGAGCGTGGCCGACGATCACCGCAACAGCGTGTTCGCCTTCGTGCGCCACGATCGCGACGGCGGCGCGCCGCCGCTGCTGGCGGTGAGCAACTTCACCCCGAGCGTGCACCACGGCTACTGCCTCGGCGTGCCGCGCAGCGGGCAGTGGCGCGAAATCCTCAACAGCGACAGCGGCTACTACGGCGGTTCCAACCAGGGTAACGGCGGCGTCCTGCGCACCGTGGCGCAGCCGATGCATGGGCATGCGCAATCGCTGGCGCTGACCCTGCCGCCGCTGTCCACCCTCTGGTTGCAAGCGGAGCACTGACGTGAACATCGCAACGAACGCATCATCGACCGGCTCCGCTGCAGCGGCGCCGCCCGCCGCGCTGCGCCAGGGCGCCTGGCCGACCGCGACCGGCGAAGTCGCGTTCGCGCTGTGGGCGCCGGACGCCACCGCCGTGGAGCTGGTGTTCGACGACGGCAGCCGACACCCGCTGGCCGCCGCCGCGGACGGCTACTTCAGCGCCACCCTCGCCTGCCCCGCCGGCACCCGCTACCGCTACGCGATCGACGGCGGCGAACCGGTGCCGGATCCGGCCTCGCGCTGGCAGCCCGACGGCGTGCATGGCGCCAGCGCGGTGCTGGCCAGCGACGGCTACCGCTGGAAGCACGACGCTTGGCGCGGCCGGCCGTGGGCGGAAACGGTGTTCTACGAGTTGCACGTCGGCGCCTGCGGCGGCTACGCCGGGCTGCGCGCGCAATTGCAGACGCTGGCGGCGCTGGGCGTCACCGCGATCGAGCTGATGCCGCTGGCCGCGTTCCCCGGCCGCCACAACTGGGGCTACGACGGCGTGCTGCCGTATGCGCCGGCGGCCGCCTACGGCCATCCGGACGAACTCAAGGCGCTGATCGACGAGGCCCACGGGCTGGGCCTGAGCGTGTTCCTGGACGTGGTCTACAACCACTTCGGCCCGGACGGCAATTACCTGGGCCAGTACGCCTCGCCGTTCTTCCGCGAAGACGCGCCGACCCCGTGGGGCGCGGCGATCGACTTCCGGCTGGCGCCGGTGCAGCGCTACTTCATCGACAACGCGCTGATGTGGCTGCACGAGTACCGCTTCGACGGCCTGCGCCTGGACGCGGTGCACGCGATCGTGCCCAACACGTTCCTGGACACCTTGCGCGAGGCGATCATGGCCAGCGTGCCGGCCGGGCGCCACGTGCACCTGGTGCTGGAGAACGAGGCCAACCAGGCCGGCGTGCTGGAGCGCGGCTACAGCGCGCAATGGGACGACGATTTCCACAACAGCCTGCACGTGCTGCTGACCGGCGAGGACGAGGGCTACTACGCCGGCTTCGCCGATGCGCCGGCGCAGCACCTGGCGCGGGTGCTCGGCGAAGGCTTCGCCTACCAGGGCCAGGCCGACCACCGCGGGCATGCGCGCGGCGAACCGAGCGCGCAGCTGCCGCCGCACAAGTTCGTGATCTTCGCGCAGAACCACGACCAGATCGGCAACCGCGCGCGCGGCGACCGGCTGATCACCCAGGTCGCCGAGCCGGCGCTGCGCGCGGCGCTGGCGCTGACCGCACTGACCCCGATGATCCCGCTGTTCTTCATGGGCGAACCGTGGGGCAGCCGCACCCCGTTCCTGTTCTTCACCGATTTCGCGCCGCCGCTGGACGAAGCGGTGCGCGAAGGCCGGCGCCGCGAGTTCGCGCATTTCGCCGCGTTCGCCGATCCGCAGCAGCGCGCGACCATTCCCGACCCGAACGCGCCGAGCACGTTCCAGGCGTCCATTCCCGACATCAGCGATGCCACCCACGGCGACGGCGCGCGCTGGCGCGACTGGTTCGTGGCGCTGATGGCCCTGCGCCGCCAGCAGCTGGTGCCGGCGCTGGCGCAGGCACGCGCGCTGGGCGCACGCACGCTGGGGCCGAAGGCGGTGGCTGCAGGCTGGGGGCTGGGCGACGGCGAGTGGCACGTGGCCGCGAACTTCGGACAGGCGCCGGTGGCGCTGGACCTGCCCGGCGCCACCGTGCATGCCGAAAACGCCGGCGACGATCCGGCGCAACTGCCGCCCAACGCCTTCGTCGCGCGCTACCGTCCCGGTTCCACACCGTGACCGCACGCTGTCGCGACGCCATCGCGACAGCGTCCCCGGCAAGCTGGCCGTTCCGTTGGTCGCCGACCGACGCGCAGGCCTTGCCGTGCGCGGCACCGGCGACGGCGGGTGCACGTCCTCCCTCCATCACTGCCGCGGCTCCGACTTGCCCATGACCGACACCCCCCTGCACACCCTGGCCTCCGCCGCCGGCCTGCTGGTCGACTGGATCGACGCGTCCGACACGCCGCGCAGCGTCGGCCCGGACACGCTGCGCAGCGTGCTCGGCGCGCTCGACCTGGACGCGCGCGACGATGCCGCCTGCCGCGACAGCCTGCGCCGACTGCAGGCCAGCGCCACCGCCGCACCGTTGCTGACCGCCGACGTCGGCACGCCGATCGATGCCGGCGGCATGCCCGGCGCGGCGTACCGGCTCGAACACGAAGACGGCAGCCAACGCGACGGCCGCTTCGATGCGCAGGGCCGCGTCGCGGCGCTGGACACGCACGGCTACTGGACCCTGCAGCACGGCGACCAGCACACCACGCTGGCGCTGGCGCCGACGCGCTGCTACGGCGTCGCCGAGGCGGTCGGCGAGGACGCGCCGCGGCGCTGGGGCCTGTCGCTGCAGGTGTATTCGGCACAAGGCCCGCGCGACGCCGGCATCGGCGACGCGTACGGCGTCGCCGCCTGGGCCGATCGCATCGCCGCGGCCGGTGGCGATGCGATCGCGCTGAGCCCGGTGCACGCGGCGCGGCCGGTCGGCAGCCACTACAGCCCGTATTCGCCCGGCGACCGCCGCTTCCTCGACCCGTTGCAGGCCGCCCCGGCGCGCGTGCTCGGCGCCGCCGCGGCGCAACGCGCCCTGCAGGCGGCCGGGCTGGAGCAGGCCTTCGCCGAGGCGCAGGCGCGCGAGCTGATCGACTGGCCGGCCTCGGCCGCGGCGAAGTGGCAGTGGCTGCGCCAGCTGCATGCCGACTTCGCCCAGGCCGACGCCGCCCTGCATGCGGATTTCGCCGCATTCGAGCAAGAACGCGGCGCCGCCTTGCGCGACTACGCCGCGTTCGCCGCACGCGATTTCGGCGATGCCGATCCGGCCCTGCACCGCTTCGCGCAATGGCTGGCCGCGCGCAGCTGGGCCGGCGTGCAGCGACAGGCGCGCGAAGCCGGCATGGGCATCGGCCTGATCGCCGACCTGGCGGTGGGCTTCGATCCCGGCGGCGCCGAAGCCGCGGCCTGGCCGCAGGCGGTGTTGGCCGGGCTGGAACTGGGCGCGCCGCCGGACGCGTTCAACGGCGACGGCCAGGCCTGGGGCATCGGCGGCTACTCGCCGACCGGGCTGCGCGCCACCGGCTATGCGCCGTTCCTCGAACTGCTGCGCGCGGTGCTGCGCGATCGCGGCGGCGTGCGCATCGACCACATCCTCGGCCTGCTGCGGCTGTGGACGATCCCGCGCGGCGCCAGTTCCGCCGACGGGGTGTACCTGCGTTATCCGCTGCACGACCTGCTGCGCCTGCTGGCGCTGGAATCGTGGCGGCACCGCGCGATCGTGATCGGCGAAGACCTGGGCGTGGTGCCGGACGGCATCCGCGCCGAGCTGTCGCAGCGCGGGGTGATGGGCATCGACGTGCTGCTGTTCACCCGCGACGCCAAGGGCGCCTTCCTGCCGCCGGCGCGCTGGCGCGGCGATGCGATCGCCACCACCACCACCCACGACCTGCCGACCCTGCGCGGTTGGCGCCGCGGCGAGGACATCGACTGGCGCCGGCGCCTGCAGCTATCCGATGCCACGCAGCAACGCGCCGACCACCTGACCCGCGCCGCCGACGTGGCCAGCATGGACGGCGCGGTCGCTGCGGCGCTGCCGCAGGCGCAGGCGCGCGACCCCGAACTGGATGCGCTGCGCTTCGTCGCCGCCACGCCCTCGCCGC
The DNA here is from genome assembly GCF_035026585.1 of Xanthomonas sp. WHRI 7945. NCBI lineage: Bacteria > Pseudomonadati > Pseudomonadota > Gammaproteobacteria > Lysobacterales > Lysobacteraceae > Xanthomonas > Xanthomonas sp. WHRI 7945. The sequence continues at coordinate 15,916 of NZ_JAYIQP010000008.1, forward strand.
TGGCGCTGCTGCCGGCCGAGGACGCGCTGGGCCTGGACCAGCAACCCAATCTGCCGGGCACCGTCGACGGCCATCCGAACTGGCGCCGGCGCCTGCCGCGGCCGGACGCGATGGATGCCAGCGCGCTGCTCGACACCCGCCTGGACGCGTTCGCGCAAGCCCGCCGCAGCGCCTCCGCCGCGCAAGGAACCGACCGATGAGCCTGATCCCGCTGCGCGCCACCGCCCGCCTGCAATTGCATGCGGGGTTCACCCTGCTCGACGCCGCCGCGCAGGTGCCGTACTACGCCGGCCTGGGCATCAGCCACCTGTACCTGTCGCCGATCGGCACCGCGGTGCCCGGCTCCACCCACGGCTACGACGTCACCGATCCGCGCCAGGTCAACCCCGAACTCGGCGGCGAGCCGGCGCTGCTGCAGCTGTCCGAGCGCGTGCGCGCGCACGGCATGGGCCTGATCCTGGACATCGTGCCCAACCACATGGCCGCGCACGCGGCCAACCCGTGGTGGTGGGACGTGCTCAAGCACGGCCGGCAGAGCCGCCACGCCGGCTGGTTCGACATCGACTGGCGCGCGCCCGGGCGCGACGGCAAGCTGTGGCTGCCGGTGCTGGACCGGCCGTACGCGCAGGCGCTGAGCGAAGGCGTGTTGCAGCTGCGGGTCGACGAAGACGGCGAGGCGCGACTGGAGCACCACGACCAGCGCTTCCCGATCCGCCTGGAAGGCCCGGTCGCGCAGGATCCGCCGGCCACGCGCCAGGCCTGGGCGGCCCGGCTCAACGATGCCGCGCGGCTCGGCGACGACACCCTGCATCGCTTGATCGAGCGCCAGTGCTACCGCCTGGCGTGGTGGCGGGTCGGCAACGACATGCTCAACTACCGCCGCTTCTTCGACATCACTTCGCTGACCGCGTTGCGCGTGGAGCAGAGCGAGGTGTTCGCCGCGGTGCACGAGCTGCCGCTGCGGCTGGTCGCCGACGGCCACCTGGACGGCGTGCGCGTGGACCATGTCGACGGCCTGGCCGATCCCACCGGCTACGTGCAGCGGCTGCGTGCGCAACTGGACCGCGCCGGGCGCCGTCGCGGCATCGGCGCCGGCGGCATCGCGCTGTACATCGAGAAGATCCTGGCGCCGCAGGAAACCCTGCGCGCCGACTGGCCGTGCGACGGCAGCACCGGCTACGACTTCATGGATCAGGTCGCCGGGGTGCTGCACGACCCGGCCGGCGCCGCGCCGCTGACCGCACTGTGGCGCCGCTACAGCGGCCGCAGCGGCGATTTCGGCCAGGAACAGCGTGCCGCGCGCGACGAGATCCTGCAGGGGTCGCTGCAGACCGAGTTCGTGCGCACCGTGCAGGCGCTGTCGGCCGCAGCGCACCTGGAACCGGTCACCCGCGAGTTCAGCCCGCAGATGCTGGCGCAGGGCCTGATGGCGCTGCTGCGGCAGTTCGAGGTGTACCGCACCTACGCCGGCCCCGACGGCCTGGACGAAGCCGATGCGGCGCGCCTGGCGCATGCCGCGCAGCGCGCGCGCGCCGGCGCCGAGCCGCGGGTGGTCGCGGCGATCGACGCGATCGAACGCTGGAGCCGCGACGGTCGCGGCACCGGCAAGGCGCAGATCGCGCTGCGGCGCATCGTGCGCCGGCGCATCGAACAGCTGTCGGCGCCGCTCAACGCCAAGTCGGTCGAGGACACCGCGTTCTACCGCCATGGTGTGCTGCTGTCGCGCAACGAGGTCGGCAGCGATCCGGACGTGTTCGCGCTGGCGCCGGACGCGTTCCATGCCGCCAACGCGGCGCGCGCGCAGCGGCATCCGCGCGCGCTGCTGGCCACCGCCACCCACGACCACAAGCGCGGCGAAGATGTGCGCATGCGCCTGGCCGCGCTCAGTGCGCAGGCGCCGTGGTGGGACGCACAGGTCGCGCGCTTCCAGTCGCTGGCCGCCGACCTGCTGCCGGCGGACAGCGCCGCACCGCTGCCCGGCGACGTGCTGATGCTGTGGCAGATGCTGGTCGCCGCCTGGCCGCTGGAACTGGCCGCCGACGATGCCGGCGGCCTGCGCGACTACGCCGAGCGCATCGCCGCCTGGCAGCTGAAGGCGGCACGCGAGGCCAAGCTGCGCACCTACTGGACCTGGCCGGACGAGGCCTACGAAACCGGCGCGCGCGCGTTCCTGGACGCGGCGCTGCTGGCGCCGGCCGGCGCGCCGCTGCGCGAGGCGCTGGCGCAGGCCGCGGCGGCGCTGGCCCCGGCCGGCGCGCTCAACAGCCTGGTGCAGACCACGCTGCGCCTGACCGTGCCCGGCGTGCCCGATCTGTACCAGGGCAGCGAAGGCTGGGACCTGTCGCTGGTCGATCCGGACAACCGCCGCCCGGTCGACTACGCGCTGCGCCAGGCCTGGCTGCGCGACGCCACCGCGCCGGCGGACCTGCTGCGCGACTGGCACAGCGGCCACATCAAGGCCTGGCTGAGCGCGCAGCTGCTGCAGCTGCGCGCCGCCCATCCGGCGTTGTTCGCGCACGGCGACTATCGTCCGCTGTACGCGCAAGGCGCGCACGCCGACCACGTGCTCGGCTTCCTGCGCGAGCACGCCGGCCAGACCCTGGCGGTGCTGGTGCCGCGCCTGACCGCGGCGCGGCAGGCGCTGGATCCGGCCGCGCCGCTGCGCGCGCCGCAGGACTGGCATAACACCGTTCTGACACTGCCCGCGGCACAGTACCGGCATGTGTTGAGCGGGCGCACGCTCGCGGCATCGGCCACGACGCCGGTGTCCGAGCTGCTCGCCGACTTCCCGGTCGCCGTACTGGCCACCTTCCCCTGACAAGACCGCCATGGACGCAGACACACGCAAGCGCCGCATCGAACAACTCGCACACGAAATCTGGGAGGCCGAGGGCCGGCCAGACGGCCGCGCCGCCCGCCACTGGGCCATGGCCGAACGCCTGGTCGACGCCGAAGCCCACGCCCCTGCGCAAGACCACTCGCTTTCTCCGGCCGGCAACGGCCCCGCCACGTCGTAAGGATTCCGCATGCCGCTTCGCAAGCTCGCCCGCCGCTCTCGCATCCGCGAAGGCCGCTCGTATCCGCTGGGCGCCACCTGGGACGGCCTGGGCGTCAATTTCGCGTTGTATTCGAGCAACGCCACCAAGGTCGAGCTGTGCCTGTTCGACGAGCGCGGGCGCGAGGTCGAGCGCATCGTCCTGCCCGAGTACACCGATGAGATCTGGCACGGCTACCTGCCCGATGCGCGGCCCGGCCAGCTGTACGGCTACCGCGTGTACGGCCCGTACGCGCCCGACGCCGGACACCGCTTCAATCCCAACAAACTGCTGCTCGATCCCTACGCCAAGCAGCTGGTCGGCGAGCTGAAATGGGCCCCGGCCCTGTTCGGCTACACCATCGGCCACAAGGACGCGGACCTGAGCTTCGACCGCCGCGACAGCGCCGCCTACGTGCCCAAGTGCGCGGTGATCGATCCGGCCTTCACCTGGGGCAAGGACCAGCGCCTGCAGACGCCGTGGGACCGCACGGTGATCTACGAGACCCATGTGCGCGGCACCACCATGCGCCATCCGTCGGTACCCGAGGCCTGGCGCGGCACCTTCTCCGGGCTCAAGGTCGACGAGGTGGTGGAACACATCAAGCGGCTCGGCATGACCGCGGTGGAGCTGCTGCCGGTGCACGCCTTCGTCGACGACGAATACCTGCTCAAGCAGGGCCTGCGCAACTACTGGGGCTACAACACCATCGGCTTCTTCGCGCCGCAGCCGCGCTACATGGCCACGCGCACCGTGGCCGAGTTCAAGCAAATGGTGGCGCGGCTGCACCACGCCGGGTTGGAAGTGATCCTGGACGTGGTCTACAACCACACCGCAGAAGGCAACGAGCTGGGACCGACGCTGTCGTTCAAGGGCATCGACAACGCCAGCTACTACCGCCTGGCGCAGGACCGCCGCTTCTACATCAACGACACCGGCACCGGCAACACCTTCGACCTGACCAACGCCGGCGCGCTGCGCATGGTCAACGACTCGTTGCGTTACTGGGTGTCGGAGATGCACGTGGACGGGTTCCGCTTCGACCTGGCCACCATCCTCGGCCGCGAGCACCACGGCTTCGATCCCAAGGGCGGCTTCCTCGACGCCTGCCGCCAGGATCCGCTGCTGAGCCAGGTCAAGCTGATCGCCGAACCGTGGGACGTGGGTCCCGGCGGTTACCAGGTCGGCGGCTTCCCGCCGGGCTGGTCGGAGTGGAACGACAAGTTCCGCGACAACGTGCGCGCGTTCTGGCGCGGCGACGAAGGCCAGCTGGCCGAACTGGCCACGCGCCTGACCGGCTCGGCCGACCTGTTCAACCACCGCGGCCGCCGCCCCACTGCCTCGGTCAACTTCGTCACCGCCCACGACGGCTTCACCCTGCACGACCTGGTCAGCTACGAGCACAAGCACAACGACGCCAACGGCGAGGAAAACCGCGACGGTTCGGACAACAACATCTCCGCCAACTACGGCGTGGAGGGCGAGACCGACGACGAGCAGATCAACGCGCTGCGCCAGCGGCAGATGCGCAACATCCTGGCCACGCTGCTGCTGTCGCAGGGCACGCCGATGCTGCTGGCCGGCGACGAGTTCGGGCGCAGCAAGGGCGGCAACAACAACACCTACTGCCAGGACAACGAGCTGACCTGGCTGAACTGGGACAGCGACGAGCGCGCGCAGCGGCTGACCGCGTTCGTGGCGCGCCTGACCCACCTGCGCGCGCACTACCCGCTGTTGCATCGTGCGCGCTTCTTCGACGGCGTGTACGACGAAGAGCTGGGCATCAAGGACGTCAGTTGGCTGGCGCCGGACGGCGAGGAAATGACCGAGGCGTCCTGGCACGACCCGCATGCGCGGGCGATGATGATGCGCCTGGACGGCCGGGCGCCGTCCAGCGGCCTGCGCCAGGCGGCGTCGAACGTGACCTTGCTGATGATCGTCAACGGTGCCGTCGAGGACGTGACCTTCACCCTGCCGCTGGTCGAGGGCGAGCATTGGCGCGTCCTGATCGATACCGCCGAGCGCGAGCACGAGCACGGCCTGCCGGGCGGCTCGCAATGGCACGGCATCGGCCGTTCGCTGACCCTGCTGGCGGCCGAGCGCGACAGCAAGGCCGCCGCGGCCCAGCACCAGAACGCGGCGCCGTCGCCGACGCCGGCGGCCTGAGCGCGGCGCAGGCGCAGGAAAGCGCGGCCGTTTAGAGCGGCCTTGCCGATCGCGCAATGCGGCTGGGCGTCGCTCCACACAGGCAGATGGCTGCGCGTGTGGAGCGATGCCGGTGGTTTCGGGCCCAGGTGGGTGACGGGACGCGAAAATTCAGGCTGCGTGCGTCACGAAGACGGTCGCCCCTCATAGGCAAGGGCCTTGTGAATCGTGGCGGCGTTGCTGATGTCCTGCGTCATCGGCTCGACCGGCCAGCCTTCGGCGCTCGTTTGTCGGCGGCGGCTCAGGTACAAGCGAGATCGCGGCCAGCACAAGCTGCTCAAGCTCGAAAAAAGGAGCTGGCCTCAGTGCAATCGCAAGCGTTGAAAACTATGCCTGCGAACTTGCGCCCGCTGGACAACCTTACCGGCACCTGTGGTCTCAGCACGCAGGGTGGCGACGCGGCTTCGGCAAGCTGGCGGACCGTTTCATAACCGACGCCGCGGGTGGCGCCAATGGCGGCGGACAGCTTTCTGCGAATCGCTCATTTCAAGACCTCACCGGCGGTCGGCAATAGCGCCGGGTCCGACAGGTGGATGGCATGGTGAATCCGGCGCCCCGTCGGTCGGATATTCGATCCTGCGCCGCGGCCTTCATTCGCGTACGTAATAGGTCACGGAGTTGGCCTCCGGGATCGACAGCGAGATGCCTCGCACCTTTCCCCACGCATCGCGCCGGAACTCGAACACGAACGCGTACATCCCCGCCAGAACGAATTGTGCCGGTCCAAGGGAGTGCAACGGCTGCGGCGCGTCCTGACCCGGCAACAGCACTTCTACCTTGTCGCCGGCGACCTTCACCTGCAGGGAGCCGTGGTCGAAGCTGTCGGCCGAGGCACGGCGCAGGTCCATCGGCACGCTGGTGTCCAGCCGGTAACGGCCGGCATAGTCCGGCGGAGGCGGCAACCGCGGCGCCACGCTGCGGATCGGCGGATGTGCGCCCAGGCCGATCGCATCGGCCAACGCGTTGCGGATCTCGAAGGACAGTTCGGTGCCGTTGCTTCCGTTGGTGAGGATCACGAAGCCGTCGCCGGTTTCCGGATACCCCTCGAAAAACGCCCGATAACTGTCGTTGGCGCCCATGTGGAAGAAGTGGCGTCCCGGACCGGCGCCACCCAGACGCGGCCCCAGCCCGAAAGGTCCCGGCGAGACCTCGGTCATCATCGCCGTCGCCAACGGCTGCGGCAGAAAATCGCTTCGGCCCTGGTAGCTGTCGATCAATCCACCGACCAGCCGCCCGAGATCGTTTGCCGTCGTCCACAAGCCCGATGCTCCGGCCTCGGCGAAGCTTTCCCAGCCGCGCGGCAAGGCCGTCGGTGCGCCGCTCGCGTCATGCGCCTTGGCGATGTTGCCGTGTTCGGCCGAGAGCGGGCTTTCGAAGGTGCTGCGGCGCATGCCCAGCGGCGCGAACACCAGGTCCTGGGCCACCTGCTGGAGCGGTTGACCGGTCGCATCTTCGATGACGGCCTGTTCCACGGTGACGCCGCCGCCGGAATAGTCATTGACCTGTCCTGGCGGGTGCTTGAACGCGACCGCTTCGCCGTTGGCCGGTGTCTGCCCTTCGAGCACCTGCACGAGGGTCGGCAGCGGAGCCTCGGGGCGATAGTCCGCGAAACCGTGCACGCCCAGGCCGGAGGTATGCGACATCAGCATTCGCAGGCTGACGTTCGGGCGGGGAACGTCCGCGGAGGTCGGCAGCTTCCAGCGCTTGAGGTAGTCGTCGACGTTCCGGTCCAGATCGAGTTCGCCGTGCGCGATCAAGCGCAAGGCGGTGGTCGCGGTGGCGACCTTGCTGATCGAACCGACCGAAAACAGCGTGTCGCCGTCGACCTTGTCCTGCGCATGCGCTTGCCGCACGCCGTAGCCCGACACCGCTACCACTTCGCCATGTTTCAGTATCGCCACGGCGACGCCGGGCACCTTGTAGTGGCGCATGCGTTGGTCGATCGACCATCGTGGCAAAGCCTGGCCGGGCGCGAGCACGCTCGGGCGCAGCCCGTGGTCCAGCACGGCGAGCGGATCCTGCGCGGGTGCCGACTGCGCTTGCGCGGTGGCTGCGGCGGCGAGTGCGAAGACAAGCAGCCAACGGCGGCGCGACGGGCTTGCCCAAGGTGCCAGAAGGCGGGGCATTCTGGCATCCGACGTGCTTTTCATTGCATCTCCTTCGACCCCGGGAGGGGCGGGCAGTCGGGTAGCGGCAGCGCCCCTTCGGCATCGTCGCATGGTTGCCGCAGGAAATCGCGGTGCGCCATCTGCGCAGGATGCACGGCCTGGCGGCATCCCAAGGTTTCCGGCGGTCGCGACGGCCCGGGCGACATTGACGAACAAGGCGTTCCTAGCCCTTGCGTCAGCGGCTCACCCATGTCGGATATCGCGATGGCTTCGGAGCATCGGCCCGGCGCGTTACATGACGCTGCAACGCCTTTCGCTTCGTTCGTCGCGGCTGAAGCCGCTCCTACAGGGGGATCGAGGCGCACTGCACGCATGCACTGTAGGAGCGGCTTCAGCCGCGACCGTATGTATCCGCAGCCGGCGCCATCGGAATTCAGGATGTCACGATGGTTCGGGGCCGACTTCGAGGCGTGATGCGATGACGAGGATTCGACTCCCCTCGTCGCGACTGATGACACTCCCACAAGAATTCGCGCATCTACGGCCATTCCGTATGAATGGCGAAATGTGTGGGAGCGACTTCAGTCGCGACGGGCTCTACCGGTAAGACATGTCGCGACTGAAGTCGCTCCCACAAGGGATCACGCGGTCGCCTGCAGTGCGTGCGACTGCGCGAACTGCTGCACCTGGGCCTCGCCCACCGCGCCACCGATCAGGATCACGCCTGGGACGCCGATGCCCAGGCCTTCGACGTCCACGGCCAGGCGGCCGAGCGTGGTCAGCAGTTGCGCCTGCTGCGGCAGGCTCGCCGACTGCACCACCGCCGCCGGCGTGTCGCCGGGCAGGTAACGCAGCAAGGCGGCGCTGAGCGCGGCGATGCGGCCCATGCCCATGTAGATCGCCAGCGTGGTGCGGGTGGCGCACAGTGCGGCCCAGTCCGGCTCGCCATGGTCCTGGGTGTGCGCGGTGACGAAGGTGATGCCGGGGCAGTGGTCGCGATGGGTCAGCGACATGCCCAGCCCCGCCGCCGCGGCGAACCCGGCGCTGACGCCGTTGACGATGCGCACCGCCACGCCCGACGCGCGCAGGAACGCGATCTCCTCGCCGGCGCGGCCGAACAACAGCGCCTCGCCACCCTTGGCGCGCACCACGTTGGCGCCCTGCAGCGCATAGCGCCGCATCAGCCGGCAGATGAAATCCTGCGGGGTGGAGCGGCAGCCGCCGCGCTTGCCGACTCGGATCACCCGCGCCTGCGGCGCGAACTGCACGATGTCCGGGTTGACCAGGTCGTCGAGCAGCAGCACCTGCGCCGCGGCCAGCGCCTTGACCGCCTTCAGCGTCAGCAGCTCCAGATCGCCGGGACCGGCCGACAGCAACACCACTTCACCGCCACCACGCACGCCGGACACGCTTGCATCGTTCATCGCAGACTCCACCCAGGAAGAAGGAACCACACCCAAGACATCGCACCCGCCTGCGCACCGCTGCGCGCATCCGCACCGCGTTTCGCATGCGCCCGCCACGCGCGCCGTCGCCGCGCTCTACCGGCGGCGCCGCGTGGGCCGCGAGCGCACGCGGCGTTCGTCGCTGCATCCCCAGCGGACACCAGGGCGGCGCGTGAGCCCCGACCACTCATGCGCAACGGGTCGTCGCGCACCGCAGCAGCTGCGGCGGCGTGTGCGAAGCGGGGTGATCTCGCGAGCGCCGGCACCACTGCGGCGTCCGCCCGCTGCACCTGCGACGAGCGCTCGTCACCAGCGCGTCGCTTCGCCTTGCCAGCCGAGTAGAACGCAAGGCGGATGCCTACAGCGTTTCCTGCGCACTCCGTGGCCGGCACAATGGCAACCTGCAAGCCGCAGCCGCTCATGCGCTTGCCGCCGTCGTGCACAGCCGCAGCACCTGCGGCATGCACGAGCCGCACACGCTGCCGCAGCCCAGCCGCGCGCGGATCTCGGCCGGCGCCGCGCCGCGCGCGGCTTCGCTGCGGATCGCCGATTCGCGGACCTGCGTGCATTGGCACACCACCGGATCGCGCGCGCCGCCGCCGGCCTGCGCGAAGGCCGCCAGCCGCGCGCCATACCAGACCTCGCCGCTCAGCGCGCGCTCCAGCAGCGCTTCGCCGCCGGCATCGCGCTGCGCGCCGGCCAACAGCAGGCCGTCGAGGTGGCTGGCCGGCGCGGCGCCGCGCCAAGCCACGCGCTTGAGCAGGCCACGGCGCGCGTCGCGGTATTCGAGGGTATCGGCGTCGCCGCCGGCCAAGGCCAGCGCCGCGGCCAGCGCCTCCAGTTGCGCGGCGGCCGGCGCCTGCTCGGCCGCGGCGCGCAACACCAACCAGGCCTGTTCCTGTTCGCCGCTCTCGGCCTGCAGGCTCAGCGCGGCGTAGCCGAAGTCGCGCAGCCACGGTTGCGCGGCGGCCTGCAGCGCGAGCGCGTCGCCGCGCCGCGCCAGCAGCAGGTGCCAGCCGAACTCGGCCTTCTCCACGCGCACCGCGGCATGCTTGAGCTCGGGCTGCTGCGAGCGCGCGTCCACCGTCGCCAGGCTGAGCTCGTTGATGCCGCCGTTGTCCAGGAACTGCGCATTCCAGTGCATCGCCGCGAACACGTCGCCCGAACGCATCTCCTCGCACGGCTCCAGCGGCAGCACTACGCTGCCGCGCTTGCTCACGACACGCACCAGATCGCCGGCGGCCAGCCCGCGCCGCGCCGCGTCCTGCGGATGCATGCGCAGGCCCGGCTGCGGACTGTGCGCGAACAGCCCCGGCACCCTGCCGCTGCGCGACATGCCGTGCCACTGGTCGCGCAGGCGCCCGCTCAGCAGGCGCAGCGGGAAGCGCGCGGAGGTGGGTTCGGCCACCGGCTTGTACGGCGTGGGATGGAAACGCGCGCGGCCGTCGGCGGTGGCGAACACGCCGTCGGCGTAGCGTCGCGCCTGGCCATGCGCGGCGCCGGCCGGCAGCGGCCATTGCTGCGGGCCTTGCGTCTCCAGCCGCGCATAGTCCAGTCCGCCGATGTCCAGGTCGCGGCCGACGCTCAGCGCGCGATGCTCGTCGAACACCGCCGCGGTATCGGCGAAGCCGAAGCGCGAGCCGGCGGCGGGCGCATCCAGCCGCGCTTCCAGCCGCCGCGCCACCTCGTTGGCGATCCACCAGTCCGGTTTGGCCGCACCCGGCGCCGGCAGCGCCTGGCGCACGCGCGAGATGCGGCGCTCGGAATTGGTCACCGTGCCGTCCTTCTCGCCCCAGCTCGCCGCCGGCAGCAGCACATCGGCGAACGGCACCGTGTCGGTCTGCACGAAGGCGTCCTGCACGATCACCAGTTCGGCCTGGCGCAACGCATCGCGCACCTGCGCGATGTCCGGCATCGAGTGCACGGGATTGGTGCAGGCGATCCACACCGCCTTGACCTCGCCGCGGCGCAGCGCATCGAACAGCGCCACTGCCGGCAGGCCGGGACGCGCCGACAGCCGCTCGGCCGGCAGCTGCCACAGCCGCTCCAGTTCGGCGCGATCGGTGGCGCTGGCGATCTCGCGGTGCGCGGCCAGCATCGTCGCCATGCCGCCGACCTCGCGCCCGCCCATCGCGTTCGGCTGTCCGGTCAGCGAGAACGGGCCCGCGCCGGGCTTGCCGATCTGCGCGGTGGCCAGGTGCAGGTGGATCAACGCCAGGTTCTTGTCGGTGCCGTGCGCGGACTGGTTCAGGCCCATGCAATACAGCGACAGCGCCGGCGCGTCGCGGCCGAACCATTCCGCCGCCTGCACCAGGTCGGCGACCGGGATGCCGCAGATGTCGGCGGCCATCGCCGGGGTGTACTCGCGCAATGTCTGCCGCAGTTCGGCGAAACCCTGCGTATGCGCGGCGATGAACGCGCGATCGATGCGGTCTTCCCAGATCAGGTGATGCAGCATGCCGTTGAACAGCGCCACGTCGGTGCCGGGCTGGATCGGCAGGTGCAGGTCGGCCATCGCCGCGGTGTCGGTGCGGCGCGGGTCGACCACGATCCAGCGCACGTCCGCATCGCGCGCGCGCGCCTCCTCGAGCCGGCGGAACAGCACCGGATGCGCATAGGCCATGTTGCTGCCGGCCAGCAGCACGGTCCTGGCCAGTTCCAGATCCTCGTAGCAGGTCGGCGGGCCGTCCGCGCCCAGCGCCAGCTTGTAGCCGGTGACCGCGCTGGACATGCACAGCCGCGAATTGGTGTCGATGTTGTTGGTGCCGATCAGGCCCTTGGCCAGCTTGTTGAAGACGTAGTAGTCCTCGGTCAGCAACTGCCCGGACAGGTAGAACGCCACCGCGTCCGGCCCGTGCCGTTCGACGATGCCGGCCAGACGCTCGGCCACGCTGTCCAGCGCCACCGCCCAGTCCACCGCACGGCGTGGTGCGTCGCGATGCGTGCGCAGTTCCGGCTGCAGCGCGCGGCCGTGCAGGCTGCGCACGGTCTGCGGCAGCGTGCGGCCCTTGCTGCACAGCCGGCCGTAGTTGGCCGGGTGTTCCGGGTCGCCCTCGATGCCGACGATGCGCGCGGCGCCGTCGGCGGCGTGCTCGGTCTCGATCAGCACGCCGCAGCCGACCCCGCAGTAGCAGCAGGTGGAACGGGTCAGCGTGCGCCGCGCGGCGTTGTCCGCGACCGCGCTCGCTGCCGGCACGTGCGCGCCGTCCATCACGCGGCGCCCTGCAACGACAGCCACACCTCGCCGTCGTCCACCCGCACCGGATAGCGGCGCGCGCAGCCCACGTCCGGCGCGCAGGCCTGGCCGCTGTCCAGGGCGATATTCCAGTTGTGCAACGGGCAGGTGACGCTGTCGCCGGCGACGATGCCCTGCGACAGCGGCCCGCCCTTGTGCGGGCAGCGGTCGACCAACGCGAACACGCGGTCGCCGGCGGTGCGGAACAGCGCGATCGGGTCGGTGCCGGCGATCTGCAGCACGCGCGCGCCGAGCGCGGGGATGTCGTCGATGCGGCAGATCCGGATCCAGTGGCGGGCGCTGGCGTCCGCGGCACTGCTGTCGGACGCGATGAGGTCGGAAGCGGCTGCGTGCATCGCTCAGTCCTCCACCAGCGCCAGCGGCGCGGCCACGCGCAGCGGCTGGAACTCGCGCTGCTTGGCCCCGGCGATGCGTTCGGCCCACGGATCGGGCAGGCCTTCCAGCGCGTACAGCAGGCGCTCGTACAGCGCGCGGCGGTTGCCCGCGTCCTCGATCACGCGCTGGCGGATGTAGTCCATGCCCACGCGCTCGATGTAGTGCACGGTGCGGTCCAGGTAGTAGGCCTCTTCGCGGTACAGCTGCAGGAATGCGCCGGTGTACTCCTTCACCTCCTCGGCGGTCTTGACCTTGACCAGGAACTTGGCGACCTCGGTCTTCATGCCGCCGTTGCCGCCGATGTGCAGCTCCCAACCCGACTCCACCGCGATGATGCCCACGTCCTTGATCCCGGACTCGGCGCAGTTGCGCGGGCAGCCGGACACCGCCAGCTTCACCTTGTGCGGGCTCCACATGTTGGCCAGCATGGTCTCCAAGTCGATGCCCATCTGCGTGCTGTTCTGCGTGCCGAAGCGGCAGAACTCGCTGCCCACGCAGGTCTTCACCGTGCGGATCGACTTGCCGTAGGCATGCCCGGAATTCATCCCCAGGTCCTTCCACACGCCCACCAGGTCTTCCTTGCGGATGCCGAGCAGGTCGATGCGCTGGCCGCCGGTGACCTTGACCATCGGCACCGCGTACTTGTCGGCCACGTCGGCGATGCGGCGCAGCTCCGAGGCGTTGGTCACCCCGCCCTTCATCTGCGGGATCACCGAGAAGGTGCCGTCCTTCTGGATGTTGGCGTGGGCGCGTTCGTTGATGAAGCGCGACTGCGGATCGTCCACCGCCTCGCGCGGCCAGGTCGACAGCAGGTAGTAGTTGATCGCCGGACGACACGTCGCGCAGCCATTGGGACTGCGCCACTGCAGCTGCGCATACACCGCGCCATGCGTGAGCAACTTGCCCTCGCGGATCGCCTGGCGCACCTCGCCGTGGCTGAGGTCGGTGCAGCCGCACACCGCCTTGGTCTTGGGCGTCTGCTGGAAGTTGGAGCCCAGGCAATTCATCAGGATCTGCTCGACCAGGCCGGTGCACGAACCGCAGGAACTGGCCGCCTTGGTCTGCTTCTTGACCTCGTCGACGGTGAACAGGCCTTGCGCGTTGATCGCCTTGACGATGGTGCCCTTGCACACGCCGTTGCAGCCGCACACCTCGTCGCTGTCGCGCATCGCGCTGGCACGGTCCTGGCCGGCGGTGCCGGCGTCGCCGAGCGCGCTCTCGCCGAACATCAGCCGCTCGCGGCGCTCTCCGATCGGGCTGGCGTCCTTGAGCAGCTGGAAATACCAGGCGCCGTCGTTGGTGTCGCCGTACAGGCAGGCGCCGACCAGCTTGTCGTCCTTCAGCACCAGCTTCTTGTAGACGCCGCCGGCCGGGTCGGACAGCACGATCTCCTCGCTGCCGTCCCCGCCCATGAAATCGCCGGCCGAGAACAGGTCGATGCCGGTGACCTTGAGCTTGGTCGAGGCCACCGAGCCGCGGTAGATGCCGATGCCGAACCCGGCCAGGTGGTTGGCGCAGATCTTGGCCTGCTCGAACAGCGGCGCGACCAGGCCGTAGGCGATGCCGCGGTGGCTGGCGCATTCGCCGACCGCGTACACGCGCGGGTCGAAGGTCTGCAGCGTGTCGTTGACCACGATGCCGCGCGTGCAGTGGATGCCGGCGGCCTGCGCCAGCGCGATGTTGGGGCGGATGCCGGCGGCCATCACCACCAGGTCGGCCGGCACCTCGCTGCCGTCGGAGAACTTCACCGCCACCACTTCGCCGTCAGCGTTGCCGACCAGTTCGGTGGTGGAGGTGCCGAGGCGGAAGTCCAGGCCGCGTTCGCTGAGCGAGCGCTGCAGCAGCTGCCCGGCGACCGGGTCGAGCTGGCGCTCCAGCAGCCAGTCGGCCAGGTGCACCACGGTCACCTGCATGCCGCGCTGCTTGAGCCCGTTGGCCGCCTCCAGGCCGAGCAGGCCGCCGCCGATCACCACCGCGTGGCGCTTGCGCGTGGCGGTATCGATCATGGTCTGCGTGTCGTGCATGTCGCGGTAGCCGATCACGCCCTTCAGCTCCTTGCCCGGCACCGGCAGCACGATCGGCAGCGAGCCGGTGGCCAGCAGCAGGCGATCGTACGGCGCCTCGGTGCCATCGGCGGCGATCACCTTGCGCTTGATCCGGTCGATGCGGGTCACTTCCTTGCCCACGTGCAGGCGGATGCCGTGCTCCGCATACCAGGCCAGCGGATTGAGCACGATCTCGTCGAACCGTTGTTCGCCGGCCAGCACCGGCGAGAGCAGGATGCGGTTGTAGTTCGGATGCGGCTCGGCGCCGAACACGGTGATGTCGTACATCCCCGGCATCAGCTTGAGCAGTTCTTCCACGGTGCGGATGCCGGCCATGCCGTTGCCCACCACCACCAGTCTTGGCTTGTTCATTCGCGTCTCGCTTCGGTGGAGAGGATCAGACCCGCGCCGCGCCGGCCGCGGCCCACTGGCTGCGCCAGTGCTGCTTGACGTTGGACAGCAGGCCCCAGGCCAGCAGCGCGCAGCCGGCGAACAGCCACAGCCCCAACGCATAGCTGCCGGTGTGCTGCTTGACGATGCCCAGCCCCGCGGCGAGCAGGAACCCGCCGATGCCGCCGGCCATGCCGATCAGCCCGGTCATCAGCCCGATGTCGCGGCCGAACCGCTGCGGCACCAACTGGAACACCGCGCCGTTGCCGGTGCCCAGGCACAGCAGGGTCAGCACGAACAGCGCCACCGTCGCCGCCGGACCGCCGACCCCGACCGCCGCGGCGGCCACCAGCAACGCCACCAGCAGATAGATCGACAGCAGCGTGCGCGTGCCGCCGATGCGGTCGGCCAGCGCACCGCCCAGCGGACGCATCACCGAACCGGCCAGCACGCACGCCGCGGTGGCCCAACCGGCGAGCTTGGGAGAGAAGTCGAACTGGTCGTGGAAGTAACCGGGCAAGGCACTGGCGAACCCGGCGAAACCGCCGAAGGTGATCGCGTAGAACAGCATGAACCACCACGAATCGCGGTTGCCGACCAGCACCCGCGCGTAGTCGCCCAGATGCTTGCGCGGCACCTCCACCGGCGCATCCTTGGCGAACGCCGCGAACACCAGCAAGGTCAGCAGCAGCGGGATGCAGGCCAGCCCGAACACCGCCTGGTAGCCGAACGCCGTGGCCAGCACCGGCGCGAACAGCGCCGCGAACACCGTGCCGGAATTGCCGGCGCCGGCGATGCCCATCGCCGTGCCCTGATGCTGCGGCGGATACCAGCGCGAGGCCAGCGGCAGCGCCACCGCAAACGAGGCCCCGGCTACGCCCAGCATCAGCCCCAACAACAGCACCTGCGCGAAACTGTGCACGCCCAGCTGCCACGCCACCATCAGCGCCACGATCACCAGCACCTGCGCCAGCATGCCCGCGCGCTTGGCGCCGATCACGTCGGCAAGCATGCCCAGGAACAGCCGCAGCACCGCCCCGCACAGGATCGGCACCGCCACCATCAACGCCCGCTGCTGCGTATCCAGCGACAGCGCCGCGGCGATCTGCACCTGCAACGGCCCGAGCAGGTACCAGACCATGAAGCTCAGGTCGAAATACAGGAACGCCGACAACAGCGTGGGCGTATGCCCGGATTGCCAGAACGATCGATTCATCCGCGCCATCTCCGAGAAACGTTGGACCGCAGCGCTGCACACCACCCGCAGCACGCGGTAGTCGAGGGGAGGGAAAAACAAAAACGGCGCCGTCCGGTTCGCACCGGAAGACGCCGTTGTCTGGGCAGGCGGACCGCCGTTGGCCCGCCTGCCGAATCGAATTGGTGCGGACACCCCGTTGCGTCCGCGCTGGAGCTATCGCAATCGGCGTGCCAAGTCGCCTCGGCGCCAGTACAGCGGAAGAATCGCCATAAAATTCAAGGCACTGGCGGATCCATCGGCAACCTGCAACCCGCTTGCGCAGCCACCGCGGCGAGCCTCAACGAACACAAGTGGTGCGCGGCGCACCTTTATTGTGCGCCGCGGCAACTGCGACGCCGGCCGCGTGCCTCATTGGCACGCACACGGCCGCGGCCTGGGCGACGTGGCCGATGCGCACCTTGTACGGCGCCGGACCACCGCAAGCAGGCATCTCACTCCTGCTTGCCGGACCGCATGGGAAGCGGCACGCTTTCCGCCTTCCTGTCGCGAACCTTCGCCCATCAGATGAAACGCGCCCTGCTCGGCCTCTGCTTGCTCAGCCCCGCTACCTGGGCGTGCGACCACCACCTCCCGCTGGCGGACGTGGTCAGCGTGACCACCTGTTCGCCGAGCGAGGATTCGGTTGACTGCGTCTATTCCGGGCGTGCGCTCCACGACTACATGGACGCCGTGCCGGACACCGATGCGGATTTCATCCTCGGCCTGCAGGCGAGCCCGTGGCGCATGTACGACGCGGAGTGGCGCATTCTCACTCCCGACGACATCGCCGCGTCCGTGCGCGCGCAACGCGACGCCAAGGTGAAGCGCGTCGAACTGCTGGGGTCATGGACCGGCGTCTCGCCGGAGCCGGGCGTGTCATCGTTGGCCGATCGCGTGTCCAAGGCGCTGGACGGCTTTCCAGTGCAGGGCGAAGCCGGCTTCCTTTGGCTTTCCAAGGACGGCTCCCGCCGCACCACGCGCCAGGCCTACACCGTGCGCGAAGGTGCCGGCGCCTACTACCTGCCCGAAGGCGCCGACGTGTTCGCTGCGTTGGCCGCGGGCTGGCCCACGTATGTGGAGGACGAGATTGCCGGCACCGATCTCACGCTGTTGACGCAGGCCGCGGCCGGCTGGGACGTCATGTTCCTGTGCCCGGACAAGGCCCTGGCCGGCTTCGAACGCGCCGCCGCCAAGGGCAGCGCCATCGCCGCCTACAACGCCGCGCTCATGCGCCTGGAACGCGGCGGCGACGCCGAGCGCGCCGCAGCGCTGGCGTTGCTGGAGCGCGCCGCCGCGCTGGGGGACGACCCATCGCGGGCACGGCTGACGCTGGAACGCGCACAGCGATAACACTGCTGGGTGGGGGACGATGCGTGCTGGCGTCGCTGCCGTCCTTGGCGCATCAATTCCGCTTCCGGCCAATAGCAGTCTAAGACTCCAGACGTCCCCGAGTATCGGCTGCCATCCACTGGCGCTGGCCCGGCAGGAATGACAGTGTAATGCTCGGCTATTATGCGAGCCATGTCCGCCTCCAATAACACTGTTCCCGCCAACCTATTATTACTTCACCAAGGCGAAGAGGAGTTGCGCCAGCGCGCAGTGCGCTTGATCGAAGCCAACCATGGCTTGGCGGACCACCTGGACATCACCGAGCGCGCCATGAACGTGATGGACATGTTGCGCCAGCGCTACCATGCTGACGATTACGAACGAGCTATCAGCCACCTAAGCATCCGCACGTTCAACAGCTTTGCGACCGCGTGGAAGCTCATGGCTTCGGGCTACTACCAGGCGGCCACGCTCATCCTGCGCGACATCGTGGAGACTACCAATCTTGTCAACGCCTTCCACGTGGACCCTTCGCTCATCGAGAAGTGGTGCAAAGCGGACCGGCGCACTCTCAAGCGGGATTTCGGGCCCGCGGCCGTGCGCAAGATCCTCGACGAGGACGCGGGTTTTGGCAAGAGCCAGCGCGAGGCTATCTACATCAAGTTCTGCACACTGGCAGTGCACCCGACGCTCGACGGGTTTGCGATGCTGCACCCAAAGGGCATGGACGCTCACACAGGACCGTTCTCAGACCTCACGGCGCTGCGTGCCGTGCTGGAGGAAATGGGCATGTTGGCCCCGCAAGCAGGCTTCGCGTTTTGTATCTACCTGGATACGTCCATCGACTCGTGCAGCCAGGTCGCACATTATTTCTTGACCGGCGCCATGAACTACTCGGGAAAATACTTGGGCAAGCCATACTCGGATGAGGAGCGCGCGGAAGTCGATCGTCTGTTCGCACGCTCGCCTTTTTGAGGAGCGCTGATGAAGTGGGATTTGAAAGAACTTCGCGGACACGTGAAGCGGCTGTTTGGTGATGATCAGGTACGTATCGTCAACCAGTGTGTGCGGACCATTGGCGACCGACGTGATTTCAGCCGCTACCACTTCAACGAAGCCAAAGACCGGATGGAAGATGTTCTCCAAGACCGCGAAGTCTTTGAGTTAACCGCCGCGATCCTGGGAGCGTTCGATACTGAAGAGCGCAAGTTCTCCACCGCGCGATTTCAGGCGTACGCGCACACAGTCGCGTGCGTCCAAAGCATGCACGCGATCGCCGACAATATGGTTCACTTTGTTTACTACGTCTTGGGCGCCAACTTGGACCTGGCCACCCGCATCGAAAAAGAACGTGACATCACTTGGTCCAATGTCAGCAAGAAACTCGATGCGGGGCTCGTCAAGGATGAGCTGAGAGCTCTACTGGACAATCCGGGCTTCGACTACCTTGCGGCGCTGAGCAACCATTCTAAACACCGTTCCATCATAGACGTTTCCTACTCGGTGAACTTTGAGTCGGACACGGTCGCGCATGGCCTGCGATTCAGCCCTTTCACCTACAACGGGATGGCCTATCCCGCCAAGTGGGTTCGCCCCACTCTGATAGATGAGTACCAGCGACAAGAGGGCTTGATACTAACCATCGGCAACTCGGTGAACGACTTGCTCCGCGGCAGGTCCTGAGTCGGGTACTGGCAGTCGAGCCTAGCCATTTCAAAGCGGCTGATGACCCCGTCAACTTTGGGTCGAAAGCCGACCTTCCTACCCCATTACATCCGAAGCTATCTGCCCTGCTCGTCCGTGGTTCAGCCAAAAGCGGACATCGGCAGACGAACGCATATGTGCTCCCCAAAGCGTCGCTGACGCGATGCGACGTAGGCGCAGGCTCGCGCAAGCGGCATGACACGGCGATCCGGCAGCAGCCCGCTACCGCGCGCTCCGATCCACATACGGCCGCGACTGCAGAATCACCACCTCGTCGCCGACCACGGCCCATTCGATGTCCTGGTCCGCGCCGCCCAGCGCCTGCTTGGTGGAGGCGCCGACCTTGGCCAGCCGCGCGATGAGCGCGTCGGTCAGCACCTGGCGCGAGCCGGTGATGGGCACTTCGCGGACGCCGCCAGCGGCGTTGGCCACGAGCTGGGTGTCTTCCGCCGAGCGGCTCAGCACCTGCACCGCCTTGGACCAGGTCGAATACATCACCTGTTCGGCCTGGCGCTTGCCCTCCACCACGCGGATGCCGAGCCCGCGCTTGGCCGAGATGTAGGTGATGTGGCGGCGGGCGGCGTCGAACGGGTCGCGGGTGATCATCACCCCCGAGCTGTCCGACGGCGCGGCCAGCTGCACCAGCACCGCCATCGCCACCGCGTCCTGGCCCAGCCCCGCCGCCGTGCGCGCTTCGTAGGCCTCGAAGTTGTAGACCGACGCCCACACCGTCTGCACGGCCTTGGCCAGGGCATCGGCGCGGGTCACGTTGGGGACGGTGGTGTACAGGCCGGCACCACTGAAGCCCGGCAGATCCTCGGAGTTGGACGAGCTGCGCACGAACACCGCACTGCCCTGCAGTTGGCTCCGCCATTGCGCATCCAGCGCGCGCACGAAGGCGGGATCGGGCGCGGCGTCGGCGATCTCGGCGCGCAGCGCTGCCAGCGTGTCGCGGCGGATGTTGGAGTCGGTCCCGAACCCTGGGCGGCGCTGCAGTTCCTGCAGACGCTGCGGAATCCGCAGCCGTTGCATCATCGCCTGATAGTGCGAGAACGGAATGCAGAAGCCGTCCGGCACGCGCGCAGCAGGCGGCAGTGCCGCCTTCAGCGTGCCGAGGTTGGCCGCCTTCACCCCGCAGTGGCTGCTGTCGCGCGCACGCAGGGCCGCCAGGGGCTTGAGCGCGACCACCGTCAGGTCCGGGCGCGGCAGGTTGCGCGCCGCCGGGCGGGCGGCGGTGGTCGATGGCGTCCGTGGTGGACGCGCCAGTGGCGTCACCCGGTAGTCGTTGTGGGTGACCTCCAGCGCCACCCAGCGTCCGTCGTACTGGCGCAGGGCGTTCTGGGCATCGCGCACGTAGACATTGGGAATGCCCCACCCCTTGGCCAGCAGGTTGACGTGGGACAGCAGGGTGGACGGGCGCTGCGTCACCAGGCCCGCGACCGGCGCCAAGGCGATGGGCACTTCGTCCAGGACCGGGATGTCGCGCGGCGACAGCGTGCGCAGCTGTTCCTCCGAGCGCACGATGCGCAGCCGTCCTTCGGCGCGGCCCGTGTTCAACGGCAGGAACCGCTGCTCGCGCAGCAGCGCCTCCTGGCTGACGTAGGCCAGCCCCATGGAACTGGCCAGCTGCTCGTGCTGGGTGGAGTTGGTCTTGAAGCGGATCGGGTCGCGGAACGAGGCGCGCACCACCTCGTCGGTCTGCCGCAGCAACGCAGCGGTGAGCTTGTCGCCTTCCCAGAACTCGTAGGTGTAGCCCGGCAGATCCCGCTGCCAGCTCAGCGTGCCGAACAGGAACCGCCGCTGCGGGTCGCGGTACTGCGCGTTGAGCGTCGCCTTGTCCATGGCGCGCACCAGCCGCTGGCGCTGCACGAATTCCTCGTGCAGCGCGTGGCGGGGCGTGTTGATGTAGTAGATGCGCGCCGCATGCTGCCGGTCGATCACGAAGATCAGATGCGGCATCTCCAGCGCGGTGCCGGCGTTGTAGACCCGGGCGAGCTGCATGAACTGCGCACGGCTGTCGATGCGCGACAGATAGTCCGGTCCCTGCGTCGGCTGCACCGCGGCGTTGCTGCCCTGGCGGTATTCGTAGGGCGAAGGTTTGCGCGCGGTCTGCGCCAGCGCAGGCGCGGCGCACCACACCAGCAGCGCCAGCATGGCGACCCACGCGCACAGGCGCTGGCGACGGGGAAGGCGCGTACGGGCTCGGTCCATGATGCCGGTGCGGGAGAGTTGAGAGGGCGGATCATAAGCCAGTCCAGGTGGCTTTGGATGCCCTGGAGGCAAGGCCGGCGCGCGGCAGGGGAGCCATCGGGCTTGGACAACCATCGCGGCAAACAGTGACCGCGGCATCCAGCGATCACCGGCCGCCACGCGAGTAGCCGCCTGCGAACCTGGCGAATGTCCGCTTTCGACCAGGAGCGGGCATGGCAAGCCTTCCTTGTTCGTCGGTGCGATCTCCGTCAGCCTCCTTTCCCGCGTTCACACTCGCCCATCTACCTCCGCGCCGCGTCCGCGACGTTGACGAACACCGGGTTGGAGTAGAACCATAGATCGTCCCAGGGATCTTCGCCGCGTTCGTCCACCAGCGCCTCGACGGCGCCAGTGCTGTTGCCCCGCGCTCGTACGAATGCCCCGCGCGAAGGCACCGGCAGTGACCAACGTGCCACGATCCAGTCGCCCTCACGCACCCACGTCGCCACGTCAAAGCCACGCCGCTGCATCTGCAGGGTGCCGTCCTCCCCCCTCCCGCCCACGATCAGTTCGATGTGCTTCAGCGCCGGGCGCAGCCCCTTCGCGTTGGCACGCGTCGGCTGCCGTACCCGCACTTCCACCTGCATCGTCTGTGTAACGGACAGCGTTACCGTGTCCCCCGGGGTCCCGGTGACATCACCACCCGCCACCCGAAGCTCCAGCGCGTCGATCAAGTCACCCGTCACCGTGAAGATGCGGCCGTACCGCAGTGCATCCAGGATGTCCCCGGCGTCCGGCCGTGCCCATGCATAGGTCTTGCTGTACTCACCGGGGTCATAGTCGCGTCCACCGTCGCGCAGGTTCACATGCGAGTCGGAGTTGGCCGTGATCCAGAATCGAATGCCGTCCGCCAGCATCTGGTCCCAGATGCCGCCCACCTGCGCGGTCATCTGATCGTAGCCACCCAAGGTGGGAGCGTCCGCGTTGCGGTACAGGCCGCGCTCGGTGCGGATGGCCTGATGCCCCGGTGCGCCTTCCATGCCGACCAGCACGTTCGGCGCGGCCGCATGCCAACCCCGGAGCTCCTCGGGCGTGACCGCCCCCCATTCGCCCATGCCGGTCGCCGTGCGCGACGGGTGATTGATGAACATCAGCGGCGCAGGACGCAGATCCCGCAGATAGGCCAGTGCCGCCTGCATCTGCTGTTCGGTATCGCGGCTGCCCTGCAGAGGCTCGCTGCGGCTGAAGTCGCGTTCTGCGGTGACCAACTGGTCCAGCTCCCCCGGGCCTGGCGCGATGATCAGCGAGGCGTGCTCCCCCGCCGGTACATCGAATTCCATGCCATTGAACTGGATCACTTCCGGTACGTCGGCTCGTGCCTGCACAAGTGCCGGGTAGGCGTGATCGCGCATGACCGCAGAGTGGCCGGGGCCACCATGATCGGTGTGCACCATCCAGCGCAGGCCGAAGGCTTTGGCCTGCGCCGCGTTGCGGCTGCGGCTGTAGGGCGAATCTCCACCGCGCACCGGCGTGGGCGGCGTCGTGCTGCTGTCCCAGTCCACGCTCCATTCGCTGTGCACGTGGTGGTCGCCAGCCAGCCACTGACGGCCGGCATCGGCTGGAGCCGTGGCGGGAGCGGACACCGCCGGAGCCGACGCTGCGAGCAGCGCCAGCATTAGGCATTTCTTCATGACGTGATCCCTGAAAAGCGTACGGACGACGTACGGACCCTTTCCGATCCGCACGCCGCCCGCAGCTGAACCATCCCTTAGAAGTCCGCGCGCACGCCCAGGCTGATGCGACGGCCCGAGGTCTCGTCCATGGTCGGGAAGGAGGGATCCATGGTGTAGCCGCTGGTCCGCTCGTTGGTGAGGTTGATGCCCTTCAGGCTGATCTTGATGTAGTCGGTGATGCGGTAGCCGATCGAGACATCCATCTGGCCATAGGCATCGCGCCAGATCGGGTACAGGTTGTAGCCGATCGATTCGACGTACTCGTCCTTGTGGTTGTAGGACACGCGGGCGTCGAAGCGCTCGTTCTCGTAGTACGCGGTGAGGTTCCAGGTCTTCTCCGACAGACCCGGCATCGGCGTGCGGATGCCCAGGTCGGACTCACCGGCCAGCGAGCTGTCCAGCATGGTGTAGTTGGCATTGATGCCGAAGCCATCCAGCCAGGGCGTGACCATGTTCAGCGGCAACTGCGCCACCAGCTCGATGCCGTCGACCTCGTAGGCCCCTTTGGCATTGACCGGCTGGTACACGTCGAAGTCGTAGATGCCGTTGAGGCTGCCGTTGGCGTTGTACACCGCCACGTCCTCGACCACGCCGGTCAGCGAATTGATCACCACGCCGTCGATGTTCTTGCGGAAGTAGCTGGCGGCGAACAGGGCGCCGTTGTCCAGATACTTTTCCACGCCGATTTCCCACTGCTTGGCGTAGGTCGGCTTGAGCGCCGGATTGCCGTCGGTGAAGCGGTAGGAGCTCCAGCTGGCGGTACGCTTGTAGGCGATGTCGGTCAGCGCCGGGCGCATCATCACCTTGGACGCGGCGGCACGCAGCAGCAGGCCGGGCGAGAGTTCGGCGGTCATGTTGAAGCTGGGCAGCAGGTCGTCGTAGCTGCCGTCCTTCGACACCGGGGTATCGGTGTAGCCGGTGCTGCCGTTGGGACGCTGGATCGGGTGATAACCGAACGAATCGACCTGCGTATCCACGTAGCGCGCGCCGGCGTTGACGCTGAACGGCACGCTGCCGATGTCGAAGGCGAAATCGGTCATGGCGTAGAGGCTCATCACCTTCTCGTCGACCTGGTAGTACTGGCCCGGGTCGAAGGGGGTGTAGAAGCCATCGTAGCGGAACGCGCTGCGGGCGTACTCGTTGGAAATCTGCTGCCAGTTCAGCCCTTTGTTGGAGTAGCTGCCGCCCGGGACGATGTCGTCGATGGACTGCAGCGGACTGTCGGCCATCGTGCGGGTATTGACCCAGGCGGCGCTGCCGGCGGTCGGCCCGGTGATTTTCAGCTCCCCGTACTGGCGCTGCTTGGAGCGATCGGTGTAACGCGCGCCGAACTTGACCGTGTGCAGCGCCGGCAGGAAGGCCATATCCAGCAGACGGGTGACATTGACCTGGGCGGCGTACTTGTCGTCCTGCACCTTCTCCAGCGTGGTCTCATACGCTTCGAACAGGTACCGGCCCGGGGCGTTGTACATGTCGAAGCTGCCCGCCGCGGCGGTGGGGATCGTTTCGCCGCTGCGTCCGGTCCAGCGGGTGCGCGAGGGCGCATAGGCCACGTGCTTGAGGTTGGAGAAATCCGAGGTCTTCTCCGCACCGGAATAGCCCACCAGCGCATCCACGTACCAACTGTCGCCCTTCCAGTCCATCGCCAGGCTGTACTGGCTGTAGTCGGTCTTGTTGATCCGTTCCTTGCTCAGCATCTCGTGCTGGGTCGCGGTGTAGGACACATCGCGCAACACCACCATGCCGTATTCGGACAGCGTGGTGGCGTCGTACTCGTGGATGGTGTCGAAGGTGCTGCGGCTGGAGGCCGAATAGGCCGCCGCGTCGTACTCGTCCTCGGTGCTGTCGTAGCCACCCACCATCGCGTCGAAGGTCAGGCTGAAGTTGTTGCTCGGCTTGTACTGCAGCGAACCGGTCGCGCCCCACTTGTCCTGCTCGTTGAGGTAGACGCGGTCGCCAACCTTGTCCTGGAATACCACCAGGTTGGTCTGGTCGGCGTCATTGCGGTTGCTGATGTTGACACCCGCGTCGCGCAGCAGCACGGCCTGTGCCTGGGTGCCGCGGGTGCCCGAGGCGGTCAGGAAGCGCGAGGACGGGCGGAAGTTGATGCCCGAAGTCGAGTCGGTGCGGTTGGTGCGCTTGGACTGCGAGTACGACACAAGCGCACCCCAGTCGCCCCAGGTATCGGCGGCGAGGAAGGCCAAGCGCGGGTCCACCTCCTCCGAGATGCTGTTGTGCGCGCCCTCGGCGGAGAACACCAGCTTGCGTTCGTTGTAGTCGAACGGGCGTGCGGTGGAGATCTTCACCGAGCCGGCAATGCCGCCCTCTTCGTCCGCGGCCGTGGGTGACTTCTGCACGGTGACCTGCTGGATGATCTCCGAGGCGAACATGTCGAACTCCACGTCACGCCCGCCACTGCCCGAGGCCGTCGCCAGGTCGTTGATCGAAACGTGGGTGTACTCCGAAGGCAAGCCACGCACATTGACCTTGGTGCCCAGGCCCTTGCTGCGTTCGATGGTCACGCCCGGGACACGCTGCAGGGCTTCGGCGAGGTTCTGCTCGGGAAAGTCGGCCACGTCGGTTGCGACGATCGAGTCGGAAAAGCCCACGGTGTTTCGCTTGATGTCCACGGCCTGTTCCAGGCTGCGGCTGTAGCTGCCGGTCACCTGGATGGTTTCCAGGTTGGCGGCTTCCGCAGCGGGGGCATCCACGCCGTCCTGGGCCGAAGCCGTGGCCGCCACCACCGCCGTACCCGCTGCTGCCAGTGCGGAAGTCGGGGCCGGCGAGGCATTGTGCTGCGCTTCGATGGTGACCGTGGTGGCATTGAGATAGCGGTAGCGCAGCCCGGTGCCGGCCAGCAGGCGGCTGAGCGCGGCATCCGCGCTCAGCCCGGCGGGCACGCCCGGCGTGCGCGGGTTGCCCGCACTCTGTGCGTTGTAGACGAACTGCAGGCCGGTCTGGCGCGACAAGGCATTGAGCGCCATGTCCAGCGGCTGCGAGGCGATGGCCTCGCTGGCCACGCGGGCCGGTTCTGCGGCGTTGGCACCCGCCGTGGTGGTGGCCTGCAGTGCAAGGGCGATGGAAAGGAACAGTGTGCGGCGCATCGTGGGATCCAGTGAGGAAATGGCGGTGGTCGCGGAACGGGTTTGTTCCTGCTTTCCCCAACTACGAGGGCGCAGCGCACTGATCGGGCACCACGTTTTCGATGAATTTTTTCTTACAGCGGCGGCGGCGCGGCGCGCATCCGCACGTGGATACCGTCCGCCCTGCGCTGCGTGACCAGCGTCGGCTGCTGGTCAAGGAACGCGCGCAGCGACGCCACGTCATCCGCACGCAGGTTGCCGGTGAGGCGCAGCGCGCCGGCGTCGTCGCTCACGTGCAGGCGCAGCGTGTTGCGTCGGTTGAAGCGGTCGGCCACGTCCCGCAGCGGCTCGTCGCGGAACACCACGCGGCCCTTCCACCATGCGGTCATGCTGGCGGCGTCCTCCTCGCTCACCCGCACCTGCTGGTCGCGGTAGTCGACCTGCGCCGCCTGCCCCGCGCCCAGGTTGGCCAGCATGCGTCCGCGTCCGCCATCGCCGCGCACGTGCACGCGCCCCTCGCTCACACAGATGCGGGCCTGCTCACGCAGCAGCGAGACGTCGAACGTGGTGCCGATGTCGGTCACCTGCAGGCCTGCGGCGTGTACCGCGAAGGGGCGGCGGTCCCTGCCCACCACGAAGCTGGCCTGGCCGCGTTCGAGCTCGACGCGTCGCCCCAGCAGGGTCATGCGTACCGATATCTCGCTTTCCGCATCCAGGTGCACCACGGTGTTGTCCGCCAGGGTGATCTGTCGCGGTGCGCCATGCGCGGCCACGTAGTGCGCGGTGCGAGGCCAGGCCACGGTGGTGAACACCCCCACGCCCAGCAGCAGCAGCGCCGCCGCCGCCGCGATGCGTGGCAGTCCTCGCATAGGGCGGGCCGTCCGCGCTGTCGGCGCAGCGGCCGGACGCGGTGAAAGACGCACCACGTTATGGTCGTTGCCGGCGGGCGCGGGGGCCTGCAGCAGCGTATCCACGTCGACGGGCATGGCGCGGAGCGCTTCCCCGAGCGCACCGGCCACCTCGCTGATGGCCATGTACTCGCGCAGATGTTCGGGCGAGACCAGCAGCCACTGCATGAAGGCGCGCTGCTGCGAAGGGCTCAGTTCGCCCTCGCGCTGCAGGGCGTGCCAGTGCGCGGCGGCATGGGTCAGCGCCGACGGATGTTCAACGGCCATGCTCAGGGCCTCCCTGCCGGTTCGGCCATCGCCCGGCGGCACACCGAAAGCCCGCGCACCACGTGCTTTTTCACCATGTGCGGCGACACGCCCATGCGCTCGGCGATCTGCTTGTAGCTCAATCCATCGCGGTACTGCATGACCAGGACGGCCCGCGTGTGCTCCGGAAGGGTGGCTAGCAACGTCTGCAGGCGCTGGCGGCGCTGTTCGCGTTCGGCGGCATCTTCCACGCATTCCCCGCTGGCCAGACTCTGGCCCAGGTCCTCGATCTCTTCGATGGGCAGCGTCGACCAGCGCCGGCGCGCGGCCTGCTCGCGCGCCAGGTTCTGCGCGACGGTGAACAGGTAGGCTTCCGGATTGGCGATCGGCTCGCCGTTGCCTTGATGCGCACGCAGCAGGCGTAGATAGGTTTCCTGCACCAGGTCCTCGGCATCCTGCCGCGCGCCGCGCCGCACGAAGAAGCCGCGCAGCAGCTGCGCGTGGTCCTCGAACATGCGCGCCAGGCGCCGTCTTGCCTGCTCGGCCACCTGTGTCGCCTTTCCCCCTGAAGTGCGCCGCAAGGTAGGCATCCCAGATGACGAGCGCATGACGGTTGCAGCCCGACTACGGCTTCGCATCTTCATTTGAACGGTAAGTGGGCTACGCTCAGGTGAGTTCTAGCGTGCGCAGACGCGAGCCAGGCGTTGTAGCCCCTCCCTGTCCATGACCTGCAATCTGCACGGACCGCTGGTCACGTTGGGCTTCGTGCTACCTGGCGCACTGCCCACCTGGCTCGTAATCGCGCCGAGAACCGCGCGACACTCGGATGATCGTCGTACTTGGTGCGATGGATCCCTTTGTCGCCCATGAAGCGTAACGAGCATGCATCCAAGCCCGCGATGATCTTTCACAAGACCCGGGGCGGATCTCAGCTGCATTCTGCAATTACCCCTTCCACCGGGGCGATGCCAGTGCGCTTCTGTCCGCCACCGACCAGACGCGGCCATTCGCCACTTCCCGATGCGCCAGGCCTAACCGCGTTGCTCGGCCCGGGTGTCGCCGTGGACGATCGGCCGCTCCGGCTCGCAGTGCAGCATCAGCCTGCGCACCGCCGCATCGACGGCCATGAACCTGTGCCTCTGCATGAGATAGCTTCCGCCGAGCAGCACTGCGACGATCAACACCGCGGCGGGCTTCACGGCAATGGCCGGGACCAGCGTCGCGGCGGCGAACAGCGCCGACCAATTGCACACGCCGACCACGCGGATCTCGCTGCGCCGCCGGTCGACCACGATCAGCCCGCGCATGATCGGCGGGTATCGCCAGCCGAAGTGGAGACCGACGCTTTCGCGGAACGCCCAGCTCCGTGCGGACAGCGGGCGGAACGCCAGTGTGGGCCACTTCTCCATCGCGACTTCGCCTTCCAGCCGATCGAAAGGAAAGCGCAGCAACGCCGCGGTCGGCACCGCGATGCGACGACTGAACACCGGAATCCCCCACGACCAATAGGCCCGGTTCCACAAAACCAGCAGCAAGCCCTCGATCAGCACCAGGGCAATGAGTGCATTGGCCATTCGTCATCCATTGGCGAGCGTGTGCGCAGAGCCGCGTTGCGGGCGAGGTCGACTGCAGCGAGCGTACCGCGCAGCCCCTCTCCCATGCGACGTGGACAGAAGTATCCAGTATCACCTGAGCGGCAACATCACCGTCATGTCGTGAATGGGCGAGGCGGTGAAGCCGTGTTTGAGATAGAACGCCTTCGCTGCTTCATCGATGGCGTGACACAGCAACGCTCGGGCGCCCACCTGCTCGCACACCTGCAGGGTTCGTTGCACGGCGTCCTTGAGCAATCCCCTGCCGATTCCTTGGCCGACCCAGTCGACGTGCACGGCCAGACGCCCCAGGACGATGACCGGACCGGGTTGGGCATGTTGCGGCGGATGCGGCCAGGCGCGTCTTCATGCGCCACCACACCGGCCGCCAATGCGTAGTAGCCCACAACGTGCTGCTGCCCGTCGCAGACGACGAAGCACCTGGATGCACCGGACAGCTGATTCTGACGCGCTCGCTCCAACAACCCCTTGGTCAGTTCCGGCGCACTGCACCGGAAGTCGGCCAGCCGATGCCCATCGTTGAGCGGGCCGGGCGCAGTGAGCGGCAACCTCAGCGCTCCCAGGGCGCCGGGGTACTCAGCAGACGACGGATCGCCGCATTGCCCTCCAGCGGTGCATCGAGCAGCGCATTGAAGCGCTGCAGTTGTTGCCGGCTCAGGGCGAACCGGGTCTGGTCGGCCAGCACCTCGCGCGCCTTCTCGCACACGGCGTCGAGGATGAACTCGGTGCGATTCATGCCGCTGACTTCCACGGCATGGTCGATCAGCGCCTGTTTGGCGGCAGGCGCCCGAAAATTGATGACTTTGCTGGTGACGGCGCTCATCGCGAGTGCTCCCCTTGCTATCTGCCCTACGTACCGATAACGGCGTTCTTGTGCAGCCCACTGTGTGCACAATGTACACACATCATGGCGATTCCCATGGCATCCACGTTCGCGCCTATCGCGATAATCCATTGATTTTTATTGAGATCTTTCACGCCACCACCGCTCTGAGAACGCATGGACGCCGCGAATGCCGAAGCTCCGCCATTCCAGTTTGTGCCGGCGCTAGGCAGGCCCGCGTCCAGCACCCCAATCCGGCAACCCGTCCTCGCGCTCGTCGCGCGCCGGGACCGCGATCTCCAACTGCGTAGCGGCGGCGCGATACGTTTCCAGCCGATGCACCCGCGCCACGATCTCCGCATCGTGTACCTCATCCTGCTCGGCCCCCGCTTCGCTCACCGGCAACCACCCCCAACGCCGGAACTGCTGCAGGAACCAGCGTCCATCCGACAGCCACGGCATGTTCGCCAAGCCACCGGCATGGAAGCGCAGCCCCTGCGGGTCGGCGCCCGCATCGGCGGCGCCACCGGGCAACAGGCACGCGGCGATGCGCTCGGCCGGCAATCCGATCACCTCCGGCTCCGCCAGCCACGCCACCGCGTCGCGGCGGTGCGCGGGATCATCGAGCCAGCGGCAGGCCTCCAACAGTGTCGCGGTCAATGCGGTCGCCAGTTCCGGCTGCAGCGCGGCGAAGGCGCGGCGGCAGGCCAACACTTTTTCCGGATGCCCGGGCCATAGCTGGCCGCTGCGGATCACGCGCAGGCCCACGCCCATCGCCTCGGCCTGCGCCGCCCACGGTTCGCCGGCGCAGTAGCCGTCCAGTTCGCCACGCGCCAGCGCGCCGGGCATCTGCGGCGGCGGCAGGGTCACCGCCTGGATGTCACCGAGCGGGTCCACGCCCTGCGCCGCCAGCCAGTAGTACAGCCACATCGCATGCGTGCCGGTGGGGAAGGTCTGCGCGAACACCGGCGGGCGCCCCAGCGCGGCCAAGGCCTCGCGCAGCGGCGTGCCGCGCGCGAGCGCGTCGGCCAGCGCCGGCGCCAGGGTGATGGCCTGGCCGTTCTGGTTGAGCGTGAGCAGGATCGCCATGTCCGCTTGCGGGCCGCCGATGCCGCATTCCACGCCGTAGACCAGCCCGGCCAGCGCATGCGCCGCGTCCAGTTCGCCGGACAGCAGTTTGTCGCGCACCGCCGCCCACGAGGCCTGCCGCTGCAGCTCCAGGCGCAGGCCGTGGCGGCGGTCCAGGCCCAGCCGCACCGCGGCGATCAGCGGCGCGCAGTCGATCAGCGGCAGGTAGCCCAGGCGCAGGGTGCGCGGTTCGGGGTGCAGTGGTGCGCTCATCGCTTCCTCATCCCAGCAGGTCGGCCATCGCGAGGATGCGCTGGGCGACGTCGGCCAGCTTCAGTCCCTGCTTCATCGCCTGCTGCCGCAGCGCGGCATAGGCCTCGTTCTCGCTCATGCCACGCTTGTCCATCAGCAGGCGCTTGGCGCGGTCGATCTGTTCGCGGTCGCGCAGCTTGCCCTGCACTTCGTCCAGTTGCCGGCGCATGCCCGCTTCCTGTTCGAAGCGCGCCAGCGCCACCTGCACGATCGGCGCCAGCCGCGCCGGCGCCAGGCCGTCGACCACATAGGTGGTGACGCCGGCGCTCACCGCGGCGCGGATCAGCTGGTCGTCGCCGTCGGCGGAGAACATCACCACCGGGCGCGGCGCCTGGCGGTGGATCAGCGCCAGTTGCTCGAGGGTGTCGCGCGAGGGCGAATCGACGTCGATGATGACCACGTCCGGCTGCTGGGTGGACACCGCCTTGAGCAGCGCCGGCGCCGCGGCGACCTCGTCCAACACCTCGTAGCCGGCGTCGAGCAGCGCCTGGCGCAGCTGCCCGATCGGCTTTTCGGTATCGTTGACCAGCAGGACGCGCAGCATTCGGGCCTGGCTAACGGAAGTTGGCTGACCCGCATGGTGCCATGCAACACGCGTCCGCAGCGAGCCGTCCCCCACCCCGCAGGAGTCCGCATGCCGCTGTATCCCTTGTTCGCCGATCTGGCCGGGCGCCGCGTGCTGGTGGTCGGCGGCGGCGAGGTGGCGATGCGCAAGATCGAAGCGCTGCTGCACGCCGGCGCGCAGGTGCTGGTGTACGCGCATGCGCTCAATGCCACGGTGGCGCAGTGGCTGGCGCAGGGCCGCCTGCAGCGGGTCGATGGCGCGTTCGATGCGCAGTGGCTGGACGACGCCTGGCTGGTGGTCGCGGCCACAGACGACAACGCCTTCAACCGCGAACTCGCCGCGCAGGCCGGGCAGCGCCGCAAGCTGGTCAACGTGGTCGACGACGCCGAGCTGTCCACGTTCCAGGTGCCGGCGATCATCGACCGCGATCCGCTGCTGGTGGCGATCTCCTCCAGCGGTGCGGCGCCGATGCTGGCGCGGCGCCTGCGCGAGCGCTGGGAGACCGAGCTGGACCATTCCTACGCGCAGCTGGCGCAGCTGTTCGCGCGCCACCGCGAGGCGATCCGCGCGCGCCTGCCGCAGCTGGCGCAGCGCCGGCGCTGGTTCGAACAGGTGCTGGAAGGCCCGGTGCAGGTGCTGCTGCAGAGCGGGCAGACCCAGGCCGCCGAGCAGGCCTTCCACGATGCCTTGCAACGCAGCGGGGAGGACGTGCCGCGCCGCGGCAGCGTGTGGCTGGTCGGCACCGGCAACGGCGATCCCGGTGCGCTGACGCTGAAGGCGCTGCGCGCGTTGAACCAGGCCGACCTGTTGCTGTGCGATCCCGCGGTGGATGCCGCGGTGCTGAGCCTGGCGCGACGCGATGCGACGCGGCAGCCGCTGCCGGCCGACGCCGACGCGCACCTGGCGTTGCTGGTCGAGCAGGTGCAGGCCGGGCAGCGCGTGGTCAGCCTGAAACCGGGCGATGCGTTCCGGCAGGCGCCGCACGCGCAGTTGGCCACGCGACTGGCCGCGGCCGGGATTGCCTGCGACGTGGTGGCGGGCGTGACGGCGGACTGATTCAGCGCGGCGCGGTGCGATCGCGGCGGCGGGTCATGCCGGCGCTGGCGCTGCCGCAACGTCCGCCGCCGGCACCCCGGCCACCTGCAGCAACTGCTTGCGGAAGCCCACCCACAGCGCCAGCGACAGCAGCGAGATGCCGCCGAGCAGCAGGAACGCGGCGCGGTAGCCGAAGTCCTGCGCGATCCAGCCGCCCAGCGCCGGGCTCAGCGCCGCGCCGATGCCTTGCACGGTCATCACCGCGCCCTGGCCGACGTTGACCCGGCCGGTGCCCTGCAGCAGCCGCGCCACCAGCGCCGGCACCACCACGCTCTGCAGGCCGGCGCCGATCCCGTCGAGGATCTGCACCGGGAACACGCCCCAGCTGTGGATCAGGCTGGCCGCGATCAGGCCGCGCAGCGGCAGCGCCAGGAAGGTCAGCAGCATCACCCACCAGTGCCCGCGCACGCGGATCAGGCGCATCGCCAGCAGCGAGACCACCACCATCGTCGCCTGCGCGACGATGATCGTGGTCGCGGTCAGCGCACTGGGATCGCCCTGGTGCGCGGCGACCACGGCCATGCCGTACAGCGGCAGCATCGCCGCATTGCCCAGATGGAACAGCGCCAGTGCCGTCGCCAGCACCAGCAGCGGCTTGCAGGTCAGCAGCACCGACCAGCCGCTGGCGCGGTCCGCGCCGTGCGTGCCGGCATCGGCCAGGCCGCGCGCGGCGCGATGGTCGATCGCATCGCGCGGGATCAGCAGCACCGAGGCGATCGCCAGCACGCCGAAGCAACCGGTCAGCGCGAACACCGCGCCGAAGCCGAATTTCCAGCCGAGCAGGCCGGCCAGCGCCGCCGCAACCACGTTGCCGGCATGGCTGCCGACCTGGTTGCGCGCGATCTGGTGATCGAACCCGGCCTGCCGCACCAGGCCCAGGGTGATGCCCGACAGCGCCGGACCCAGCGCCGCGGCGGCGAGCGCGGTCATCACCTGCGCGGCCACCACACCGGCGAAGCTCGGCGCCCACCACAGCAGCGCCGAGGCCAGCAGGATCAGCGTGCAACCGACCACCACGATGCTGCGCTTGCGCCGGGTCGCATCGACCAGCGCGCCGCCGGGCGTGGTCGCGAGCATGCCGGCGATGCCGCCCACGCTCATCACCGAGCCGATCGCCGCCACCGACCAGCCCTTGGATTGCAGGAACACGCTCAGGAACGGGCCGAGCCCGTCCTGCACGTCGGCCAGGGTGAAATTCAGCGCTTCCAGCGCACGCGTGCCGCGCAGGCGGACGCCGGGCACTGCGGCCGGCAGCGCGCTCATCGCCGCACCGCGCTGCGAGCGGAAAGGAGCGGCAAAGCCGAGCGATGTGCGCAGTGGAAACGTGGCATGCGATGTCCTGGAAGTGCCGCCGCGAGGGCCAAGGAGGACTCTAAAACTTGCGCGACGCAGGCGAACGCGTTGCTGCGGCCGCGCTTGCGCTATCCGGTTCAGCGCCAGGGTTCGAGCTGGAGAAACACACGATGGCGCTCTGACGCGCCTGCGACGGCCGCGACGAATTTGAGAACGTTGCGCGATGCAGGCGGTCGCGTCGCCGCGACCGCCGCTGCGCTGCGCGGTTCAGTGCTTGGATTTGGGTTTTGGCTTGGGCTTGGGCTTGGGCTTGTCGGCATCGTGCGGCTTGGGCGGATGCGGCTTGGGCGCGATCGGCTGCAATGCCGCCGGCGTGGCGCCGACCGCCTGCGCGTGGATCACCGTGCCATGCGGCAACACCAGTGCGTGACCTTCCACCGCCAGCGGCTGGCCCACGGCCAGCCAGTTCGCCAGCGCGTCGGCGGCGTGCGGGGGGAACCGCACGATGCAGTCGTCGTCGAGCAGCGCGCCGTGCACCTGTCCGTGCGGGCCGTGCAGCAGGCGCGCGACGACGCCGCTGTGCCGAGTCTTCGCCGGCTTCTCGGGCTTTTCCGGTTTCCTGGCCGGCGTGTGCTCGGCATGTGGCCCATGCGGCCCGCGGTCGGCGATGCGCTTGCCGCCGTCAGGATCGATCGCCAGCGCGACCAGCATGTCCGCGCCGTAGGGTTTGAGCCCGCGCACGCCGAGCGCGGCGCCGGGCTTGAGCGTCTTCAGCAGCTGCGCCGACAGGTGCGGCGCGGTGTGCACCTCGGTGCCGTCGTCGAGCAGCAGGCCATCGACCTCGGCCTTGGGATTGAGCAGGAAGCGGGCGAGCGTGCCGCGGGTTTCCGGCAGGAAATCGGGATCGACCCAATGCATGGCGTTACTCCAATGAAGGAAGGTGGGGACCGGCGTCGCGCCGGTGGCGGCGCCCGCCGCGAGGCAGGGCGCCGCCATCGCACGAAAAAGCGCAGGCGATCAGCGCGGCGCCGGCAGTGGCACCGGCGGCACTGCCGGCGCGGCGGGAGCGGCCGGCGGCGGTGGCGCGGCCGGCGGCACCGGCGGTGCGGGCGGCGCGAACAGGGTGCGCTGCGTGGCGCGATCGCGGCCGAGCTGGGTCGCTTCCAGCGAGCGCCCCGCCGCGGTGGCCACGCCGAAGCCGCTGACGCTCAGCGGCGCACCAACGCGCAGCAGCGCATCGTTCTGCATGGCCACGTGCGGTGGCATCCGCACCACGGTGCCGTCGCTGAGCAACACGCCGGCGGTCTCGCCGCGCGGGCCGTAGACCAGGCGCTCGATGCGACCTTCGGCCTGCATCGGATTCAACGCAGGCGGGGTCGGCGGCGCCGGCGGGCCGGCCAGCGGATTCGGCGGGCGGTCCACCACCTGCTGGCCGCTGCGCCGCGTGCCGATCGCACTGGCCTGCAGCAACGGCAGCGTGCCCAGGCGATAGCCCTGCACGGTCACCGCATCGCCGCGGCGTACCGCGGCCTGCAACTCGGCCGACAGGTGCGGCGGAAAGCCGACCTGGGTGCCGTCGCGCAGCCACAGCCCGTCGACGTCGCCGTTGGGATTGAGCATGAAGCGCTCGACCGTGCCCTCGACGCGCACCGGTGCGGCCGCGACCGGCGCGGCAGGCGGCGGTGGCGGTGCGGGCGCCGCAGGCGGGACCGGCGGCGGCGCAGCGGCGGCGGCCGCGGGGGGTGCCGGCACCTGCGCGACGGCAGTGGCGGCGGCAATGGCCAGCGAGAAAGCGAGTGCGCTGCGACGGATCATCGGAAGTCTCCAGGGCGACAAGGGGAGGCCGCCTGTGGAGGTAGCAACGCAGCATCCGTGCCAAGTCCCAACTAATTGATCCTCAAGGAATCGCGCTTGCGAACGGGAACGCTGGGTGTCTGCGCTTCATCCACTGGCGTCCGCTTTACGGACAGGTGTGGTGTCTGGAATGGGACGCTTATGGGTTGGTGTTTCGTTCGCTTGTTGGTGGGACTGCGCTTGGTGAGTGGCGCTTGGTTTGACAGGCTTGCGGAGGGTGTCTGTCGCGGCTGAAGCCGCTCCTACAGGGGTGCGGCTGCTGTGGCTTGGGCCGGGCGTTTGGCCGCATTGGGCTTGCGCGTACCTGGGCATGACCGGTGCGACGTCGTTGTCAGGATCGGCGTGCTGGAGGGTGGGAGTGCGCCTGGTGACTGGGCGTTTGGCTTGGCAGGCTTGCGGAGGGTGTCTGTCGCGGCTGAAGCCGCTCCTACATGGGTGTGGCTGCTGTGGCTTGGGTCGGGCGTCTGGCCGCGTTGGGCTTGGGCGTACCTGGGCGTAAGTGGTGCGGCGTCGTTGCCAGGAGACGGAGGCGCGTTCGCTTCATCGCGACGCGAGTGCGCTGCGCTCTCGCGGCAGCGGCAGCGGCAGCGTGGCTAGCCCAGCCCATAGTCGTCGAGCTTGCGGTACAGCAGTTGGCGGTGGATGCCGAGCCGGCGCGCGGCTTCGGCGCGATTGCCCTGCGCCTGCGCCAGCGCCGCCTGGATCATCCGCTTCTCCAGTTGCGCCACCGCGTCGGGCAGGGTCAGCGCCGGCGCATCCGCGGCGACCGCATCGCCGGCGCCATCGCCTGCCAGCACCTCGTCCAGGTCCTGCGCCTCGATCGTCGGCGTGCGCACCAGCACCTGGCAGCGCTGCATCGCGTTGCGCAGCTCGCGCACGTTGCCCGGCCATGGATACGCGCGCAGCCGCGCCTGCGCCGCCGCCGACAGCGTGCGCGCCGCGCTGGCGCCGTCCTCGAGGAAATGCTGTGCCAGCAGCACGATGTCGTCGCCGCGCTCGCGCAGCGGCGGCAGTTCGATCGGCACCACGTTGAGCCGGTAGCGCAGGTCGCTGCGGAAGCGGCCGTCGGCGACCAGCTGCGCCAGTTCGCGATGGGTCGCGGCGACCACGCGCACGTCCACCTTCTGCGCGCCGCGCCCGCCCAATGGCGACACCTCGCCTTCCTGCAGGAAACGCAGCAGCTTGGCCTGCATCGGCAGCGGCATGTCGCCGATCTCGTCCAGGAACAGGGTGCCGCCGTCGGCCTCGCGGATCAGCCCGGGACGATCGGCGACAGCGCCGGAGAACGCGCCCTTGCGGTAGCCGAACAGTTCGCTCTCCATCAGTTCGGTCGGGATCGCCGCGCAGTTGACTGCGACGAAGGAGCCCGCCCGCGCGCTGGCGCGATGCAGCGCACGCGCCACCAGTTCCTTGCCGGTGCCGGTCTCGCCGCTGATCAGCACCTGCAGGTCCGAGGCCGCGGCCAGGCCGATGCGCTTGTGCACGGTGCGCATCGCCGCGCTGTGCCCGAGCAGCGCGCCGGCGTCCTCGGCCGGCGCCTGCGGCGGCGCCGCGCCGCCGGCGCCGCCGGCGTGCGCCTGCAGCGCGCGTTCCACCACCGCGACGATGTCGGCGCGCCCCACCGGCTTGACCAGGTGATCGAACGCGCCGAGTTTCATCGCCTCGATGGTGTTGCTGCTGGACGCGTAGGCGGTGAGCATCACCAGCGGCACCGCGGCGGCCTGCGCATGCGCCTGGCGCGCGCGCATCAGCGCGATGCCGTCCATGCCGGGCATGCGGAAATCGACGAAGGCCAGGTCGATGCCGCCTTCGCGCAATCGCGCCAGCCCCGCTTCGCCATCGGCAGCGGCGAGCACCTCGTGGCCGAACGAGCGCAGCGTGGCCTGCAGCGTGCTCAGGAAGGCGGTGTCGTCGTCGACGATCAGGATGCGCGCCATGGCAGTTCCAGGATGAAGGAGGTGATGCCGTCGTGGTGCGCGTAGTGCGCCTGGCCGCCGTGCGCGCGGGCGATCTCGCGCACCAGCGCCAGGCCCAGGCCGTTGCCGTCGCTGCGGCCGCTGGCGAAGGGTTCGAACAGGTGCGCGGCGACCGGCGTGGGCACCGGTTCGCCGCGATTGGCCACCGTCAGCCGCAGCAGGTCGGCATCGGCCTCGACCGTCAGCGTCACCGCGGTGCCGGGCGTGGCGTGCTGCAGCGCGTTGCGCAGCAGGTTGTGCAAGGCGCGCGCGGCCTGCTGCGGATCCAGCGTCCACTGCGCCGGCGCCGCCGCCAGTTGCAACGCGATCGGCGCCGCCAGCGGCGCCCATTCGGCCGGGTCGAGCAGGTCCTGCAGCCAGGGCTGCAAGGTCACGGTCTGGCGTTGCAGGCGGATCGGCTGGACCATGCCGAGCAGGCTTTCCACCACCCCGTCCAGGCGCTGGATCTGCGCCAGCATCAGCTGCGCCTGCGCCTCGTCGAAGCCGCCCTCGCCCGCGGCGATCTGGTTTTCGAGCGCGAGGCGCAAGGTCGCGATCGGGTTGCGGATCTCGTGGGCGACGGTCGCGGTCATGCGTCCGAGCGCGGCCAGCCGCTCGTGCCGCGACAGTTCCTCGCCGAGCCGGCGCGCCTCGGCCAGGGCCTGCGCGCTGCGTTGCGCGTACTCGGTGACCGCCGCGCCCAGGCGGTCCAGCTCCGGCGCGCCGGTGGCCGGTATCGACGGCACCTCCGCCGGCGTCGCCAGCGCCTGCTGGATGCGGTGCAGGCGCTGGCTCCAGCGCCGTACCACCCAGCCCAGCGCGACCGCCGAGACCACCGCCAGCGCCAGGATCAGCGCCATGCCCACCGCCAGCGGGCGTCCGGCCGAGGCCTCGCCGGTCGCGGCGACCCGGGCCATGGTCCACGCCGCGCTGTCGCGATCCAGCGGACAGGCGGCGATCAGCAGCGTCTCGCGCTGGCCGTCGCGGCGGTAGTGCGCCGGTTGGCGGTCGGCCACGCTGCGTTGCGCGGTGGCGACGATGACGTTCTGTTCGGCGGTCGGTACGTCGGTCTTGTGTTCGCTGCCGTCGTAGGTGGGATAGGCGTAGGCGAGGAAGCCGCGCTGCCGCTCCCAGACCCCGCCTTCCACGCCCGCGGCGTCGGCCAGCACCAGTTGCAGCACCACCGCAGCCAGGCCGGCGCCGTCGCTGCCGCGCGCCGCCGCGCTGGCGCCGTTGTAGCGCTGCACGATGCGCGTGCAGTCGCCCTGCAGCCGCGCCTGCGCCTCGCCCACGCGCACGCCCTCGCTGTGCCGGTACAGGCCGAACAGCACCACCGCCATGCCCACGCACGCGGCGAGGATGACGATCCAGATCAGCAGCAGTTGCCGCAGCAGCGAACGGGGCATGGTCCACCGGGGGCGCGAAAGTCGGAAAGATAGCAGCCCGCCCCACGCCGCCGCGCTGCGCGTGCGCGCTGCCGCCGTTCGCCGCTCAGCGCAGGTTGGTCTTGACCAGTTCGACGACCTCGTCGCCGCGCCCGCTCATCACCGCGCGCAGCAGGTACAGGCCCATGCCCTTGGCCTGCTCGAGCTTGATCGCCGGCGGGATCACCAGTTCCTGGGTGGCCACGCGCACGTCGACCAGCACCGGCCCGGGATGCGCGAAGGCCTGGCGCAGCGCCGGCTCCAGCTGCGCCGAGTCGTCCACGCGCAGGCCGAGGATGCCCATCGCGTTGCTCATCG
Source organism: Xanthomonas sp. WHRI 7945 (assembly GCF_035026585.1). NCBI lineage: Bacteria > Pseudomonadati > Pseudomonadota > Gammaproteobacteria > Lysobacterales > Lysobacteraceae > Xanthomonas > Xanthomonas sp. WHRI 7945. The sequence continues at coordinate 55,525 of NZ_JAYIQP010000008.1, forward strand.
CCGCGAAGTCCGGGTTGCTCAGGTCGGTGCCGGTGTCCAGGTAGCCGGCCGACTTCATCTCCATCGCGACGAAGCCGAGCGAGCCGTTGTTGTAGACCACCACCTTCACCGGCAGGCCCAGCTGCGCCAGGGTGATGAAGTCGCCCATCAGCATGGTGAAGCCGCCGTCGCCGGACAGCGAGATGACTTGCCGCCGCGGGAACTGCGCCTGCGCGCCCAGCGCCTGCGGCATCGCGTTGGCCATCGAGCCGTGGTTGAACGAGCCGAGCAGGCGGCGCTTGCCGTTCATGGTCAGGTAGCGCGCCGCCCACACCGTGGGCGTGCCGACATCGCAGCTGAAGATCGCATCCTCGTCGGCCAGCGCATCGATCATCCGGGTCACGAACTGCGGGTGCAGCGGCTCGCCGGGCGCGGCGGCCACGGCCAGGTCGTCGAGGCCTGCGCGCGCCTTGCGGTAATGCGCCAGCGACTTGTCCAGGAAGCCGCGCTGTTCGCGCCGCTGCAGTTTCGGCAGCAACGCGGCGATGGTCTCGCGCACGTCGGCGGCGATGCCCAGTTGCAGCGGCGTGCGCCGTCCCAGCGCGGACGGGTCGCGATCGACCTGCACGATGGCCGCGTCCTTCGGATAGAACTGGCGGTACGGGAAATCGGTGCCGAGCATCAGCAGCGTGTCGCAGTTGAGCATGGCCTGGTAGCCGGAACTGAAACCGATCAGCCCGGTCATGCCGACGTCGAACGGGTTGTCCCATTCCACGTGTTCCTTGCCGCGCAGCGCGTGCACGATCGGCGCGCCGAGCAGGTCGGCCAGCGCCACCAGTTCGTCGTGCGCGCCGGCGCAGCCGCTGCCGCACAGCAGCGTGGTCGCCTCGCTCGCCTGCAGCAGCTCGGCCAGGCGCTCCACGTCGGCGTCGGCCGGCAGGATCCGCGGCGGCGCCAGCGCCGGCCAGGCGGTCGGCGTGCCCTTGGGCACTTCCTGCAGCGCCACGTCGCCGGGAATCACCACCACCGCCACGCCCTGTTTCAGGATCGCGGTGCGCATCGCCCGGTGCAGCACCTCCGGCATCTGCGCCGGGTTGGTGACCAACTCGACGTAGTGGCTGCATTCGCGGAACAGTTCCTGCGGATGGGTCTCCTGGAAATAGCCCAGGCCGATCTCCGAGGACGGGATATGCGCGGCGATCGCCAGCACCGGCTGATGGCTGCGGTGGCAGTCGAACAGGCCGTTGATCAGGTGCAGGTTGCCCGGGCCGCAGCTGCCGGCACAAACCGCGAGCTTGCCGCTCAGCGCCGCCTCGGCGCCGGCGGCGAAGGCGGCCACCTCCTCGTGGCGCACGTGCATCCACTCGATGCTGTCCATCTGCCGCAAGGCGTCGGTGAGCCCGTTGAGGCTGTCGCCGGTGACCCCCCAGATGCGCTCGACCCCCGCGCTGTGCAGGGTTTCGGCGAGCAGGCGGGCCACGGTCGGCTTGGACATGATCATCTCCACGAAAGAAGCGGAGATGCTGGCACGCGATCCGTTACACGCGCGTGCTCCCGAAACGCCCGGCCGGCGCGTGCAGGCCGGCGTCGGATCGGCCGCGGCCGCGCTCAGCCCTTGTCGCGATCCTCTGCACGCTCGTCGCGGCCGCCGTCCTCGCCGCTGGCGTCCTGGTGGTAGCCGCCGGTCGCCGGCTTGCCGAGCGCGCCGCCGGCATGCTCGCCGGTGGCGGCATAGGTGCCGGCCTGGCCGAAGTTCGGTTGGGTGCGGCCGCTGCGGTCGGCGCCCGGATCGTCGGCGTCGTTGTCCGGCACGCCCTGCGCGTCCTGCCGCGGCGTGGTGCGCGATGGCACGTCGCGTCCGCGCCCGCGCGGCACGCCACTGTCCGCCGCAACGTCCGCGGTACCGCCGCGGTAGCCGGCCTGGCGGATGTCGTGATCGCCCAGCGGGCGGGAATCATGGTCGCTCATGAAGGTCTCCTCGATGATCGGATGCCGTGCCGCGGGGAGGCGGCGTGCGACCAAGCCTAGGCATGCACGCGTTAGCGACGGCGCAAGGCGCGATGAAGACGGCGCGAGCGCGGGTTACGCTCCATGACGTCATCGCCGACGCGGTGGGCAGCACCTTTGCATGCCCTATCGTGCATCCCGATCCGTGGACGCCTACGCACGCAGAAGACCCATGCACGGCGCGGTCGCATGCCTTCCACGCCGTGCTAACCGGCGGTCGCAGACGATCCGGATTCGTCATCCCGCAGGAGCCGAACATGAGTGGCCTACTTTGGAAACTGGCGGTCGCCGGAACCGTCGTCGCGGCGGCCAGGGCGTACCGTCGTCGCAGCACCGCGCAGAAACCCGCGGCGTTTTCGCAAGACGGCGCATACCGTGCCGTGCCGGACGACGGCAGTTTCACGCCGCCGCACGGCGACGTGGTCTCCGCCACCGACGAGCAGCGTGGCGGAGAGAACGCGGCCGGCCTGTATACCGGACCGGCGCTGACGTAAGGCAGGAGCCAGCACACGTTCGTCCATCGAGCGAGCGGTGCCTCTTCAACGCGTGGATCCAGGGCATGTGTGCGCGTCCGATTGGCGGAATCGGAGCCCACGTGCCCGCTTCGCCGTTGTGGCACGCAAGATGCCTTGCGTTCGCCACGACGCAGTCAGTCGCCGTCAGGATCGTCCGGGCCTTTCGCATCGACAGGGTCGCGACGATTCGAGCCACGCGAGCGCAACGCTTCTCCCGCCTTTTGCGCCAACGCCTCGTACTGCTTGCGGATCTCTTCCAGCCGCTTCTCGTCCAGCTCTTCCAGGTCGAGCAGTTCGTCGTTCGCCTTCGCGCTCACCCGGATCAGCTCGTCGAGCTTGATCTGCATCGCCGCGGTGTCGGCGTTCTGGGTGTGCTGGATCAGGAACACCATCAGGAAGGTGATGATGGTGGTGCCGGTGTTGATCACCAGCTGCCAGGTGTCGTTGAAGCCGAAGACGGGGCCGCTGGCGCCCCACAGCACCACGATGCCGAGCGCGATGCAGAACGTCCACGGCGTGCCGGCCGCATACGACGCCTTCTTGGCGACGACGTTGAACAGGTTGGCTGGTTTCATCGCGGACCTCGCGCAGTCGAAGGGACCGACGCACCAGGCTTGAATGCGCGGGCAGCCAGGATGATCCGCAGCGCCGCGTGGATGAAGCGTCAATGATCCTGAATCCGGCAGCGGCGCATGAAAAAGGCGGGGAGTCCCCGCCTTCGTTGCACATCTTGCGTTGCGCTCAACCGGCTTGTTGCGCCGCCTGCTGCCGCACCTGACGCACCGGCCGCGGGCGGCTCGGGAAGGCGTGGCGCACGATCCGCCACATCACCTGGCCGAACTGGCGCGGCAGCGAGCCGGTGTTGTAGTGCTGGCCGTAGCGCGCGCAGATCGCCTTCACTTCCACCGCCAGCGCGGCGTAGCGGTTGGCCGGGATGTCCGGGTAGAAGTGGTGCTCGATCTGGTGGCTCAGGTTGCCCGACAGCACGTTCAGCAGCTTGCCGCCGGCCAGGTTGGAGGAGCCGCGCAGCTGGCGCAGGTACCAGTGGCCGCGCGACTCGCCCTTGATCGACTCTTTCGGGAACGTTTCCGCATCGGCGGTGAAGTGGCCGCAGAAGATGATCACGAAGGTCCAGATGCTGCGCAGCACGTTGGCGGCCAGGTTGCCCAGCAGCACCGGCAGGAAGAACGGGCCGGCCAGCGCCGGGAAGATCACGTAGTCCTTCAGGATCTGCCGGCCCATCTTGCGCCCGACCGGCAGGAACGTGCGGCGCAGCTCGCCGCGCTTCATCTTGCCGGCGAACCAGCGGCCCAGGCGCAGGTCCTGGATCGCCACGCCCCATTCGAACAGCAGCGCGAACACCACCGCGATGAACGGCTGCGCCAGGTAGAACGGGCGCCAGCGCTGCTCGGGGAAGATCCGCAGCAGGCCGTAGCCGATGTCGTCGTCCATGCCGCGCACGTTGGTGTAGGTGTGGTGCTTGAAGTTGTGCGTCTTGCGCCAGTTGTCGCCGGTGGCGACGATGTCCCACTCGTAGGTGTTGCCGTTGAGCTGCGCATCGCCCATCCAGTCGTACTGGCCGTGCATGACGTTGTGGCCCAGCTCCATGTTCTCCAGGATCTTGGACAGGGTCAGCAGCGCCACGCCGGCGATCCACGCCGGCCACAACACGCTGTGCACGAACGCGCCCAGGAACAGCAGCGCGCGCCCGGCCAGGCCGGTGTAGCGCACCGCGGCGACGATGCGGCGGATGTAGCGCGCGTCGGCTTCGCCCAGGGTGGCGACGGTGCGCACGCGCAACGCATCGAGTTCGTCGCCGAAGGCCTGCAGGTCGGCCGGGGTCAGTGCGCGGTTGCGGGGAGCAGCCATGGGGAAGTCCTTCAAAGGTCCAGGATCAGGTCGCTGCTGGCGCTGTTGATGCACAGCTTCAGCATCGAACCCGGTTCGGTGGCGTGTGCGCCGGTGAGCAGGTCGCGGGTCGCGCCGGACTGCTTGCCGCAGGCGCAGCTGTTGCAGATACCCATGCGGCAGCCGTGCTTCGGGCGCAGGCCTTCGGCTTCCAGCGCGCTGAGCAGCGATTGCCCGCGCGGCAGCTGCAGCACGCGGCCGCTGCGCGCCAGCGTCACCGCGACCGTGCCGTGTTCGGCATCGGCCAGCGGCGGCGTACTGAACGCCTCGGCCTGGAAGCGCGCGACGCCGCTTTCCAGGCGCGCACGTGCGGCCTGCACGAAGCCGCCCGGACCGCAGGCCAGCACCTGCGCCTGCTCCAGCCCGGCCAGGTGCGCCAGCGGCAGCGTGTCCACGCGCGGCGCCGGCGCAGCGCCTTCGCCGGTGACCGCCAGTTGCAGGCGGAACCGCGGATGCGCGGCGGCCAGCTCCTGCAGTTCGTCGACGAAGCACAACTGGTCGCGGCGCCGCGCCCAGTAGATCAGGTCCACGTCGGCCGGCATGCCGGCGTCGGCCAGCTGCCGCAGCAGCGCGCGCATCGGGGTGATGCCGCTGCCGGCGGCCAGCATCAGCCAGCGTCCCTGCGGCGCGGCGGGCAACACCATGTCGCCGAACGCCTGGCCCAGTTCGAACGTCTCGCCGATCCGCGCGCCGTCGGCCAGGTACTGGCTGACGCGGCCGCCGTCGATCGCCTTGACCGTGATCGCCAGGCGCCCGCCCGGCAACGGCGTGGGGCTGTAGCTGCGGGTCAGGCGGCGCCCGTCGATCTCCACGCCCAACTGCACGTGCTGGCCGGCGCGCAGGCCGCGCCAGTGGCGGTTGGCCTTGAGGATCAGGGTCACCGCGTCGCTGCTGGCGCGCTCGCGCTGCAGCAGTCGCGCGCGCGGGCGCTGCCAAGTCCACAGCGGATGGATCCGCGTGGACCAGAAATCGAACACCTCCGGCTGCACCCAGGCGCGCAGGGCGCGGGTGGCGGAGCGGGCGGAGGCAGGACGGCGGGCAGCGTTCATGGGTCCACTATACAGGCGCAGATACAGATGTCTATACAGTTGTATATTCAGGAAGGCGCTATGATTCCTCTCTTGTCTCGCCCAGCCCGTCCATGACTTCCACGCCCCTGCCCCTGCCCGAGGACGCGCTGCCCGCGCGCAAGAGCGCGATTTCGCGCGAAGACCTGCTGGCGGCGGCATTGAAGCTGATCGGGCCGCACCGCAGCGTGTCCACGCTGAGCCTGCGCGAGGTGACCCGCGAAGCCGGCATCGCCCCGAACAGCTTCTATCGCCAGTTCCGCGACATGGACGAACTGGCGGTGGCGCTGATCGACCTGGCCGGCAGTTCGCTGCGCACCATCATCGGTCAGGCGCGGCAGCGCGCGGCCGGCAGCAACCGCAGCGTCATCCTCAGCTCGGTGGAAACCTTCATGGAGCAGCTGCGCGCCGACGACAAGCTGCTGCACGTGCTGCTGCGCGAAGGCACGGTCGGCTCGGATGCGTTCAAGCGCGCGGTGGATCGCGAGCTGAACTACTTCGAGGAAGAGCTGCGCGTGGACCTGATCCGCCTGGCCGCGCTCGACGGCACGCCGCTGCACGAACCGGCGCTGGTGTCCAAGGCGATCACCCGGCTGGTGTTCGCGATGGGCGCCACCGCGATGGACCTGCCGCCGGAGAAGGACCCGGAACTGGTGCGGCAGATCAGCGCGATGCTGCGCATGATCATCCTCGGCTCGCGCACGATCGCCGCGTCGGCGTAATCGCTTCCCGCGCTGGTGCATGGCCTCGACGCCATCGCGCCCTGAACTGTTTACTCGCTGTCTACATATCCGTCCATAACCCGCCTTCCGCCTCGATCGGCAAGGCGTAGCACTGGGCGGAACGCCTCGACGCGTTCCTGCTGGGCCCACCGCCAATAGCATCGCCCCGCTTTTACGGGCGGTTGCCGGACGAGTGAGGACAACGCCACGCGCGTTGCGTGGCCGAAGGTATACAGTGGGGACACATAATCCGCAGGTACGCGCAAGGCAATGGAGAACCCCGCGCTATCTGCGACGGTCGCCGCGCTCGCACGACAGGCAGCGAACGGCGCGGAGGCGTCGACGATCGCGGCGTCCATCACCTCGACGTGGCGGCAGATCGAACAGGCACTGACACCGATCCTCGGCGCGCGCGGCGTGGCCGCGCTGTTCAAACGCGCCCTGTTCCTGACCAAGGACCGCTTCCCGTGGCTGGAAGAGGCCTTTATCGCGACCGAGGCGTCCAGCGAACACGGCGCGCTCGACAGCTTCGGCCTGGTGCTGGGCCAGCAAAGCGCCGCCACCGCGGCCGCAGGCGGCGGCACATTCCTTTCGACCTTTCATGGCGTGCTAGTCAGCATGATCGGCGCAACCCTCACCGAACGGCTGTTGCAGTCGGTGTGGGTCACCTCTTCCAGCGGACCTCCCGCGCAGGGCACCTCCCCATGAGCAGCAAAGTCGCCATTCATTGCCTGCGGACCGGCGTCCCCGGACTCGACAAGGTATTGGGTGGAGGATTGCCCGAATTCTCGTTCAACCTGATCGCCGGGCCGCCCGGCTGCGGCAAGACCACGCTCGCGCACCAGATGATGTTCGCGCTGGCCACGCCCGAGCGTCCGGCGCTGTACTTCACCGTGCTCGGCGAGCCGCCACTGAAGATGCTGCGCTACCAGCAGCAGTTCGACTTCTTCGATGCGACGGCGATCAACGCCACGATCCACTTCGTCAACCTCTCCGAGGAAACCCTGGCCGGCGATCTGGACCGGGTGCTGGCGCGCATGGTCGCCGAAGTGGAAGCGCACGGCCCAGCGCTGGTGTTCGTCGATTCGTTCCGCTCGGTGGCACTGGCCAGCACCGCCGACGGCAACCTGCACAACAACCTGCAACGCTTCATCCAGCAGTTGGGCATGCTGATGAGCAGCTGGCAGGCGACCACGTTTCTGATCGGCGAATACTTCTTGGAATCCGATCCCAATCCGGTGTTCACCGTGGCCGACGGGCTGATCTGGTTGCGGCAGAGCGTGCAGCGCAACTCGATGGTGCGCAAGATGGAGGTCATGAAGATGCGCGGCAGCCCGTCGCTGCCGGGGCTGCATACGTTCCGCATCGACCATTCCGGCATGCGGGTGTTCGCGCCGGTGCCGGTGCTGCCACTAGGCGCACCATCGCCGCGCACCGGCGCGCGCTTGCCGATGGGCGTGCCGGAGCTGGATGCGATGCTCGGCGGCGGCCTGCCGCAAGGCTATTCGCTGCTGGTCGCAGGCCCCTCCGGCTCCGGCAAGACCTTGCTCGCCGCGGCGTTCCTCGCCGAAGGCGCGCGTTGTGGCGACAACGGCGTGCTGGTCGTCTTCGAGCAGCAGCCGCAGCGCTCGCGCACGCCTGCGCTGGCGGCATTGATCGCCAGCGGCCAGGTCGGCGTGGTGGACAGCCGTGCGCCGGACCTGTCGATCGACGAGATCCTGCAGTTGTTGGTCGCGGAAATCGACCGGCTCGGCGCCACCCGCGTGGTGATCGATTCGCTGTCGGCATTCGAGCTGGCGTTGGCGCCGACGTTTCGCGAAGACTTTCGCGAATCGCTGTCGCGCATGGTGGTGGCCTTGGCCGCGACCGGCGTCACCGTACTGATGACCTCCGAGCTGGAAGACCGCTACACCGACTTGCGCTTCAGTCCCTACGGCACCGCCTTCATGACCGATGCGATCATCGTGCAGCGCTACATCGAGGTGGACAGCCGGCTGCGCCGGGTCATGGCCGTGGTCAAGGTCCGCGCGAGCGCGCACTCGGACGCGCTGCGGGAATTCCATATCGACGACAGCGGCATTCGCATCGGCGCAGCGTTGCCGCAGCAGGAAGGCCTGCTAGGCGGCCGGCCGATGCGCAAGTCCGGCGCACACGACACCCTCGACACGAGTTGACCACGCATGCAGACGCCCTCCGACCAGCACGCGATCGACGCGGCCCGGCTCGAGCTCTCGCACCTGCGCCGCCAGTCGCTGGTGGCGCGGCTGGAGCTCGACCGGTTGCAAGCGGACCTGAGTACGCTGAAAGAGCGTGCGCCGCTTGGCCTTGCGACCGATCTGCAGGCGGCCAACGAACGGCTGGTGTTCTCCACGCTACGCGCCCAGGCGCAGGTGGCGAGCTACGAAACGGCGCTGCAGGACGCCACGCGCCATGCCAAGCGCGACGCGTTGACCGGCTTGCCGAACCGCGAACTGCTGTTCGAACGGCTCAATCTGGCCATCACCACGGCGCACGCGCAGCACAGCCGGATCGCCGTGCTGTTCCTGGATCTGAACGAATTCAAGCAGGTCAACGATCTGCTCGGCCACGCGACCGGCGACAGGTTCCTGCGCCTGGCCGCCGAGCGCATCGACGGCATCGTCGACGCGCATGTCACGGTGGCGCGCTATGGCGGCGACGAGTTCGTCGTGGTATTGACCGGACTGAGCACCAACGCCTACGCCGCCGCGACAGCGACGGCGCTGATCGAAGCCTTCGAACGGCCGGCGGTCGCCGACGAGGACGCGCTGCGGCTGGGGGTGAGCATCGGCATCAGCCTATATCCGGACGATGCCGACAACGCGGAGGCCCTGCTGTCACATTCGGACGACGCAATGTATTGCGCCAAGCGCCTGTCGACGGCCCGCTTCGAATTCTACGATCCGCGCCGCGTCGCCGAACTGCATGCGCACCGCAACGCCTTGGGCGCGAAAGCGCGCGCGATCGGCGCAACGACGGCACCAGATGCGGGCGAGAGCGAACAGCAGGCGCAGCTGCGCCAGGCCAACCAACACCTGGTGCTGGCGGCACTGAGCGCGCAGGAATTGCAGGCCGGCGCCGAGAAGGCCTACCAGCGGCAGGGCGAGTTCCTGGCCTTCGTGGCGCACGAGCTGCGCAATCCGCTGACGCCGATCCGCATCGCTGGCTCGATGCTGACCTCCCTGGCGCCCGCCGAGCTGCTGCACATGCAGCAGATCATCGAACACGAGGTCTCGCACATGGCCCGCCTAGTCGGCGACCTGTTGGACGTTTCGCGGGTCCGCACCGGCAAGCTGCGCCTGATCAAGCAAGCGATGGATCTGTGCGAGATCATCCTAGAGGCGGTCAATGCCTGCCGCCCGGCGATCGACGCGCGCCAGCAGACCTTGGCGTTGACCATGCCCGAGCATGCGCTGTGGATGCACGGCGACCGCGTGCGCCTGTCGCAGGTGGCGCGCAACCTGCTCGACAACGCCTGCAAATACACTCCCGAGCACGGCCGACTGACGCTGACGCTGCAGCAGATCGAGGGCCAGGCGCAGTTGATCGTCTCCGATACCGGCATCGGCATCTCCGCGCAGGCCTTGCCATTGGTGTTCGAACCGTTCGTGCAGGACACGCATGCGATCGGCTTCCACAGCGGCGGCATGGGCATCGGTCTGACCGTGGTGCGTGAAATCGTGACCGCGCACGGCGGCAGCGTGGTCGCCAGCAGCGCAGGGGTGGATGGCGGCAGCACGTTCAGCGTGTCGCTGCCGGTGTAACCGCGCCTGGCGAAGCCCGCTGCGGCACGCTTTTTGGCGTCGCCGCACACGCGATGACGACATGGCCTTGGCCGATCCTTTACCCGGCCACGTGCAAGCTTGCGCACTCCCCCGACGCAGGACATCGCCATGCCGGTTCCGAACTATCCCTACCCACCCTTCAAGCCGCAGCAGCAGTCGTTTCCCGGCCTGACCGACAAGATGGACCCCAAGCCCGATCACGGCGAGGACAGCTACGTCGGCCATGGCCTGCTGCAGGGCAAGCGCACGCTGATCACCGGCGGCGACAGCGGCATCGGCGCCGCGGTGGCGATCGCTTACGCGCGCGAAGGCGCCGACGTCGCCATCGCCTACCTGCCCAGCGAGCAGCACGACGCCGAGCGCATCGGCCAACTGGTCGAGACCGCCGGGGTGCGCGTGCTGCTGCAGCCCTGCGACATCAGCGACCGCGCACAGGCGCAGACGCTGATCGAGACCGTGACCGGCGCCTTCGGCGGGCTCGACGTGCTGGTCAACAACGCCGCCTACCAGCGCTATTTCCAGAGCTTCGACGAGATCACCCTGGACGAATGGGAAAAGACCTTCGCCACCAATGTGCACGCGGCCTTCAACCTGGTGCGTCTGGCGGTGCCGCACATGCCGGAGGGCGGTTCGATCATCAACACCGCCTCGGTCAACTCCAAGAAGCCCACGCCCAACATCCTCCCCTACTCCACCACCAAGGGCGCGGTGGCGAACATGACCATCGGCCTGGCCGGGCTGCTCGCGGACAAGAAGATCCGGGTCAACGCCGTGCTGCCGGGGCCGATCTGGACACCGTTCATCCCGGCCGGCATGGCGGCCGAAGAAGTGAAGGAATTCGGCTCGCAGACCGCGTTCGGCCGGCCCGGGCAGCCGGCGGAACTCGCCTCGACCTACGTGCTGCTCGCGTCCGACACATCCAGCTACACCTCCGGCGCGCTGATCACCATCGCCGGCGGGGCGGCGACGCTGTAGAGCTCGGGACTCGGGACCCGGGACCCGGGGCTAGAACGCGGGGATATTGAACAAACGACACACGGGCAGCGGCGTCGGAATTTTTCGGCGCCGCGAGCTCCCGAGGTTTTACCGACTCCCGTTCTTCGGGTTCCCGGTCCCGAGTCCCGGTCCTCACGCAAAACAACAGCCGGCATAGAATTTTTCCGCCTCTCCAGGCTCCCGAAGCTCTACCGACCTCCGTTCTTCGGGTCCCCGGTCCCTGGTCCCTAGTTCAAAGCCCCGATCCTCAACCCACCCCAAGCAGCCCCGGAACCTGCGCCGCGATCTCGCGCGCCAGCGGCCCCAGCGGGCCGATCCTGCGTGCCAGCAGCGCACCGGCGCGCGCATGCAGATGCACGCCCCATACCGCGGCCTGCGTGCTGTCGGCGCCGCGCGCCTGCAAGCCGCAGATGATGCCGGCCAGCACGTCGCCGGAGCCGGAGGTGCCCAGGCAGGGGCTGCCGCCGCGATGCACCCAGTGCGTCCCGCCCGGCGCGGCGATCACCGTGGTGGCCGACTTCAGCACCACGATCGCGCCGCTGTGCCGCGCGTACTCCAGCGCGACCGCGGTGGGATCGGCGGCGATGCGCTCGATCGCGATGCCGCTCAACGCGGCCATCTCACCGTGATGCGGGGTCAGCACGATGCGCCCGGGATCGGCCATGCCGTGCGTCTCCACCAGCGCCCCGGCGTCCAGCACCACGCCGCAGCCGGTGGTCGCGAGCAGTTGCGCGATGCGCGCGCGCAGCGCCGGCTTGCCGCGCATGCCGGGGCCGATCAGCAGCGCATCGGTGCGGGCGACGTCGCGCCGCAGCGCCGCGCCCTCCAGGCGCAGTTCGCCGTCGGCGGCGACCGGCAGTCCCACCACCCGCGCCTCGGGCAAGGCGATCGCCATCGCCGTGGCCACCGGCCGCGCAGTGGCGACCTGCAGCTTGCCGGCACCGGCGCGCAGTGCCGCCTCCGCCGCCAACAACGCCGCGCCGGGAATCTCGCAGCTGCCGCCGATCACCAGCACGCGCCCGCGCTGTTCCTTGCCGGTGACGCCGGCGGCGCTCGGCAACGGCCAGCGCCGCAGCAGCGCCGCCGTCACCGCGATCGCGCGCACGCGGGTCATCGCGGTCCGCCCGGCTGGTCGGACGCAGTGGTCACCGGCACCTCGAACGGCACCGCATTGGCCTGGACCAGGCCGAAGCGCGGTGCGCCCTCGCTGTCGCCGATGGCGTATTCGGTGACGCTGCAGTTGGGCACGTCGTTACCGCGGTCGATGTCCAGGATCGCCGCTTCGTCCAGGCGTTCGAGCAGGTAGCGCATGCAGTTGACGATGACCTGGTGGGCCACGATCAGCACGCGCTCGCCGGCATGGTCGCGGCGCAGTTCCTCGACCACGCTGCGCAGGCGCAGGATCACGTCGCACCAGCTCTCGCCGCCGGGCGGCCGGAAATAGAACTTGCCGACCGAGGCGCGCTGTTCGGCCAGTTCCGGAAAGCGGCTGGCGATGCCGTGCCGGGTGTAGCGGTCGAGGATGCCGAATTCCTTCTCGCGCAGGCGCTCGTCCAGCGCCGCTGCCGCCGGCGGCAGCCGCAGCGCCTCGCCGATCGCCGCGCAGGTCTGTTGCGCACGCAGGAACGGCGAGGTCAGCAGGATGCTGGGCCGCTGTTGCGCCGGCAGCGCCGCGAACCAGCGCCCCAGTTGCTGCGATTGCTGCAGGCCCAGTTCGGACAACGGCGTGTCGGCGTCGCGGGTGGCGATGTCGATCAGGTCCTGTCCGGATTCCTCGGCCAGGTCGCGGGCGACGTTGCCCGCGCTCTGTCCGTGCCGCACCAGCCACAGGCGCTGCGGCCAGTCGGCGTGATCGAGTTTGGGCACATGGGTCTCCTGTGAGGGTGGGCCGCACGAGCCTGGCGTGGCGGCCGTGAACGCGCGGTCGCCACGCAGACGATGACGCGCGCATTCAGCGTGGGAGAACGCTGCGCTCCTCGCAAAGCGTTCACCCTTCATTGAATCCGCACTAACGCCAGGCGGTCTAGCTTGGCTTCCACGGGGACAAGACAGCGAGTGCGCAACGCCACGATGGCGGAGCGCCGAAGTTGGAACCCGCACTTCCTTTGGAGAAACATTCATGACGCGAAGCAATACCGAGCGCCTGCTGAAATGGCTGCAGGACGCCTATGCGATGGAGCAGGAGGCGAACACGATGCTGACCGCCACCGCCGGCCGCCTGGAGCACTATCCCGAACTCAAGGCACGCATCGAGCAGCACATCACCGAAACCCGCGACCAGTCCGAACAGGTGAAGCGCTGCATCGAACTGCTCGGCGGCTCCATCCCCGCCATCAAGGGCGCGGTCGCCAGCGTGATGGCCACCGTGCACGCCGCTGGCAACTCGATGATGAGCGACGAAGTGGCCAAGAGCCTGGGCATCAGCTACGCCTTCGAACACATGGAAGTCGCCAGCTATCGCGCGCTGGTCATTGCCGCCAAGGAGGCAGACCAACCGCAGATCGCCGAGGTCTGCGCCGCCATCCTCGACCAGGAAATCGCCATGGCCGAGTGGCTGATCGAACACCAGGAGGCCACGATCCTGGCCTTCCTGAAACGCGAACGGACCGAAGGCCAGACGGCCAAGCACTAGCCCCTGCCGAACACGCGTCCGCGCACTTTCCGCACCACCACCACTACCAACCACGGAGATCCATCGACATGGCCATCAAGACCATCGACGAACTGTTCCTGCACGAGCTTTCCGACATCTACAGCGCCGAAAAGCAGCTGACCAAGGCGTTGCCGAAACTGGCCCGCGCCTCGACCAATCCCGCCCTGCGCGCCGCCTTCGAGACCCATCTGGAGGAAACCCAGGGCCAGATCGAGCGCCTCGACAAGATCGTGGAGATTCTCGACCTGCGCCTGAAGCGCATCAAGTGCGCGGCGATGGAAGGCCTGGTGGAGGAAGGCAAGGAAGTGATCGAGTCGATCGAAGCCGGCCCGGTGCGCGACGCCGCGCTGATCGGCGGCGCGCAGAAGGTCGAGCATTACGAGATCGCGTCCTACGGCACGCTGGCGGCGATGGCCAAGCAACTCGGCAAGACCGATGCGCTGAAGCTGCTGCTGGAAACGCTGGAAGAAGAGAAGTCCACCGACGAGAAGCTGACCCTGCTCGCCGAGCAGGGCGGCAACGAGGCAGCCGCGCAGAAGCGCAAGGCGGCCTGACCGCATCGCCGCGGCGCCGATCCTCGGCGCCGCGGCTTCATCCCAGACGCCCCACCGGCCACGACGCTCCACGTCGTCGTGGCTTTGCCGTGGATGGCACTCCAGGAGATTCCCCATGTTCATGCACAACAAGCGACTGATGTACACGGTGCGCGTGGCACAACCGGATCCGGCGCTGGCCTCGCTGATGCTCGAGCAGTTCGGCGGGCCGCAAGGCGAGCTGGCCGCCGCCATGCGCTATTTCACCCAGGCCATCGGCGAGGTCGACCCGGGCCGCAAGGACCTGCTCTACGACATCGCCACCGAGGAACTGAGCCACCTGGAGATCATCGGCTCGATCATCGCCATGCTCAACCAGGGGCCCAAGGCGGTGCTGTCCGAAGGCATGGCCGAAGCGGAGGAGATGCGCAATCTCACCATGAACAACAGCACCAGCCAGACCCAGCAGATCCTGTATGGCGGCGGGCCGGCGCTGGTGAATTCCAGCGGCGTGCCGTGGACATCGGCCTATGTCGATTCGATCGGCGAACCGACCGCCGACCTGCGCTCCAACATCGCCGCCGAGGCGCGCGCCAAGATCGTCTACGAGCGGCTGATCAACGTCACCGACGATCCAGGCATCGTCGATGCGCTGAAGTTCCTGATGACCCGCGAGGTGGCGCACCAGAAGTCGTTCGAGAAGGCGCTGTACGCGATCGAGCCGAACTTCCCGCCGGGCAAGCTGCCGGGCGATCCGGCGTTCACCGACAAGTTCTACGACATGTCGCAGGGCGAAGGCGACATGAACGGCCCGTGGAACAGCGGCAGCCAGTGGGAAAAGGTCTCCGACCGCAATCGCCAGGCCGCGGTGGACGGCGGCAGCGGCGTGCCCAGCGTCGGCCTCAGTCCCGCCGAGGAAAGCGCGCTGCAGGCGCTGGCGGCGCGCACGATGTCGCAGCCGGACAGCGACCCGACCACCGGCGCCGATCTCGGTGCAGGCCCCGGCGCCGGTTCCACCAAGGGCAACATCACCCTGCAACCGTAACCGCAGCACCCGCAGCGGCGAACGCGTTTCGCCACTGCACGCTGCGTTGCCTCAGGCGCGGCGCGGGCCATTGCGCCGCGCCCGCGCGCGCAGGCACGACAGCGTTTCCGCCAGCGCCGGCAGCACGGTCATCGCCAACGCCGGCACCAGCACCGCGATCCACAGCGGCGCTGGCAACGCCGGAGCGCGCCACCCTAGTCCCCAGCCGGCCTGCAGGGCCGCGCTCCCCTCGTGCGTGGCGACCCATGCCAGTCCGATCCACGGCGCCATGTCCAGCACGCTGTGCACGTGCTGCTCCAGCGGCCCGATGGCGCGCACGCCGTAGGCCACGCGGGTGTCCCAGTAGCCGACCAGGGCATGCACGACCACCAGCAGCGCCATCGCCGACAGCTGCGCCAGGCCAGGCTGCAGACTCAGCCACGCGAGCACAGCCAAGCCGACGCACAGCAACTGCAGATGGTGCAGCAGCGACTCGCGCAGCCCG
Organism: Xanthomonas sp. WHRI 7945; assembly: GCF_035026585.1. Classification (NCBI taxonomy): domain Bacteria; kingdom Pseudomonadati; phylum Pseudomonadota; class Gammaproteobacteria; order Lysobacterales; family Lysobacteraceae; genus Xanthomonas; species Xanthomonas sp. WHRI 7945. The sequence continues at coordinate 71,237 of NZ_JAYIQP010000008.1, forward strand.
GAGGTGTGCGGCAGATCGCTGCGCCGGTGCAGCAGGAAATCGCCCAGGCCGGCGCTCAGCCACAGCAGGTACGCGATGTAGGCGAAGGGCGCGATCGTCTGCATGGACCATCCTCCCGAATGGCGGCCCGGTCAGCTCCCGGTCTGCGTGTGCGGCGCAGGCACCGGCTTGGACTGCGGCGAGTCCTTCTGCCGCAGCCAGATGGTCAGCACCACCAGCGAGAACACCGCCAGGAACTCGCTCTGCCAGTTCTGCATCGACTCGAACCAGAACTGCGCGCTGCCCAGATGCTCGAGGAAGGGAATCGTCGGCAACCGCTGCATCGCGCGCTCGGCCAACTCGTGCCGCCAACTGCCCAGCGCGTGCAGCACGAAGCTGGTCAGGAACAGCAGGCCGAACGCCAGTGCCAGCGAGTGCTCGTACAGCTTCAGCCAGATGCCGCCGGCGCGTACCGGCCATGGCGTGGTGCCGGGCGCGATGGTTTCGTCTTCCTCGTCCGGCGGCAATGGCCGCGATTCCGCCGAGCCCCACTGGCGCAGCTTCACCGTGAGCAGCACGTACATGCCCATCTGCAGGAATTCGCTTTCCCAGTTCTCGAACAGCGCGCCGACGAAATGGCCGCTGCGCAGGTATTCCCAGAACATCAGCGGCGCCAGGCCCTGCTGGCGCAGTTCGTCGTTGTACGCGTGCTGGCCGCTGAGCGCCTGGCCGCCGATGAACAGCAGGGTCAGGCCCAACAACACCAGCGACAGGCCATTGCGTTTAAAGAACATGCGTGGACGTCTCCTCCTGCACCGCACCCGCGGCGGTCGCCTGGGTCGGCGGCGACTATGCCCGCGGCTGCGGGAAGACAGGATGAAGAAGAAGCTGGCGCGGCGCAGGCATCGGGCAACCCGGCGCCATGCCGCGATGATGCGCTGCGCGGGCGGCGGCGCACGCCGGCGCTTCTTCACCTGCGCTTGTCCACCCCGCGCACTAAGGTGCTGGCATGCGCAATGCGAGGAACCGATGAGACGCTTCGTCCAGGCCTTCGGCATCGAGGACGACCTGCCCGCGCGGCTGGACCCGTCGCTGCGCGAGGCGCTGGCGGCGTATCCGGACAACTACAACCTGGGCAAGGGCGACGTCGCGTCCGCGATCCTGTGCCGCGACGGCACGCCGCAGGTGGAGCGCCTGCAATGGGGCATCGTGCCGCGCTGGTCGAAGACCCCGGACACGCCCTACACCACCGTCACCGCGCGGCTGGAACGCGCCGCACGCAGCCGCATTTTCGCCGCGCCGTGGAAGAGCCAGCATTGCGTGATCCCCTTGTCCGGCTATTACAAGTGGGACCGCAGCCGCAAACCCGCGCAGCCCTATTACATCCACCACGCCGACGGCGAGGTGCTGCTGGCGGCGGGGCTGTGGGAACGCTGGGAACGCGGCGAACCGGCGCTGCTCAGCTTCAGCATGCTGACCCACGCCAATCCCGCCATTCCCGCGCCGCTGACCGCGGACGGGCCGATCTTCCTGGACGGCGACCGCTGGCGCAGCTGGCTGCGCGGACCGCGGCTGTTTCCTGCCGCGTTCCTGGCGCGGGCGCCGCAACCGGCGCTGCTGGCCTATCCGGTGTCGCCGGCCTACCAGCGCCGCGAGCGCAACGACTACACCTTGCTGGAACCGGTGGATGCCGATGCCGCCCGGCTCGGCGATGCTGCCGACGCGGGCGCGGATGAGGACGAAGACGACGAAGACGAGTGACATGCCCATCGGCGCGATCGCGCCGCGCGCGCGAACGTCACCAATCGAAACCGGCAACGAACATCTTCTGGTCGGCCGCGCCGCGAGCGCAGCCGGCCGAGGTGATCACATGGCCGGCCTCCAGCTTGCCGCCGATCTCGCGCACGGCCTGCGCTTCGCGGATGCAGTCCGGCCCCGCGCTGCCGCGCAGCGGCGGTCGCGGATCCGCGCGTATGTGCTCCACCAGGACGATGCGGCTGCCGCGATTGAACGGCTCGATGCGCACCTTGCCGTGGCGGTCCGGACTGAACCCGCACGGTGCCGGGATCGCCAGCGCCAGCAGTTCGGTCTCGCCGCGCAGCAGTGCGCAGTGGCCGCCGCGCTCGCCCAACTGCACGTCGCCAGCGCCGAACGCAACCTGGGTGAGCAGCGGCGCGACCGCGGATGCAATCGGGTCCTGCGCGGCGGCGATGGAACTGGCCACGGCGAGCACGGCAGCGAGCACGGCACGAAGATGCATCAGGCGAGTCCTTGCTTGAACGGGGGGCGGCACAGTGTGGCAGATGCGACCGCGGAGCGGCCTCGTGCACCTCGCAGCTGGATCGCCAACGCAACGCGTGGGCCGCATGAGCACCGCTGCCGCCTTTCTTGCGGTGCACTCAGATTGGCCTGGCGCAAACCATGTGGGAGCGACTTCAGTCGCGACGGGCTCTACCGGGAAGGCCCGTCGCGACTTCAGTCGCGACGGGCGTTACCGGTAGAGCCCGTCGCGACTGAAGTCGCTCCCACAGGTATTTGCCGTCGGCTAGTAGGTTGCTGACGAAGACACTCCGGCAGCGCCTGCCACGCCCGACTGCGGCCGCCGCATCCCGATCAGCCGGTCCAGCGCGTCTTGGCCAGCAGCTCGTCGTCCCAGTCGTAGGCGATCGCGCCGTCCTTCAGGAACAGCGCGACGAAGTTGTAGACGTTGCGCGCGTACATCTCGCTGGCGTGCACGGCGCCCATGCTGGCCAGGTCGAGCGGGCCGGCGACGACCACGCCGCCGTGCTCGATGGTTTCGCCGGGGCGGGTCAGTTCGCAGTTGCCGCCGGTCTCGGCGGCCAGGTCCACCACCACGCTGCCCGGCTTCATGCCCTCGACCATCGCCGCGCTGAGGATCTTCGGTGCCGGCCGCCCGGGCACCGCGGCGGTGCACACCACCACGTCGATGCCCTTCAGGTGATCGGCCAGGCGCCGCTGCTGCTCGGCGCGCTCCTCCTCGGTTAGTTGCCGCGCGTAGCCGCCCTCGCCCGCGGCGCTGACGCCCAGGTCGAGGAACTTGCCGCCCAGCGACTCGATCTGCTCGCGCGTCTCCGGGCGCACGTCGAAACCCTCGACCTGCGCGCCCAGGCGCTTGGCGGTGGCGATGGCCTGCAGGCCGGCGACGCCGGCGCCGACGATCAGCACCTTGGACGGGCGGATGGTGCCGGCGGCGGTGGTCAGCATCGGGAAGAAGCGCGGCGCCAGCTGCGCGGCGATCAGGGTGGCCTTGTAGCCGGCCATGCCGGCCTGCGAGCTGAGCACGTCCATCGCCTGGGCACGCGTGGTGCGCGGCAGCCGTTCCAGCGGGAAGGCGACCAGTTCGCGCGCCTGCATCGCCTCGGCGCGCGCCGGATCGGCCTGCGGCTGCAGGATCCCGACCACGCCCGCGGCGGGCTTGAGCTGGTTCAGCGCCGCGACCGGCAACGGCTGCACGCACAGCACCAGGTCGGCCTGCGCCGGGGTCGCGGCATCGGCGAGCTGCGCGCCGGCCGCCAGATAGGCCGCATCGACGAAACCGGCCGACGCGCCGGCGCCGGGCTCGACGTGCACCTGCGCGCCGAGCGCGCCGAGCTTCTTCACCGTCTCCGGCGTCGCCGCCACGCGGCGTTCGCCGTGCGCCGACTCCTTCACCACCAGCACCTGCACTGCCATGCGATTCCCCGTGGGTTGCCCGCCTTAGTCGGCGCCGATGCTACAGGGTCCGCGCGGCGATGGCAGCGCCAGGCCGGCCGGTTGCGCGTCCTGGCCGGTCGCGCGCCGGGCGCGGGCATGCACAAGGACGCACGAATCGCATGCGGGAGCGACTTCGGTCGCGACGGGCCTTCCCCGGCAAAGCCTGTCGCGACCGAAGATCCTGATCGAGCGCCTGTTCGGCGGCCAGCGCGCACGCGCGCAGCTGTGCGTGAGCAAGTCGCCCGTCGCTCCCACAATGCGTGGGTCGCGACGGACCCTCAGTGCAAGGTCGCGTTCTGCGGATCGAGGCGGTCGATGACGCCCTGCATCGCGCTGTCGAAGGCGCCGTCGTTGACGTGGCTGCGCAGCCGGCCCAGCCGCACCATCACCGCCAGTTCCTCCGGCGAGGCCACGCAGAAGCGCACGCCGCGGCGGTTGACGAACAGCAGCCGCGCCGAGATCGGGCTCACCCACGACAGCTTGCCGGTCTGCACCTTGCCGTCGCGGTCGATGAAGTCCAGCCAGGTGCCGATCGGCATCGAGCGGAAACGATCGGCGTCGGCGTTGTCGTAGTCCTCGATCTTCTCCGCGGCAGCGACCTCCACCGACTGCGCCTCCTGCACCGGCGGTTGCGGCAAGGCCACCTGCGGCAGTTCCGGCAGCGGCCGCTCCAGTTCCGGACGCACTTCGGCCACGCCCTGCAGCGTGTCGTGCAGCACGTTGATCGCCGCGGCGGCAGCCTCGGCATGCAGGCCGACGCTGGCGAACACCTTCTGCAGCGGCCCTTGCCAGGCCTGCAGCCAGGGCTTGCCGACGATGTGCCGGCGCGCCTCGGCCGCTTCCTCGAGCACGCCGTCGGCCAGCGCCAGCGCATCGCGCACGCCCGCGCCTTCCTCGCCTTCGCGCAGCATGGCCATGGTCAGGTGGTGCTGCCACGGCTGGCGCAGGAAGTCCTCCAGCGCCTGCGGCAATTGCAGGCCCTGCAGCCGCACCTGCAGTTCGGCCTCGGCGCGCTGCCGCGCCAGTTCCAGCTTCTCCTGCCCGCGCTGGGTCTCCGCGGCGCGGCGCTCGGCGATCTCGATGCGGCGCCGGTGCTGGCCCAGGAAATCGCGAAATTCCTCTTCCAGGGTCAGGAAGATCGCCAGGTTCTCGTTGAACTCGGCGACCAACCGCTCGACGATTTCCTCGACCTTGCCCATCAGCACGCGTTCGGCCGGACTCTCGCCGGTATTGCCTTCGCAGGCCTCGGCCAGCGAATTGAGCAGGCGCCGCGCCGGATGGGTCTTCTGCACGAACATGCGCCGGTCCAGCAGCGCGACCTTGACGAACGGCACCACCAGGCGCCCGATCAGCTCGCGCGAGCGGCCTTCCAGGTCGCGTTCGTCGAGCATCACGTCGAACAGCATGCCGACCAGGTCGATCGCATCCTCGTCGACCGGATCCAGCCGCGCATGCGCCGGATCCACGCCGAACTGGGTGGCGTTGGACAGCACTTCGCTCTTCAACCGCTGCGCCAGCGATTCGCCGTCGTCGCCGATCGCCGCGCGCAGCGTGGCGCTGGGCGTGGCCTGCAGCAGCGACAGCACCGAAATCATCTCGCGCTGGCTCAGCGGCCGCTGCTGGCCGACCGCGGCGGTCGCCGCCGAGGTGGCGCTCTCGCGCACGCTGCGGGTCTGCTGCAGCAATTCGTGCAAGGCCTCCAGCAACACGCCCTGGCTGCCGCCGGGCAGGTTGGCGCCCGCCTCGGCGTAGCCTTCGCCGGCCTGCAGGCGGCCGCGGCTCTCGGCCCAGCGATTGACGAAGCGGCTGGCCCAGGCCGGCGCGTAGTGTTCGTCGTACTCGCCCGCCTCGCCACCGGCGCCGCCGTCCTCGCCGGCGCCGGCACTGTCGTTGCGCGCCTGGCGCTCTTCCGGCGCCGGTGCGCGCCGCGGCGGCGGTGGCGGTCGTGGCCGCGAGATCTCCGGCATGACCCCGGCCTGCGCCAGGCTGTCGTCCAGTTGCTGGTAGAGCTTGCCGATGCCGGCGGTGAGGTCGCGCTCGCACAGCTTGATCAGCACCAGCCGCACTTCCGGGGCCAGGTCGCTGGTGGAGAACGCGGCATGCACCGCGACGCCGATGTGTTCGGGGCCGACCGGATTGGTGTCGGCGTCCAGTTCCAGGCCGCCGGCGATCCAGCCCAGGCGGCGGTCGATGCGGCTGAGCACCGGCTTCCATTCGCGCAGCAGCACGCTGGCCAGGTTGCGCACCGCCAGCCGCGATTCCAGTTCGCTTTCCGACACCAGGCTCAGGCCCTGGCCGTAGCCGGCCAGCGCCACTTCCGCCGACAGCGGCGTGCCGGCTTCCAGCGCCTGCCAGGCCTGGTCCAGCTGCGCGCGGAAGCGCGCGGCGATCTCCTCGCGGCGGCGGCGCAGCTCGCGCATGCCGTCCAGGAACAGCAGCTGCGAGGCGCCGGCGCTCTCGGCGCGGTCGAACAGCACGTCGTCGAAATGCGCCAGCGCGGCGGCGAACGCCTGCCCCAGCACCGGCAGCATGCCGTCGCGCGCCTGCACCAGCAGGTGCGGAGCGCGCGCGGGATGTGCATGCGGCGAGCTGGGGCTGAAACTCATGCGCGAAGGCTCCGCGCCGCGAGCGGCGCTAGGGAAGAAGTAAAAGGAAGTCGAACGGACGCGGCCCCTGTTTCCGCCTCTGCATGGTAGGCAAGGTACCTGAACGACAACCGTGATGCATAGCGCATTTCATGCTCCGGAACGTGACTCGCCCCCTCATCGTAGGCCGTCCATGCGTAACCCCGCCTGCAGCGGCGTGCGAAATCGGGGCGGCGACGCGGGTCAGGCGGCGGCCGCGACCCGCTCCAGACGGTCCACCGCACCCTGCATCGCGCTATAGAACGCATCGTCGTCGCGATGCAGGCGCAACCGGTCCAGCCGTACCATCATCGCCAGCGCCTCCGGCGAGGCCACGCACAGGCGGCCGCCGCGGCGGTTCACGAACATCAGCCGCGCCGAGATCGGGCTCACCCAGGACAGCTTGCCCGGTTGCACGCGACCCTCGCGATCGACGAAGTCCAGCCAGGTGCCCATCGCCAGCGTGCGGAAATAATCGGCGGTGACATGGTCGAAATCGGTGGCCTGCGCCGGCTCCGGCAGCGCCGGTACCGTCTCCGCCGTGGGCGCTTCGGGCGCGACCACGGCCGCCGGCGCCGGCGTCTGCAGCGGGCGCGCATGCGCCAGGTCGTCCAGCGCCGCGTGCAGGGCCAGCCAGGCGGCCTCGGCGGCGGCCGCGTCCAGGCCGACGCTGGTCCACAGCCGCAACAGCTCGGCGCGCTGTGGCTGCAGCCAGCCGGCGGCTGGCATACCGCCCCCGGCCTGCGCCTGGCGGCATTGCGCCAGCACCGCGTCGCCGAGCGCCAGCGCCGCGGTCACCGCCGCGCCGTGGCCGTCGTCGCGCAGCGCCGATTGCTGCAGGTACTGGCACCAGGGCTGGCGCAGGAAGGTTTCGATCGGTGCCGGCAGCGCGGTGCCATGCGCGTCGCGCTGCAGGCGTTCGTCCACGGCCTGCGCGGCCAGGCGCCGCGCCCGGTCGCGGCGCTCCTCGGCGCGCTGCATTTCGGCCGCGCGGCGCTCGGCGATCTCCACCCGGCGCCGGTATTGCTCGTAGGCGCCGCCGAATTCCGCTTCCAGGCTCAGGAACACCGCCAGGTGCTCGTCGAAATCGCGCACCACCCGCTCCACCACCGCCTGCGCCTGCGCCAGCAGCGCCTGCTCGGCGGCGGTGTCGCCGGCGTTGCCGTCGCAGGCATCGGCGAGCAGGTTGAGCAGGCGTCGCGCCGGATGCCCGTCGCGCACGAACAGGCGGCCGTCGATCAGCGCCACCTTGGCCATCGGCACCAGCATCTGCCCGAGCAGTTCGCGTTGCGCCGGCTGCAGCACGCATTCGTCGAGCATGACTTCGAACAGCAGCCCGACCAGCTCCAGCGTGTCCGCATCGGCCGGCTCCAGCCGGGTGCCGGCCGGATCCAGGCCCAGCGACGCGCCGACCGCCACCACCTGCTGGCGCAGCCCCTGCGCCAGCGGTCCGCCGTGTTCGCCGATGGCGGCGAAGCCGGCCAGCGGCGTGGTCTGCAGCAGCGACAGGATCGACAACAGTTCGCGCGGCGACAAGCTGCGGCGCGCGTCGTCGGCGGTGTCGGCCGCAGCCGGCTGCGCCTCGTGCAGCAAGGCGCGCAACGCCGGCGGCAGCACCTCGTGGTCGTCGCGCGCATGCGCGTCCAGCGCGCGCGCGACGCGGCGCTGCGTGGCCGACAGCGGCGCGGCGGCGTTCCAGGTCTCGAAGAAGCGGCTGATCCAGTCCGGCGCCGCATCGTCATCGCCGCCAGCGTCGGCGCGGTTGCGCGGGATCGCGCGGCGGCGCGTGCGCCCCGTCGGCAGCGAGCGCGCCCGCGCGACCTGGTCCAGGCGCTGCTCCAGCCGCCCATACAGCTCGCCGACCCGCTCCTGCAGTTCCTGCTCGCAGATCTTGACGATCGCCAGCTGCACCTGCGGCGCCAGCACCAGGCCGTGCAGCGCCGCGTAGACCGCGGCGCCGACGTGTTCGGGGCCGAACGGATTGTTGTCGGCATCGATGCGCTGGCCGCCGGCGATGAAGCCGAGGAAGCGGTTGAGCCGCATCAGTTCCGGGCGCCAGCGGTGCTGGATTGCGCCGGCCAGGTTGCGCACCGCCAGGCGCACGTCCAGTTCCTGCTCGGACACCAGGCTCAGGTCGCCGCGCTCGCGCGCCAGGGTGCGTTCCACCGACAGCGGGCGACCGGCCTCCAGGGCCTGCCAGGCCTGCGCCAGATGGCCGCGGAAGCGCGCCGCGATCGGCTCGCGCTGCTGCCGCAGCAGCTGGATCGCCTCGAAATAGTCGTTCTGGGTCGGCCCGGCGCGCTCGGCCATGCGGAACAGCGCATCGGCGAGCACGTCCAGCACCTCGCCGAACGCACCGGCGAGCGGCACCGACACCACGTCCCGGACCTGGTCGAGCAGGTCCGAGTTGCGGCTTGGGAGCAACTCCTCGGCATATTCGGCGATTGTCATGGCAGTGTGATACGCAAGCGCAAGTGAGACCGACGTCAATTCGGAAGTTAGCGGCAGATCGAGGATGAAGCTTGACTCTCCGTGTAACCGCGGCATCCGCTGCCGCTGTTGGGCGCCCGACTATAATTCGGCGCCCGCCCCACGGAATCGAGACTATGCGCACACTTCACTCGCTGCAAGCGCTGGATGAGCGCCGCTCGGTGCCGTCCAAGCAATTGGGCGAGCCCGGACCCGACGCGGCGACCCTGCTGGCGATGCTGCGCTCGGCGGTGCGCGTGCCCGACCACGGCAAACTGGTGCCGTTCCGGTTCCTGCGCATCGCCGGCCCGGCGCGGCTGGCGCTGGGCGACTTCCTGGCCGAGCGCACGCTGCAGCGCGACCCCGACGCTCCGCCGGCCGCGGTGGAGAAGGACCGCGCGCGCTTCGCGCATGCGCCGCTGGCGGTCGCGGTGATCGTGCGCCTGCAGCGCGAGGAGAAGGTGCCGGAGATCGAGCAGTGGCTGACCGCCGGCTCGGTCTGCTTCGCGCTGCTGCAGGCGGCGCAGGCCTACGGCTTCGGCGCGCAGTGGCTGACCGCCTGGATGGCCTACGACGCCGCGGTCGCCGCGCGGCTGGGCCTGGCCGAGAACGAGCGCATCGCCGGCTTCATCCATATCGGCACCCCGCGCCTGCAGGTGCCCGAGCGCGAGCGCCCGGATCCGCAGCACCTGCTCAGCGACTGGACGCCGTGAACGCAGCGCTGCCGAGCTCGCGGCCGCTGTACCTGGTCGACGCCAGCCTGTACGTGTTCCGCGCCTGGCATTCGATCCCGGACGAGTTCCAGGACGCGCAGGGCTGGCCGACCAACGCGGTGCACGGCTTCGCCCGGTTCCTGCTCGACCTGCTCGAACGCGAGCGCCCGCAGCACATCGCGATCGCCTTCGACGAAGCGCTGGACAGCTGTTTCCGCAATCGCCTCTATCCCGCCTACAAGGCCAACCGCGCACCGGCGCCGGATGCGCTGCGGCGCCAGTTCGCGCACTGCAAGGCGCTGTGCGCGGCGCTGGGCCTGGGCGTGCTGGCGCACCACGACTACGAGGCCGACGACCTGATCGGCAGCGCGCTGCACAGCGTGCGCGGCGCCGGCTTCCACGGCGTGATCGTGTCCGCCGACAAGGACCTGTCGCAACTGCTGCTGCTCGAATTCGACGAGCAATGGGACTACGCCCGCGGCCAGCGCTGGGGCGCGGCCGGGGTCAAGGCGCGGCACGGCGTGCATGCGCACCAGATCGCCGACTACCTGGCGCTGACCGGCGATGCGATCGACAACATTCCCGGGGTCACCGGCATCGGCGCCAAGTCGGCGGCGATCCTGCTGGCGCATTTCGGCAACCTGGACACGCTGCTGCTGCGGATCGACGAGGTCGCGTTCCTGCGCCTGCGCGGCGCGGCGCAGATGGCCGTGCGCCTGCGCGAGCAGCGCGAGCACGCGCTGCTGTGGCGGCAACTGGCCACCATCGCGCTGGACGCGCCGCTGCACTCGGCCGCACCCGGCTTCGCCCGCGGCCAGGCCGACGCCGACATGCTGCACGGCCTGTGCGAAGCGCTGCGCTTCGGCCCGCTGACCCGGCGCAGATTGCTGCAGGCGGCGGGGCTGGCGACGGTCGGCGAGTAGATGGCCTGCGGGCACCGCCCGGGACGTCGCTGCGTCCGCTCGATCTACCGAATCGAACTGTGTGCGCATGAGCACCATGTAACGCTCCTCGGAGGCCTGCCGCCGCGCCGCCACCAGCGGCGATGTCCTCCCCCGATTCCGGGTTATGCCTCCACTCCCAGGCCACCGCCACATCCCGCCGCACTGCGCGCTTTCATCGCGGTGCTGCGCGAGCAGGACACTGCAGAGGCATCGCCGATGGGACCGTAGTGCCCGCTTCGCCGCGCCTGGATCTATGTCACGGTATCGCACGCCACGCCAGCACGTCGCGCGGCGTCTTGGCATCGTCGCGATGTCGATGGCCCTACACTTCAGCCATCCGGCGATCGCGATCCGCGCCGCCGATCCTCCTTCCTCCTCATTCGAGCGAACGCCCATGCCCCGCCACGATTCCCCGCCCCGCATCGTCTACGAAGGCAAGTACCAGCGCATGGTGGTGCGCGGGACCTGGGAATATTCCGAACGCGTGCATGCCGGCGGCCTGGCCGCGATCATCGTCGCGGTGACGCCGGACGACGAAGTGCTGTTCGTCGAACAGTTCCGCGTGCCGCTGCAGGCGCGCACCATCGAGATGCCGGCCGGGCTGGTCGGCGACATCGACGCCGGCGAATCGATCGAGGTGTCGGCGGTGCGCGAGCTGGAGGAAGAGACCGGCTGGACCGCCGACCACGCCGAGCTGCTGATGATCGGCCCGACCTCCTCCGGCGCCAGCAGCGAGAAGGTCGCCTTCGTCCGCGCCAGCGGCCTGCGCAAGATCGGCGACGGCGGCGGCGACGCCAGCGAGGACATCACCGTGCACGTCGTGCCGCGCGCCCGCGCTGCGGCCTGGCTGGTGCAGAAGATGGGCGAAGGCTACGAGTTGGACGCCAAGCTGTGGGCCGGGCTGTGGATGATCGAGCACCAGCTGGACGGCACACCGCGTGGCTGACCCGGCCCCGCACGCGGGCAGCGCATCGGCGCTGCTCGGCGCCGGCGATCCGCCGCCCTACCGCGTCTACCAGGCGCAAGGCCGTTCGCCCTACCTGCTGATCGCCGACCATGCCGGGCAGCAGGTGCCGCAGGCGCTGGCCGGCCTGGGCCTGCCGCAACCCGAACTGGACCGGCACATCGGCTGGGACATCGGCATCGACGGCGTCACCCGCGAGCTGGCGCAGGCGCTGGACGCGTTCGCGATCACCCAGACCTATTCGCGGCTGGTGATCGACTGCAACCGGCCGCTGGCGGCGCCAGGCTCGATCGCCGAGGCCAGCGACGGCACCGTGGTGCCGGGCAACCAGGGCCTGGACGCCGCCGCGCGCACGGCGCGCGCCAGCGCGATCTTCGCGCCCTACCACGCGCGCATCGCCGCCGAACTGGACCGACGCCGCGACGCCGGCCTGCCCACCATCCTGATCGCCATGCACAGCTTCACCCCGTCGATGGCCGGCGTGGCCCGGCCCTGGCACGCCGGCGTGCTGTACCAGCGCGATGCTCGTTTCGCGCAGGCGCTGCTGGCGCAGCTGCGCGCCGAGCCGGGACTGGTGGTCGGCGACAACCAGCCGTACTCGGTCAGCGACGCCACCGACTACGCGATCCCGGTGCACGCCGAGGCGCGCGGCCTGGCCCACGTGGAACTGGAGATCCGCCAGGACCTGATCGCCGACCCCGCCGGACAGCGGCAATGGGCGCAGCGCTTGCTCAGCATGCTGAATCGGTTGCAAGCTGCCTTCACACCGGGCTGAGCGCGCGCTGCGCACTCTCGGTGCACTCGCCGTCCGCCTGGACGCCCCCCAGCTGCACGCACCGGACGCCCCCATGCTCATCCGCCTCGGCTACGAGATCCGCTACCGCTTCCTGCAGCCGACCCCGGTGCTGGCCATGCTCGACATCCACGACAGCCGCCGCACCGACATCGTCGTGGCCACCGCGCTGCAGACCGAACCGGCGATCCCGCTGCGCGGCTATCGCGACCAGTTCGGCAACAGCTGCACGCGCATGCTGGCCCCGGCCGGCGTGCTGACCCTGCGCGCCGATGCGGTGGTGCGCGACAGCGGCCTGCCCGACCAGTACCGCTACGACGCGCCGCAGACGCCGGTGGAGCAGTTGCCCGACGACACCCTGATGTACCTGCTCGGCAGCCGCTACTGCGAGACCGACCTGCTCAGCGGCATGGCCTGGGACCTGTTCGGCAGCGCGCCGACCGGCTGGGCGCGGGTGCAGGCGATCTGCGACTACGTGCATGCGCAGATCGAATTCGGCTACGAGCACGCGCGGCCGACCAAGAGCGCCGCGCAGGCGTTGCAGGAAGGCCGCGGCGTGTGCCGCGACTTCGCCCATTCGGCGATCGCGCTGTGCCGCTGCATGAACATCCCGGCGCGCTATTGCACCGGTTACCTGGGCGACATCGGCGTGCCCGCCTCGACCGCGCCGATGGATTTCTCCGGCTGGTTCGAGGCGTTCCTGGACGGGCAGTGGTACACCTTCGACGCGCGCCACAACCTGCCGCGCATCGGCCGGGTGCTGATCGCGCGTGGCCGCGACGCCGCCGACGTGGCGATCAGCAACACCTTCGGCTACAACACGCTGGAATCGTTCGTGGTGTGGACCGACGAGACCGACCAGGCGCGGCTGGACCCGCGCCCCGCCGCCCCGGCCAGCGCCGCCGGCACCGGCGCCGCCGCGCTGCGTACCGAAGGGCTCTATCTCTAGCCGCCTTCGCTCCCGCTGAAAGCCGCGTGCCGGCGTTGCGACGGCACGCGGCGCGGCGTCAGGCGAAGCCGTCGGTGGCGCGCACCAGGGCGTCGATGTTCTCCGCCTCGAACGCCGAATGGCCGGCGCTCGGGGTGATTTCCAGGGTCGCCTTCGGCCAGGCCTTGTGCAGCTCCCAGGCGCTCTGCACCGGGCAGACCACGTCGTAGCGCCCCTGCACGATCACCCCGGGGATGTCGGCGATCCTGCCGGCGTCGCGCAGCAACTGGTCTTCCACTTCGAAGAAGCCGCCGTTGACGAAGTAGTGGTTCTCGATGCGCGCGAACGCCAGCGCGAACTGCGCGTCCTCGTGGCCGCTGACGAAATCCGCATCCACGTGCAGGAAGCTGGTGGCGCCTTCCCACACGCTCCAGGCGCGGGCGGCGGCCAAGCGCGTGGCCTCGTCATCGCTGGTGAGGCGGCGGTGGAACGCGGAGATCAGGTCGGCGCGCTCCACCGGCGGGATCGCCGCGATGTAGTGTTCCCATGCATCCGGGAACAGCCGGCTGGCGCCTTCCTGGTAGAACCACTCCAGCTCCCAGCGGCGCAGCATGAAGATGCCGCGCAGCACCAGCTCGGTGACACGCTGCGGATGGGTCTGCGCGTAGGCCAGCGCCAGGGTCGAGCCCCAACTGCCGCCGAACACCTGCCAGCGCTCGATGCCGAGCGTCTCGCGCAGCTTCTCGATGTCGGCCACCAGGTCCCAGGTGGTGTTGTCCACCAGGTCCGCATGCGGCGTGGAGCGGCCGGAACCGCGCTGGTCGAACAGCACGATGCGGTACTTGGCCGGATCGTGGAAGCGCCGCATCTTGGCGTTGTAGCCGCCGCCCGGCCCGCCGTGCAGCAGCACCACCGGCTTGCCCTGCGGGTTGCCGCACTGCTCGTAGTGCAGCGTATGCCGCGCGTCCACCGGCAGCGTGCCGCTGTCGAACGGTTCGATCTCGGGGTATAGCGTGCGCATGGCGGCTCCTGCGGAAAAACGCGATTTTAGCGGGGAAGCCGCAGCCCTGCCGCGTTCGCCGTCGCATCGCATCCGCCGGCCGAGCACCAGCGAGGCGTCCGCCAGGCGCGGCCGCTTGCGATCCGCTTCAGCCAGCCGGCCGACGCCCCAGGCTGACCCGGTCGCGCGCTTCCAGGTCCTGGTGGGTCGCCACCGCATCGAAACCGGCGCCGGTCAGCAGCGCGCGTACCGCTTCGCCCTGGTCCCAGCCGTGTTCCAGCAGCAGCCAGCCGCCGGGCAGCAGGTGCGCGGGCGCGGCGGCGACGATCTGGCGGATGTCGTCCAAGCCATCGGCGCCGGAGGCCAGGGCGCTGGCCGGTTCGTAGCGCAGGTCGCCCTGGGCCAGGTGCGGGTCGCCGGCGGCGATGTAGGGCGGGTTGCTGGCGATCAGGTCGAAGCGCTGCCCGGCCAGCGGCGCCAGCCAGGCGCCGTGGGCGAACGCGACGTTGTCCAGGCGATGCGCGCGTGCATTGGCCTGCGCCACCGCCAGCGCCGCTTCGCTCAGGTCGGTGGCCAGCACCTGCGCCTGCGGCCGCTCGCTGGCCAGCGCCAGCGCGATCGCGCCGCTGCCGGTACCCAGGTCGGCGATGCGCCGGCCCGGCGCCGCGTCCACCCGCTCCAGCGCCAGTTCCACCAGCCGCTCGGTGTCCGCGCGCGGGATCAGCGTGGCCGGGCCGACCGCCAGGTCCAGGGTCCAGAAGCCGCGCCGGCCGGTCAGGTAGGCCACCGGCTCGCCCTGCGCGCGCCGCTCCAGCAGTTCGCCGAAGCCTTGCACGCCGCTGGCCGGCAGCGGGTCGCGGGCGTGCGCGAACAGCCAGGCGCGGTCGCGCTGCAGGGCGTGGATCAACAGGGCTTCGGCGTCGGCGCGCTCGATCTGCGTGCACGCCGCGCGCAGCAGGGACTCGGGGGTGGAGGCGTTCATCGACGTCACGATGCCGCAGCGGTCCGGAAAAGCCAACGTGGTAGAACTTCAGGACTGCGTGCGTCCCCCGCAGCGCAGCAAAGAGCCAGGCTTGAATAGCGATAGACCAAACCTATCTATTCAATTCCATCAATCGATTTGAGATATCTATCGCCCGCTCCTATGATGAGCCTCGTTCTAACCACCCGCCCCCTTCGCAACCACGAGGAAACTCCATGTCCCTGATCAACACCCCGGTCCAGCCGTTCAAGGCCAACGCTTACAAGAACGGCGAATTCATCGAAGTCACCGACGCGGACCTGAAGGGCAAGTGGTCGGTGCTGATCTTCATGCCGGCCGCCTTCACCTTCAACTGCCCCACCGAAGTGGAAGACGCCGCCGACAACTACGCCGAGTTCCAGAAGATCGGCGCCGAGGTCTACATCGTCACCACCGACACCCATTTCTCGCACAAGGTGTGGCACGAGACCTCGCCGGCCGTGGGCAAGGCGCAGTTCGCGCTGGTCGGCGATCCGACCCACCAGCTGACCCGCGCGTTCGGCGTGCACATCGAGGAAGAAGGCCTGGCCCTGCGCGGCACCTTCGTGATCAACCCGGAAGGCGTGATCAAGACCCTCGAGATCCACGACAACGCGATCGCCCGCGACGTCACCGAGACCCTGCGCAAGCTCAAGGCCGCGCAGTTCGTCGCCGCGCATCCGGGCGAAGTGTGCCCGGCCAAGTGGAAGGAAGGCGAAAAGACCCTGAAGCCGTCGCTGGACCTGGTCGGCAAGATCTAAAGCCGCCACGCTCCCATCTCCGCCGTCCCGGCGGGGGTGGGGGTGAACCGCAGCCGGCATTGCGCTCGGCTCGCCAGCCGCCGGCAGCGCCGGCTGCGGTTCACCCCTCCTCCCAATTCTTCACGGCGGTCTGCCCTCTGCGGCAGCAACGCCTTCCCCACGCTTTGCCCATCGTCAGGAGTCCGCCATGTTGGATGCCGATCTGAAAACCCAGTTGAAGGCTTACCTGGAGCGGGTCGTTCGGCCCATCCACATCACCGCGTCGGTCGACGACGGCCCCAAGTCGCGCGAGATGCTCGATCTGCTCGAAGACCTGGTCCTGCTGTCGGACAAGATCAGCCTGGACGTGCACCGCGACAGCGGCGAGCGCACCCCGTCGTTCGCGCTGGGCAGCCCCGGCCACGACATCCACCTGCGCTTCGCCGGACTGCCGCTGGGCCACGAGTTCACCTCGCTGGTGCTGGCGCTGCTGCAGGTCGGCGGGCACCCGTCCAAGGCCACCGCCGAGGTCATCGAGCAGGTGCGCAACCTGCCCGGCGAGTACGTGTTCGAAACCTATTTCTCGCTGTCCTGCCAGAACTGCCCGGACGTGGTGCAGGCACTGAACCTGGCCGCGGTGCTGAACCCGAACATCAAGCACGTGGCGATCGACGGCGCGCTGTTCCAGGACGAGGTCGAGGCGCGGCAGATCATGTCGGTACCCACCGTCTACCTCAACGGCGAAGTGTTCGACCAGGGCCGCATGAGCCTGGAGCAGATCGTGGCCAAGCTCGACACCGGCGCGGCCAAGCGCGACGCGGCTGCCATCGCGGCCAAGGCGCCGTTCGACGTGCTGGTGATCGGCGGCGGCCCGGCCGGCGCGGCGGCGGCGATCTATGCCGCGCGCAAGGGCATCCGCACCGGCGTGGCGGCCGAGCGCTTCGGCGGCCAGGTGCTGGACACCATGGCGATCGAGAACTTCATCTCGGTGCAGGAGACAGAAGGCCCGAAGATGGCCGCGGCGCTGGAGCAGCACGTGCGCCAGTACGAGGTGGACATCATGAACCTGCAGCGCGCCGAGCAGTTGATCCCGGCCGGCGCCGACGGCCTGGTCGAGATCAAGCTGGCCAACGGCGCGTCGCTGAAGAGCCGCACGGTGATCCTGTCCACCGGCGCGCGCTGGCGGCAGATGAACGTGCCCGGCGAGGACCAGTACCGCAACAAGGGCGTGGCCTATTGCCCGCACTGCGACGGCCCGCTGTTCAAGGGCAAGCGCGTGGCGGTGATCGGCGGCGGCAACTCCGGCGTGGAAGCGGCGATCGACCTGGCCGGCATCGTCAGCCACGTCACCCTGGTCGAGTTCGACGGCAAGCTGCGCGCCGACGAGGTCCTGCAGCGCAAGCTGCGCAGCCTGGGCAACGTGGACATCATCGTCAACGCGCAGAGCACCGAGGTCACCGGCGACGGGCAGAAGGTCACCGGGCTGGTCTACAAGGACCGCGTCGGCGGCGACATCCACCGGATCGCGCTGGAAGGCATCTTCGTGCAGATCGGCCTGCTGCCCAACACCGAGTGGCTGCAGGGCACGGTGGCGCTGTCGCCGCGCGGCGAGATCGTCGTCGACGACCGCGGCCAGACCTCGCTGCCCGGCGTGTTCGCCGCCGGCGACGCCACCACGGTGCCGTACAAGCAGATCGTCATCGCCATGGGCGAAGGCTCCAAGGCGGCGCTGAGCGCGTTCGACCACCTGATCCGCAGCAGTGCGCCGGTCAGCAACTCGGTCGCCGAAGCGGCCTGATCCGATCGCCTCCGCGCCGCGACCCGGCGCGGGGGCCTATGCTGTTCCGGGGCGGACAGTCCCGCGCCGCGCCGACCGCACCGCCAAGGAACCTGCCGATGAACCTGCGTGATCTGAAGTACCTGGTGGCGCTGGCCGATCACAAGCATTTCGGGCGCGCCGCGGCGGCGTGCTTCGTCAGCCAGCCGACGTTGTCCACGCAGATCAAGAAGCTCGAGGACGAACTGGGCGTGCCCCTGGTCGAGCGCGCGCCGCGCAAGGTCATGCTGACCCCGGCCGGGCGCGAGGCCGCCAGCCGCGCGCGCGGCATCGTCGCCGAGGTCGAGCAGATGAAGGAAGCGGCGCGGCGCAGCCAGGATCCGGAAGCGGGTACGGTGCGCCTGGGCATCTTCCCGACGCTGGGCCCGTACCTGCTGCCGCACGTGATCCCGAGCATCCGCGAGCGCTTCCCGCAGCTGGAACTGCTGCTGATCGAGGAAAAGAGCGACGTCCTGCTGAGCCGCCTGCGCGAAGGCCGGCTCGACGCGGCGCTGCTGGCGCTGCCGCTGCACGACGACCAGCTGCACAGCGAGTTCCTGTTCGAGGAACCGTTCGTCCTGGCGGTGCCGGAAAACCATCCGCTGGCCAAGCGCGACTCGTTGAGCCTGAGCGAGCTGCACCAGCAGCGGCTGCTGCTGCTCGAGGACGGGCATTGCCTGCGCGAACAGGCGCTGGACGTGTGCCACCTGTCCGGCGCGCTGGAAAAGGCCGAATTCCAGGCCACCAGCCTGGAGACGCTGCGGCAGATGGTCGCCGCCAACGTCGGCGTCACCCTGCTGCCACTGCTGGCGGTGCAGCCGCCGGTGGCCAGCTCCTCCAATATCCATCTGCTGCGCTTCGACGACGCCGCCGGCCCGAGCCGGCGCATCGCGATGCTGTGGCGCCGCAGCTCGGCGATGAGCGATTTCCTGCAGCAGTTGGCGCAACTGTTCAAGGCCTTGCCCGAGGCGCTGCTGTCGGCCAAGGCCGTACCCGCGGCGATCGCCGCGGTCGCCACCGCACCGCCGCCGGTCGCGGCGGCCTGAGCGATCCAGCGGCACGGGCGCGACGTGCCTGGGCGGCGCTAACGCCCGGTTGCTGCCGGGAGTGAGACAATCCCGCCCTATTACTTGGGAAAGGATTGCGATGACCTCCATCGGAACCGTGCTCGGCCGCCATCGCAACAATGCGACGCTGTCGATCCTGGTCATGCTGTTCGGCCTGGCGTTGCTGGCCTGCGGCGTGCTGCTGTTCGTGGTGCGCGACAAGGTCGCGCCGGAAGCGGCGCAGACGCTGCAATGGATCATGCTCGGCCTGGCATTGGTCGGCGTACTGACGATCCTGCTGGGTTGGGCGATCCGCCGCGGCGGCTGGGAACAGGGCGAACTGGGCGTGCGCCGATTCCCAGAGCGCAGCGACGGCACCTACCTCTACCGCGACATCGTCGAGACCTGCCAGTTCTATCGCGCCGGCCTCTCGGTCAACCTCGGCTGGCGCCGCGAAGGCCAGGAACAGTGGCAAGCCGCCAACGGCAACATCGGCGGCTACCACAAGTTCCTCGACCGCTTCATGCACGGCTATCTGCAGGCGCGCGTGCCGGTGCTGATGGCCCAGCTCGATGCCGGGCAGAGCGTGAGCTTCCGCATGGTCACCACGGCCGGTGCGATCGCCCGCGAATTTGCGGTCAACATGAAGGGCTTCACCCGCGGCCCGCTCGACACCGTGCAACTGAGCCGCGAGCGCATCGCCTTCGCCGGCAACGAGATCCGCATCGACGACATCGCCGGCATGGACGTGTCGGCATGGACCTCGCGCCTGCAGTTCCAACTGCGTGGCGGCAGCAAGGTCAGCGTCAGCTACACCGCCCTGTTTGACGGCCCGCTGTTGCTGGCGGTGCTGGAGCAGCTGCTGCTGCCGTCGCAGCACACCCCTACCGCTGTCTGAGCGCGGCCACCGGCCAGGCGGCCAGTGCCACGCGACAGCCAGCGCCATCCGGGCGGCGCCTCGCAGCGCCGCCTTTTTCGTGACCCAAGGAGTCTGTCATGTCCTCGCAACCGCAAAGCGGCCTGCCCCCCTCGTTGATCGTTTCCAGCCACGACCTGGCCCGTCTTGAGGCCTTGCTCGAATCCCCGGCCCTGAGCCAGCAACCGGCCGCGCTCGCGCTGGCCGCCGAACTCGGCCGCGCCACCGTGATGGCGCCCGAACAGATTCCCGCCGGCATCGTCACCATGCACTCGCGCGTGGAATGCGAGGACGAACTGCATGGCGAACGCCACCAGCTGACCCTGGTCTATCCGCACGAGGCCGACGCCGCGCAAGGCCGCGTCTCGGTGCTGGCGCCGGTCGGCAGCGCCCTGCTCGGCCTGGCGGTGGGCCAGTCGATCGACTGGCAGGGCCCGGGCGGCCGCGCGCTGCGCCTGCGCGTGACCGCGCTGCACTACCAGCCCGAAGCCGCGGGCGACTTCACGCACGCGGCGGGTTAACGTGCGCGGGCTTATCCTCCATTTCATCCGTTACGAGAACTGCCGATGACGTCTTCCGCTCCCTCCAAGCTGGCCCAGCTGCGCGAGTTGTCCGTGGTCGTGGCCGATACCGGCGACTACGATGCGATCAAGCGGCTCAAGCCGGTGGATTGCACCACCAACCCGACCCTGGTGAAGAAAGCCCTGGATCTGCCGGTCTACGCCGACCTGATCGACGAGGCCCTGGCCTGGGCCCACAGCCAGGACGGCGACCACGCCGCGCTGGTCGACGAGATCGCCGACCGCCTGACCATCGGCGTGGGCAGCAAGCTCAGCGCGCTGGTGCCCGGGCGCGTGTCCACCGAGGTGGACGCCGACCTGGCCCACGACACCGCCGCGACCATCGCCAAGGCGCACAAGTTCGTGGCCATGTACGCCGAGCGCGGCGTGTCCAAGGACAAGATCCTGATCAAGGTCGCCGCGACCTGGGAAGGCATCGAGGCCGCGCGCCAGCTGCAGAAGGACGGCATCGACTGCAACCTGACGCTGATCTTCAACCGCACCCAGGCGCTGGCCTGCGCCGAGGCCGGCGTGTTCCTGATTTCCCCGTTCGTCGGCCGCATCCTGGACTGGTACGTGGCCAACGGGCAGACCCCGGCGAACATCGACGAAGACCCGGGCGTGCAGTTCGTGCGCGGCGTCTATGCCGAGTTCAAGCGCCGCGGTTCGCAGACGGTGGTGATGGGCGCCTCGTTCCGTTCCACCGCGCAGATCGAAGCGCTGGCCGGCTGCGACCGCCTGACCATCTCCCCGGAGTTGCTGGAAAAGCTCGACGCCGACCATGGCGAGCTGCCGCGCAAGCTCTCGCCCGAGCAGGCCGATGGCGCGGCGATCACGGCGATCGACGCACAGCAGTTCGCCGCCGACCTGGCCGCCGATCCGATGGCGACCGAGAAGCTGGCCAGTGGCATCGACACCTTCGCCAAGGACCTGCAGGCGCTGCGCGACACGATCCGGAAGAAGCTGGTCGGCTGACCGGCAGTTCCGCAACGATGCGACCTCAGAGCGGCGGCGACGCCGCTCTTTTTTTGCCCGGCCGTCTGAAACCAGGAATAGGGAATGGGCAAGGCGGATAGTCGCTTCGCCGCCGCCGTTGCGGTTCCCCGATCAGATCCGGCGCCATCGCCGCAAGAAACGACTGCGCGCCGGACGCAGCTTCCACACGACGACGAACGCCGCGGACGCGACCACGCATCGCCGACGGTATTCACGGCTCGGCGTTGGCGCCGTCGCAACTTTTGGCCGGCTATGCTGCCGGCTCGACAACAGAGGGGGCGGCAATGGCAACGATCGCGGTGGTGATGGTCGACGGCGTGGCGGACTGGGAAATCGGCACCATCCTGCCAGCGGCGCGAGCGTGGTTCGGCGACGAGATCCAGGTCGCCAGCATCGACGGCAAGCCGGTCGCCTCGATCGGCGGACTGAGCCTGCATCCGGACTACGCGCTGTCGGACCTGGCGCCGCTGGACGCGGACCTGTGGCTGCTGCCGGGCAGCGATCGCTGGCAGGCCGGCGAGATTCCCGGACTCAGCGCACTGCTGCAACAACGCCTCGACGCCGGCCGCGCAGTCGCGGCGATCTGCGGCGCGACCCTGGCCGCGGCCTATGCCGGACTGCTGGACACGCGGCCGCACACCAGCAATTCCGAAGCGTTCCTGCGCGAGCACGTCGGCGTCTACGCCGGTACCGCGCACTATCTGGACCAGAAGGTGGTGAGCGCGGGCGGGCTGATCACCGCGCCGGGCACCAGCCCGGTCGGCTTCGCGGTGGAATGCCTGCGCGTGCTGCATCCCGAACGCGAGGAACAGATCGCGCAGATGCGGCAGATGTTCGCCGCCGAATTCCTGTGACCGCGCGCGCCGGCCGCAACCGGCGCGCGCAGCATTGGCCGCGCCGGCTCAGGCCTCCAGGCCGAGCGGGCAGCTGACCCCGGTGCCGCCCAAGCCGCAGTAGCCGCCCGGGTTCTTGGCCAGGTACTGCTGGTGCTCGTCCTCGGCGTAGTAGAACGGCGGCGCCGGGTACAGGATCTCGGTGGTGATCTCGCCATAGCCGGCCGCGCGCAGGCGCAGCTGGTAGGCGTCGCGGCTGGCGATCGCCGCGTCGTGCTGCGCCTGCGTGCTGCAGTAGATCGCCGAGCGGTACTGGGTGCCGGTGTCGTTGCCCTGGCGCATGCCCTGGGTCGGGTCGTGGCTTTCCCAGAAGGTCTGCAGCAACTGTTCGAAGGTCACCGCGTGCGGGTCGTACACCACCAGCACCGCTTCTGTGTGGCCGGTCTGGCCGGAGCACACTTCCCGGTAGGTGGCGTTGGGCGTCTGCCCGCCGGCATAGCCGACCGCCGTGCTGAACACGCCGGGCAGCGCCCAGAACTTGCGCTCGGCGCCCCAGAAGCAGCCCAGGCCGAACTGCGCCTGCTCCATGCCGGCGAAGGCGTCGCGCAGCGGATGGCCATTGACGAAATGGCGGTTGTGCAGCGGCAGCGGCTCATTGCGGCCGGGCAGGCTTTCGCCCGGGCGCGGCAGGCGCTGCTTGAAGGCACCGATTCCCAACATGGCGCGGACTCCTGGCATCGAAAGGGATGCCTTGTGGATGGCGCTGCCGGGGCCGGCTTTCAAGGTGCGCGGCGCGGTGTGCCCGCGGCGGCGGCACGCGCTGCCTCGGCGGGCCGGGCCAAACCGCGCGCATGCGCCGCAGCGGCCGTCAGTGCGCCGCGGTCTTGCTGCCGCCCGCTTCGGGCATCGCCGAGCTGTGGTGGTTGATGATCAGCCACTGGCCGTCACGCTTCTCGTACACGAAGGTGTAGCGCGCCTGCACCTTGCGGGTGCTGCCGTCGGGATTGGTCAGGGTGAAGGTGTAGACGCCGGCGTCGACGGCACTGTCGTCGTCCAGCAGCCGCACCTGGCGGTAGTTGATGACGCCGCGCGGCTTAGCCGCCAGGAAATGGCTGAAGTAGTCCTCGATCTCGGCGCGGCTGGCGCGGACCTGGTTGGACACGGTCGGCAGCAGCACGCCGTCGCGCGCATACAGGTCGGCGACGCGTTCGGCGTTGCCGGTGGCCAGCGCCGCGTTCCAGCGGTCGAACAGGCCGGCGATCTCGCGCTCCTCGCCCGCCGCCGGCGGCGACGGCTGGCCGCTGTAGCTCATCGCCGGGGCCGCCAGCGCGGTGGTGGTGGTCAGGCTCAGTGCCAGGGTGAACAGGATGCGACGCATGGTGGATCTCCGCTGTGGGTGATGGGTGTGCCGTGTCAGGGCGAGGCCAGTATTGGCAGCGCCGGCTTGCGGAAAATCCGCCGGGCGGCATATCCTCGAATATGCCGTTCGGCATAGTGGAGAGCCCATGCAAAGCCCCCTCAACGCAGGCGATTGGCGCCAGGCACTGCAACGCGACGCGGCCGACAGCGCGCGCTGGCAGGCGGTGGCCGAAGCGGCCGGCGCGGTCGCCGCGGCGCTCGATGCGGGGCAGGCCGGCATCGCCGCGCTGCGCGTGGCGCGGCAGCTGGTGGATGCGCCGCACGCGGCGGTGCTGGCGCTGCGCGGTGCCCGCAGCCTGGTGCTGGCCAGCCATGGCGACGCCTTGCCGCCCGGCGCGAGCGTGGCCATCGGCGGCGCGACGCTGCCCTGGCGATTGGCCGCGCGCGCCGGCGAGGCGAGCGAACTGTGCGTGCCGATCGCGGCGCTGGGCACGCCGCTGGGCATGCTGTGCCTGGGCTGGAACGCGCGTACCGCACCGGCCGCGGGCGACGTGCAGGCGATCGCCGCCATCGCCGCGCTGCTGGCGCCGGCGGTGGCCGAACCGGCGCGCGCGCCGCGGCGCCGGAAGCCCGCGCAACCGGACCGGCTCGGCGCGCTCAGCGCGCGCGAACGGCAGGTGCTGGCGCTGCTGCCGCGCGGCCTGACCAACGCCGGTCTGGGCGCGGAACTGGGCATCTCCGCCGGTACCGCCAAAGTCCACGTGGAGCGCATCCTGCAGAAACTGCAGGTCGCCGATCGCACCCAGGCCGCGGTGTACGCGGTGCAGGCCGGGGTGGCGCTGTGAGGGCGCTGGCGCTGCGCTGGAACGATTGGCCGCTGACCCGCAAGAGCCTGGCGGTGGTCACCCTGCCGCTGTTGCTGATGGTGGCGGCGCTGGTGGCGATCTACAGCGTGGAACGGCAGAACATCGCCGCCGAGAACGACGTGCGCCAGACCCTGGAAGTGCTCAGCGACCTGTACGAGGCGCACGCGCTGCTGGCCGAGACCGCCGCCGGCGTGCGCGGCTACCGGCTGGTGCGGCAGGACGCGTTCCTGACCCCGTACCGCGATGCCGAGCCGCGCCTGCAGACGGTGGTGCAGCGCCTGGCGCAGCGCATCACCGATCCGCTGCAGGCGCAGCGCTTCGCCCGCATCCGGCCGCTGTTCGCGGAGAAGATGCAAGGCTGGCGGCGGCTGCTGGCGCCGGACCTGAGCCGCGAGGAGGAGATCCGCCAGCTCAGCGAGGGCAAGGTCAAGCTCGACATCCTGCGCGCCGAGTTGCGCGAACTGCGCAACTACGAGACCGCGCAGCTGCAGGTCCGCACCGCCAAGGCGCAGGCGCTGCGCCAGCGCAACCTGATGATCACGCTGTGCGCAGCGATGCTGGGCGGGCTCGGCGCGGTGTTCGCCGTGGCCTGGTTCGCCTCGTCGCTGTCGCGGCGGCTGCGGGTGCTGTCGGCCAACGCCGACCGCCTGGGCGAAGGCCTGCCGCTGGCGCCGCAGCTGCGCACCGGCGACGAACTGGGCCAGGTCGCGCAGCGCCTGGACGAGGCCAGCACCCTGCTCGCCGCGCGCGCCGCCGAGGCGCAGTCGGCGCGGCGCGAGGCCGAGACCGCCAACCGCGCCAAGACCGAGTTCCTGTCGCGCAGCAGCCACGAGTTGCGCACCCCGCTCAACGCCATCCTCGGCTATGCGCAGGTGCTGGAGATGGACCTGCCCGACCCGGCGCAGCGCGGCCAGCTGCAGCACATCCTGGGCGCGGGGCGGCACCTGCTCGGGCTGATCACCGAGCTGCTGGACATCGCCCGCATCGAGGCCGACCAGCTCGACCTGAGCCCGCGGCCGGTGCCGGTGCGCGCGGCGGTCGAGGAGGCGCTGGGGCTGGTCGCGCCCGATGCCAAGGCGCATGGCATCGTCCTGCTGCCGCTGCAGATCCCGCCGGCGTGGACCGTGCGCGCCGACGCGCAGCGCCTGCGCCAGGTGCTGATCAACCTGCTGTCCAACGCGATCAAGTTCAACCGCCCCGGCGGCGAGGTGCGGGTGACCGCCGAAGCGCAGGGCGAGTTCCTGGGCGTGGCGGTGCACGACCAGGGCCATGGCCTGTCGGCCGAGCAGGTGCAGCGCCTGTTCACCCCGTTCGAGCGGCTCGGCGCGGAACGCTCGGCGATCGAAGGCACCGGCCTGGGCCTGGCGCTGAGCAAGCGCCTGACCGAGGCGATGGGCGGACGCATCGTGGTGGAGAGCAGCCCCGAAGGCTCGCGGTTCTGGGTCGCGCTGCCGCTGGACCGCCCGGCCGAGGCGCCGGCGCCGCTGGCGGCCATCGCCGCGACGCAGGCCGGCGTTGGCGAGCGCAGCGTGCTGAGCATCGAGGACAACCCGTCCAACCAGGCGCTGATCCGCACCCTGGTCGAGCGCCGCCCGCACTGGCGCCTGCACGAGGCGGCGACGCTGGCGCAGGCGCGCGCGCAGTTGCAACAGGCCCGCCCCGACCTGATCCTGCTCGACCTGCACCTGAGCGACGGCAACGGCGAGGAGCTGCTGCGGCAACTGCGCGAGCAGCCGCACACCGCGGCGATCCCGGTGGTGGTGGTCAGCGCCGACGCGACCGAAGCCACACTGGCGCGGGTACAGGGCGAGAACGTGCGCGCCTACCTGACCAAGCCGCTGGACGTGGCCGAATTCTTCATCATCCTCGACCGGCAACTCGCATGACCCGCAACGATGTCCTGGCCTCGCGCATCCTGATCGTCGACGACGAACCGGCCAACGTCCGCCTGCTCGAGGACCTGCTGCAGCGCGAAGGCTTCCAGCAGGTGGTGGCGACCACCGACCCGCAGCGCGTGCTCGGCCTGGTCTCGGCGTTCGCGCCGGACCTGATCCTGCTCGACCTGATGATGCCGGAGCTGGACGGCTACGCGATCCTGGAGCAGTTGGCGCGGCTGGCCGGGCCGTCCAGCTTCCTGCCGGTGATCGTGCTCACCGCCGACCCCAGCCGCAGCGCGCGCCACCGCGCGCTCGGCCTGGGCGCCAAGGATTTCCTGACCAAGCCGCTGGACACCTTCGAAGTGGCGCTGCGGGTCTGGAACGTGGCCGAGACCACGGTGCTGTTCAAGCGCCTGCGCGCGCTGGCCGCGCCAGAAGCGGCGCCGCCGGGTTGGAGAGGCGTCTGATTCGGGACTCGGGACTCGGGACTCGGAAAAGGCTGACCTGCGACCTCGCTCATGGCAAGGCTAGCGCCATCCACCCTCTCTTTCCGCAGACCGTCGCTGCCTCGCACTCGCCGTTCGTTACGAGTCCCGAGTCCCCAGTCCCGACTCCCGGCCCCACCGCTACATCGCCCGCGTCACCTGCCCGCCCAGACCGAGCGTCATCAGCACGGCCTGCGCCTTCTCCAGCAGTTCGTCGGCCACGCATACCTGCACCACGCCGAACGGCAGTTCGCCAGCGCCGCCGAGCAGCGCCTCGCCGAATACGAACGCGGTGATGCCGGCATCCTCCAGCGCATGCTTGGCCAGGTGCGCATCGATCAGGTGCTGGGCGCGATAGGCGATCTGCATGGGCCGCCCTCAGCCGCGCGCCGCGGCGTCGGCCAGCGCGACTTCGGCGGCCGCGCCGACGCGCCATTCGCGCAGCGCCGGCAAGGCCTCCAGCGCGGCCAGGTACTCCGCGGCCTGCGCCGGCACCTCCACGCCGTAGCCGGCGAAGCGCACCGCCACCGGCGCGAACATCGCATCGACGATGCCGAACGCGCCGCACAGGAACGGGCCGCCGGCGCCATGCGCGCTGCGCAGCGTGTCCCACAGCTGCACGATGCGCTCGATGTCCTCCTGCGCCTCGGCGTCCCAGCGGCAACCGTCGGGCCGGCGGCAGGCCTGCATCGGCAGCTGCCGGCGCAGCGCCAGGAAGCCGGAGTGCATCTCGCACGCCGCCGCGCGCGCCTGCGCCCGCACCGCCAGGTCGGCCGGCCAGCCGCGGCCGCCCAGCCAGCGCTCGTTGGCGTATTCGCAGATCGCCAGCGAATCCCAGATCTGCAGTTCGCCGTCCCACAGCGCCGGCACCCGCCCGGTCGGCGAATAGGTGCCGATGCGCTCGGCGAACTCGGGCGTATCCAGCGGCAGCGGCACTTCCTCGAACGGCACCGCGAAGTGCCGCAGCAGCAGCCATGGCCGCAACGACCACGAGGACAGGTTCTTGTCGCCGATGACCAGACGGGGAAGCGGCATGACGGGATCTCGCGCATGGAAGGACCCGCAGCGTACGCGGCGGGGCGGCCAGCGGCCAGCTCGGCTAAACTGGCTGTCTACTTATTTGCTGAAGCGCGCATGTCCGACACCCCCGCCACCGACGCCACCGCCCCGGCCGAGAAGAAAGACTTCATCCGCCAGATCGTCCGCGAGGACCTGGCCAGCGGCAAGCACGCGGCCATCCGTACCCGCTTCCCGCCCGAGCCCAACGGCTACCTGCACATCGGCCACGCCAAGGCGATCTGCCTGGACTTCGGCCTCGCCGCCGAGTTCGCCGGGCGCTGCAACCTGCGCTTCGACGACACCAACCCGGCCAAGGAAGACCCCGAGTTCGTCGCCGCGATCCAGGACGACGTGCGCTGGCTCGGCTTCGACTGGGCCGAACTGCGCCACGCCTCGGACTATTTCGAGGTGTACTACCTGGCCGCCGAGAAGCTGATCGCCGACGGCCACGCCTTCGTCTGCGACCTGAGCGCCGAGCAGGTGCGCGAATACCGCGGCACGCTGACCGAGCCGGGCCGCAATTCGCCGTACCGCGAGCGCAGCGTCGAAGAGAACCTGGACCTGTTCCGGCGCATGCGCGCCGGCGAGTTCCCGGACGGCGCGCGCACCCTGCGCGCCAAGATCGACATGGCCAGCGGCAACATCAACCTGCGCGACCCGGCGCTGTACCGGATCAAGCACGTCGAGCACCAGAACACCGGCAACGCCTGGCCGATCTACCCGATGTACGACTTCGCGCACTCGCTGGGCGACGCGATCGAGGGCATCACCCATTCGCTGTGCACGCTGGAATTCGAGGACCACCGCCCGCTGTACGACTGGTGCGTGGACAAGGTCGACCTGGCCGCGCACCCGCAGCTGCTGCAGCCACTGCTGGACAGGGGCCTGCCGCGCGAAGCGGCCAAGCCGCGGCAGATCGAGTTCTCGCGCCTGAACATCAACTACACGGTGATGAGCAAGCGCAAGCTGACCCAGCTGGTGGCCGAACAGCTGGTCGACGGCTGGGACGACCCGCGCATGTACACGCTGCAGGGCCTGCGCCGCCGCGGCTATACGCCGGCGGCGCTGCGCCTGCTGGTGGACCGGGTCGGCATCAGCAAGCAGAACTCGGTGATCGACTTCTCGGTGCTGGAAGGCTGCCTGCGCGAAGACCTGGACGCGGCCGCGCCGCGGCGCATGGCGGTGATCGACCCGCTCAAGCTGGTGCTGAGCAACCTGCCCGACGGCCACAGCGAAACACTGACCTTCTCCAACCATCCCAAGGACGAGTCCCTGGGCCAGCGCGACGTGCCGTTCTCGCGCGAACTGTGGATCGAGCGCGAGGATTTCGCCGAAGTGCCGCCCAAGGGCTGGAAGCGGCTGGTGCCGGGCGGCGAAGTGCGCCTGCGCGGCGCCGGCATCGCCCGCGTCGACGAGGTGATCAAGAACGACGCCGGCGAGATCGTCGAGCTGCGCGGCTGGCTGGATCCGGAATCGCGTCCGGGCAT
Organism: Xanthomonas sp. WHRI 7945; assembly: GCF_035026585.1. Classification (NCBI taxonomy): domain Bacteria; kingdom Pseudomonadati; phylum Pseudomonadota; class Gammaproteobacteria; order Lysobacterales; family Lysobacteraceae; genus Xanthomonas; species Xanthomonas sp. WHRI 7945. Next base: position 100,405 of record NZ_JAYIQP010000008.1, read on the forward strand.
GGAAGGCGCCAACCGCAAGGTCAAGGGCACCATCCACTGGGTCAGCGCGGCGCACGCGGTGGAGGCGGAAATCCGCCTGTACGACCGCCTGTTCTCGGTGGAGAAGCCCGACGACGAATCGGAAGGCAAGACCTACCGCGACTACCTCAACCCGCAGTCCAAGCGCAGCGTGCGCGGCTACGTCGAGCCGGCCGCCGCGCAGGCCGCGCCGGAGCAGGCGTTCCAGTTCGAGCGCAGCGGCTACTTCGTCGCCGACCGCTACGACCACAGCGCCGCCGCGCCGGTGTTCAACCGCAGCGTGACCCTGCGCGACACCTGGACCGGCGGCCAAAGCGCGGGGTGAGCGCAACCGCGCCACAGACGGCGGCACCGCTCTCGGTGCTGCGCCATCCGCTCGTGCGCCTGGTTCTGATCGCCGCGGTCCTGGCCCTGGCGCATTACCGCTGGCTGCCGTTTCCATGGCGGATGCCCGCGGTCGGCCTGCTCGGCCTGGGCCTGGTCTGGCTGGAGACGCGCTCGCTGCAGGCATGCGGTCTGCAGCGGCGCGCGCCGCGGGCGTGGCTGGGCTGGACGCTGCTGCTGTTCGCGCTGGTGGTGGGCGTAGTCGATCCGTGGCTGCAACCGCTGATCGACCGGCTCACCGGCACCGCGGCCGACTACAGCGGCTATGGCGCGCTGCACGGCAACCTGCCGGCGGCGGCGAAGCTGATCGCGTTGGCCTGGCTCAGCGCGGCCATCGGCGAGGAACTGGTGTTCCGCGGCTTCCTGATGCATCAGCTGAGCGCGCTGATCCGCGGGTTCCGCGGCGCGCGCACGGTCGCCGCGCTGCTCGGCGGCGTCGCGTTCGGGTGGATGCACGCCAGCCAGGGCATGTCCGGCATGCTCCTGACCGGCGTGGTCGGCAGCCTGTTCGGCTACGCCTACCTGCGCTCGGGCCGGCATCTGTGGGCGATGATGCTGGCGCACGGGCTGATCGACAGCTGGGGCGTGGCCACCCTCTACCTGGGCTGGTATTGAGCGGCGAGCGGGCACCGCACCGGCGGCAGGATTGCAGCGAACGCCTCGCAGTATCGCGGCGATGAACCGCCCCCAGCGGGCGGAACCGGCGCGTGCTGCGCTGAACACCAATCGGAACGGGACAGGGCATGCGCGAGCGTTTGTGGGCGGGAGTGGGCAGCGGCATCGCCGCGGGCGCGTTGTGGGGACTGGTGTTCCTGGCGCCGCAGCTGCTCGCCGGGTTCTCGCCGCTGCAGCTGTCGGTGTCGCGCTACCTGGCCTACGGCGCGGTGGCCGTGCTGGTGCTCGCGCCGCGCTGGCGCGCCGCCACAGGCGCGCTCGGCGCCGCGGAATGGTGGGCGCTGCTGCGGCTGAGCCTGCTCGGCAACATCATCTACTACGTGCTGCTGGGCTGCGCGGTGCAGTGGGCCGGCGGCGCGGCCACTGCGTTGATCATCGGCCTGCTGCCGGCGGTGGTCACGGTGCTCGGTTCGCGCGCGGCGGGAGCGATGCGGCTGCGCCGGCTGGCGGCGCCGTGCGCGCTGTGCGTGCTCGGGGTGGCGCTGGTGGCGGCGCAGACGCTGGGCGACACCCACACCGCGCAGACCAGCATCGGCACGCGTGCGGCCGGACTGGCCTGCGCGGTGGGCGCGCTGGCGTGCTGGGCGGCGTACTCGGTCAAGAATGCGCGCTGGCTTTCGCGCCGCCCCGACATCTCCGGGCGCGACTGGTCGCTGCTCACCGGCGTGGTCACCAGCGCATTGGCACTGGCCCTGGCGATCCCCGCGTTCGCGTTCGACCGCGGACACGCGACGGCGGACTGGGTGCGGTTCTGGGGCGTGGCGATCGTGCTGGGCGTGTTCGCCTCGGTCATCGGCAACGCCTGCTGGAATCGCGCCAGCCGGCTGCTGCCGCTGACCCTGGTCGGGCAGATGATCGTGTTCGAAACCGTGTTCGCGCTGCTCTACGGTTTCCTGTGGGAAGCGCGCTGGCCTACGCCGCTGGAAGCCTTGGCGATCGCCTGCCTGCTGGCCGGCGTGCTGTGGTGCGCCTGGCTGCACGCGCCGCCGCAGGTGCGCAAGGCCGATGCAACACTGGGTTAAGGCGCGCCGCCTAGACTTGCGGAGCTCGCTTCCCAGCACCAGGATGTTCCGCATGTCCGTCGCCTTCCGCGCTTCCTGCAGCGGCCTCGCCCTGATCGTCCTGCTCGCCGGCTGCGACATGGCGCCGCCTTCGGCCCCCTCGCATCCCGCCGCTGCCGCGCCTGCGCCGGCAGCGACGCCCGGCAAGTGCGACGCAATGCCCGACCACGGCTACGACCTGCCCGCCGCGCGCTTCGACGAAACCGCGCAGCAACTGGCCCACGCCACCGGCTGCGGCATCGTCTACGACGATCCATCGCTGTCGCCGCTGCAGGTCAATGCGGTGAAGGGCCGGATCAGCATCCGCCGGGCGATCCACCAGGCGATCGACGGCAGCGCGCTCCAGGTCACCCAGGAAAGCGCCGATACGATTGCGGTCGGCCGCCGCTGAGTTGCCGGCGCCACGGCCATGCGCGCTACCATGACCGCGGTCTCTCGCACGGAAGGTCGCCATGTCCAGTCGTCTCGCGCTGTTGCTGTGCTGCCTGTGCCTGTTCGCCGGCACCCTCGTGTTCAGCGGATGCGCCCGCAGCGAAGGCGCCAAGTCCGCCGCGCCCGGCCTGCCGGTGAAGGTCGACACCACGTGCCGCAGCGACGCCGACTGCACGGTCAAGAACGTCGGCAACTGCTGCGGCGCGATGCCGGCCTGCGTCAACCGCGACAGCCCGACCGATCCGCAGGGCGTGATGGCGCAGTGCCAGGCCAGCGGCCGCATGAGCGTGTGCGGCTCGCGCGCGATCGCCGGCTGCCAGTGCGTGGCCGGGCAATGCAGCGCCCAGGGCGCGCAAGCCGATACACTGCGCGCCCCCCAGCCTGCCGAACCCGTCCGCTGATGCTCTACGCGCAAGTCCACCTCACCCTGCCCGCCTGGATCCACGACGCGGTCGATCCGCAGGCTGTCTATCCCGGCGATGCCGACAAGGTGGCGCTGGCGGTGGAACTGTCGCGATTGAACGTGGACGCCGGCAGCGGCGGTCCGTTCGGCGCCGCCGTGTTCGGCCCGGACCATCGCATCATCTCGGTCGGGGTGAACCGGGTGGTGCCGCAGAACACCTCGCTGGCGCATGCCGAGAACATGGCCTACATGCTCGCCCAGCAGCGCCTGCAGACGCCGCGCCTGAACGCGGCGCTGGCGCCGGTGACCCTGGCGACCTCGGCGCAGCCGTGCTGCCAGTGCTATGGCGCGACCATCTGGGCCGGCATCGACCGGCTGCTGATCGGCGCCAGCGCCGAAGACGTGATGGCATTGACCCCGTTCGACGAAGGCCCGCTGCCGGCGGACTGGATCGGCGAACTCGAACGCCGCGGCATCGACGTGGTGCGCGGCCTGCATCGCGATGCCGCCTGCGCCGTGCTGCGCCGCTATGGCGAACTCGACAGCCCCCGCTACTGACGCCGCCCGGCGAAGGCTTCATCCATGTCCTCCCTGAACGGCCTGCTGTGCTACTGCCGGCAAGGCTTCGAGCCCGAACTGGCGGCCGAACTCAACGACCGCGCCGCGCGTGCCGACCTGCCGGCCTACGCGCGCACCGAACGCAACAGCGGTTACGCCCTGCTGGTCTGCGAGACGGCCCTGCCGCCGCGCGCGCTGCCGTGGCGCGGGCTGATCTTCGCGCGGCAGAAACTGCGCCTGCTGGCCGAACTGCGCGAGCTGGATCCCAGCGACCGGATCGCGCCGATGCTGCAGGCGCTGGCCGGACAGGGCCGCTTCGGCGACCTGTGGGTCGAGCATCCGGATTCGGACGAAGGCAAGCAGCTGTCGGGCCTGGCGCGCAGCTTCGGCAACGCCTTGCGCCCGGCGCTGCGCAAGGCCGGCCTGCTCAGCGACAAGCCGCAGCCGAAACTGCCGCGCCTGCACGTGTGCTTCCTCGCCGGCACCCACGCCTTGCTGGCCATCGCCGACAGCGACGACAGCGCGCCGTGGCCGCTGGGCATCCCGCGGCTGAAACTGCTGTCGGAGGCGCCGTCGCGCTCGGCGCTGAAGCTGGAAGAAGCGCTGCTGGCGCTGCTGGCGCCGGAAGAGCGCGAGGCGCTGCTCAAGCCGGGCATGCGCGCGGCCGACCTGGGCGCCGCACCCGGCGGCTGGACCTGGGTGCTGACCCGCCAGCACCTGCACGTGACCAGCGTCGACAACGGCCCGCTGCGCCAGCACGTGCTCGACAGCGGCCTGGTCGATCACCTGCGCGCCGACGGTTTCCACTGGAAGCCGCCGCAGGCGCTGGACTGGATGGTCTGCGACATGGTCGAGCAGCCGCGCCGCGTCGCCGAGCGCATGGGCACCTGGTTCCGCGAAGGCTGGTGCCGGCACGCGATCTTCAACCTCAAGCTGCCGATGAAGAAGCGCTGGGACGAGACCCAGCTGTGCCTGGACCTGTTCGCCGAGCGCGCCGATCGGCCGCTGCAGATCCGCGCCAAGCAGCTGTACCACGACCGCGAAGAGATCACCGTGCTGGCGATGTCGCTCTGAGGCACTGCGCAGGTCGCGCGGTAGCTCGATACGAGGCGCCCACCGAGGCTTCTATGAACATCGCAGCTCGGATGCTTCCAGCTGGCGCGGTGTTGTGGGAGCGACTTCAGTCGCGACGGGCTTCACCGGTAAAGCCCGTCGCGGCTGAAGCCGCTCCCACAAAAACCCTCCGTGCATGCCGCAAGCGGACGCGGCGGCCCGGCTGCGAGCCCGCCGTCGCCCCAGCTACAGCACGATCCGCTTGCCGCCCTCGCGTGCCGAGCGGTGGATCGCATCGATCACCCGCATGTCGCGCAGGCCTTCCTCGCCCGGCGCGCGCATGGGCGTGCCCTCGAGGATCGCCAGCGCGTCCTCGTCCATCTGCAGCGCCTGCTGGTGGCGCACCTTGGCGTCGAACACGCGGCCGTCGCTGGCGCTGCCGCGGATGCCGTCGTAGCTCTGGAACGGCGCCAGCTCGTACCAGCCGCGCTCGCACTCGGCGCGCAGTCGGTTCATGGTGCGGCCGAAGCTGGTGGCGCAGTCGGCGAGCACCTCGTGCGGGAATTCCAGCTTGAACTGCATGTGCTCGTCGACTTCGTCGAACAGCGCCGGCCGCTCGGTGCTGCGCGTGGCGCTGACCGCCAGCGGCTCGGCGCCGACCGTGTAGCGCGCCGCGTTGAGCGAGTACACGCCCATGTCGTACATCGCCCCGCCGCCGAATTGCGCGCGCAGCCGCCACGGCCGCTGCGCCTGATCGGTGTCGTGGTAGCCGTCGTAGCCGGCCTCGGCGCGCACCGTACGCATCGCGCCGAACGGGCGCTCGCCGGCCAGCGCGATGATTCGCCGCGTGTTCGGCTCGTGCTGCATGCGGTAGCCGATGCTCAGCCGCACCTTGTTGCGCGCGCAGGCGGCGATCATCGATTGCGCCTCGTCGGCGTGCATCGCCATCGGCTTCTCGCACCACACGTGCTTGCCGGCGGCGGCCGCGCGCAGGGTCAGCGGCGCGTGCAGATGGGTCGGCGTGACCACGTAGACCACGTCGATGTCCGGGTTGTCGGCGATGCGCTCCAGATCGTCGTAGCTGTAGACGTTGCGATCGGGGATGCGATGCCGCGCCTGCCACTGCGGAATCTTGTGCGGCGAGCCGGTGACGATGCCGGCCAGCCGGCAGTGCCGGGTCAATGCCAGGCCGGGCGCCAGGCGGTTGCTGGCGTAGTCGCCCAGGCCGACCAGCGCCACCCCCAGCGGCTTGTTGCGCTTGCCGCGCGTGGCCGCCCACAGCGGCGATCCCAACAGCCCTGCGCCCGCCCCGGACAACCCGGCGAGCAGGAGACGGCGACGACTCGGCGACGACAGCGACATGCGGATCTCCCTTGATGGCCGGATACGAAGTGCCGAAACCTTAACGCATCCACCGCGCGGCGATGTGAGCGCTATCTCGTTGCCGCCGGCGCGTCTGGCACCCCCGACCGGCCCGCGTCGCACCAGCTCGCGCCACCCCACCCAAGCGGCCGTCTTCGCCGCCACCGGCACTGCGTCGTTGCCGGCTCGCACGGGCCGCTGGAGGGGCCGGACACGGCAACCCGAAGGCCCTAGAATGCCGATGGGATGCGCATCGCATCGCCGTCTCAGTCCGCGCAATCGCCGTCGGGCATCCTGCCTGCACTGACTGGAGGGCCGCACACATGCAGCCGATCGAACTGAAAGACCCGGCCGGCTTTGCCGACGAATTCCTGCGCCTGACCCTGCTGCAAGGCTTCCAGTCGCTGACCAAGCGCGACCTGGAGTTGCTGATCTTCGTATTGCTGGAACGCGACGGCGCGATCTCGCGCAGCGATTCCAACAACGCGGTGGCGCTGCGCCTGCGGGTGACCCCGGCCAAGGTGAAGGGGCTGCGCCGCGACGGCTACGCGCGCTGGCGCGCGCTGGTGCCCGAAGACGGCGACGCGGCGCTGGAGCGCATCGTGGCCACCGTGCTCACCGAGGACAACCTGCGCGCGGGGGCCAAGCACGTCAGCGAACGCAGCAAGAAGGAAGGCTTCCTGGCGATCCGCATCGAGCATCCGGACGACCAGCAGCGCTTCGAGCAGGCGATCGTCGACGTCGGCGCGATGCCGGTGTACGAGCGCAACCGCGACGTGGTCGCGGTGCGCTTCGACACCTTGCTGAAGATCGCCGAGCGCTGGGGCTACCTGCAGCCGGAGCCGGAGAAGGTGGTGCGCGAGCTGGAGAAGCTGACCCCGACCGCCGAGGAAGTGGCCGACCTGTTGAAGAAGGACGTGGGCAAGCTACGCTGGGAGGATGTGCGCCGCGCGCTCAACAGCCTCGGCGCCAAGGCCATCGCCAGCACCGCCGAGGGCGGGCTGAAGGGATTGCTGAAACTGGCGTTCCCGTTCATCCCCGGCTGAACCTGCAGCACCGTCCATCATTCGAACCATCGGAGTCCGTTGTGTCCATGCATTGCCGTTTGTCCCTCCTCGCCGCCGGCCTGCTCGCCGCCGCCATCGGCCCGGCCGCCGCGCAGAACCTGAAAGCCACCTCCAGCGTGGTCACCGAGCCGCTGCGCGAGGTCCCGGCGAGCGTGCTGTCGCAGCCGCTGAGCAGCGGCGAGGTGACCCACCAGGTGCGGTTGGACGTCGCCCAGGGCGAAGCGCCGGTCACCGTGCGCACGATCCAGCCCGACCGCGTCGTCGGCAACTACCGCATCGACTTCGACGCGCTGGACAGCGACCACGACGGCTACCTCAGCCGCGCCGAGGCACAGGCCAATCCGGCGCTGGCCGACGAATTCGACGCGCTGGACCCGCAACGCCGCGGGCGCCTGAGCCGCGAGCAGCTGGCCGGTTGGCTGGAGCGGTAGCGGGAAGGGTTGGGATCGCGGGTCGGGGATTCCTAACGGCCGTACTCCATGGCACCTGCGATGCACGCGCATGGCCTTCGGCATCGGTTACGAGGTCTTTCGTAGGAGCCCTGCGTCATGTGGATCCATATCTCCTTTCTGAGGACGCTGCGAGCGCGGATCGCGGCTGAAGCCGTCTTCCAGCTTCAGATACACCTACGCGCCGAACGCGTCTTCGGCCATCGGTCGAACACGACGCAATCGTGGTGGAAGATCGCGCCCTGCGATTGAGCAAGCACCAGCGGCACGCGGCGGCGTCGAACGCGCGTGCGCGGAACTGGATCTGGCTGTGGGAGAGCAACAGATCCACCGTTTGCACGCGACGCTTCATCGGCGACCTCATTTCCGTTCTGGCCTTCGCAGTGTCCGGCGGGCGCCTTCGTGGTCGACAGCGCGCGCAGCCGCACCATCAGCCCGGCCACCTCGCTTCGGCGGCCAGCTGCCGATCTTGCATGCGGCTAGCGTCCGTACAGGAGGGTGTCCAACCGGCTCCGGCCTTCTTCGCTCGCCGGAACGCCGTGGCCTGCAGGAACGCTTTCGAACAGCGCCTTCCCGATCGCCATTCGGCGTTCGCTCAGCGCATCCTGCAACCTGACGAACAAGGCCGCGTCATCGACATGCCGCTGGAGTTCCGCGATCTCCTCCGATCGGTCCTGCAGCACGTGGAAGCAGTAGTTCATGAGGAGCATGTCCGAAACAAACAGGGCCTCGGCCGACTGCGAAGGACGCAGCGCGTCGACCAGCGCGGCGAAGATCCGCCTCCGGTCGTGGTGGGCGTACGCGCGCAGGAACACGTCCGGATACATGAGCTCGCCCGAACCCTCGCCCACCCCGAAGCGATGGACTGTGGCATCGGGCTCCGCCAGCAACCTGATCAGGCCCGACTGATAGTCCTGCAGGGTGCGGAACAGGGCCTGCTCCTTCCGGTCATCGGCCTGGATCGCCGCATAGGCCAGGTCGACCACCTCCAGGAACGGCACTACCCCCAGCGCATCGGTGGCCATCACCATCCGGTCGCCCTCGATGCCGAACCGGCGATAGGTCTCGTCGTCGATGCTCAGTTCGAACAGCAGGGCCCTGAGCAACGCGCTCCTCAGCCGTGCCTGCGTGTCCAGCGTGCCGTTCTTCAAGCCGATCAACTGGATCAGGTAGAAGAAGACGACATGCCCGTCGTCGGTGCGCCGGCGGTTGTCGATCTCGAGCAGGTAGCCGAAGCGGGACAGCACCAGCAGCAGCGCATGGCAATCCGCCTCGGTGAACCCCGTCTTCGCCATGGCCTTCTCGAACGCCGCGATCGAGAACAGGTCGTGCCAGCGGCTCGCCAGAACGGCCGACCCATCGCGCTTGCGCGCGGCCACGCAAAACAGCGACGGCTCGTCCTCCTTGTAGAACAGGGGGCCGGACTCCCTCGGGCATGACCGGATGTCGAGGACGTTCTCGAGCTTGCAGGCGAGCAGATCGAAGACGTCCATCTCAGTTGTTGCGCATGCCTGCGTCCTCGTGCCGTCCGACCGTGACCAGGTTACGTCCCCGACGCACGCTTCCAGAACCCATGCATCAGCACCGGCAGCTTGCCGGCCAGGCCCAGCAGCGGGCCGCGCAACAAGGTCAGGTGCATCTCGTCGTTGGAGAACAGCCGATTGATCGCGTCGAAGCCGTAGGCCGCCACCGTGTTGTCACTGCGGCGGCCGCGCGCCCAGCGCGCCAACCGGTGCGGCGCCGACCAGTCGACCCGCCGCGCCTGCGCCTGGCGCACCTGCGCGGCCAGCGCGGCGACGTCGCGCAGGCCGAGGTTGACGCCCTGCCCGGCCAGCGGATGCACCACGTGCGCGGCATCGCCCAGCACCAGCAGGCGGCCGCGGTGGTAGTCCTCCACCAGTTGCCGGCGCAACGGGAAGCCGACCCGCGGCGACAGCGCGCGCACCGCGCCCAGCCGCGCGCCGAAGGCCTGGGTCAGCTCGGCGCCGAACGCGGCATCGTCCAGCGCCAGCACCCGCACCGCCTCGGCCTCCGGCAGCGTCCAGACGATGGAACTGCGGCCGTCGGCGAACGGCAGGAACGCCAGCGGCCCGCCGGGCAGGAAGCGCTGCCAGGCGGTGTCCTGGTGCGGCAGCTCGGTGTGCACGAAGGCGACCACGCCGCGCTGGCCGTAGTCGTGCGCCGGCGCGTCCAGCCCGGCCAGGCCGCGCAGCGTGGAATCGGCGCCATCGGCGGCGATCGCCAGGCGCGCGTCGAGCCGGCTGCCGTCGTCCAGGCGCAGGCGCACGCGCTCGTCCGACGTCTCCACCGCCTCCACCCGCGCCGGGCAGTGCAGTTGCACCCCGGCCGCCGGCAGCGCCGCCCACAGCTGCTCGACCAGCAAGGCGTGCTCGACGATCCAGCCCAATTGGTCGCGGCCCAGCGCATCGGCGTCGAACGCCAGTTCGCCACCGCCGCCGGCATCCCACACCCGCATGCGCCGGTACGCGCTGGCGCGGCGCGCCAGCACCTGCGGCCACACCCCGAGCGCCTGCAGCAGCGCGGCGTTGTCCGGGGCGAAGGCGTAGACCCGCAGGTCCGGTTCGGCCGGCGACCAGCGCGGCGGCTCGCGGCCTTCCACCAGCGCCACCGCCAGGCCCTCGGCGGCCAGCGCCAGCGCGCAGGCGGCGCCGACCGCGCCGCCGCCGACCACCACCACGTCCAGCACCCCGCGCCGGCTCATGGCGTCGTCTCCCGGCACAGCTGCGGCACGTCGCCGCGGAAGCCCATCGCGCCGCCGACCAGGAACGACTGCAGCGGCGCGGCCTGCGCGGCCGCCAGCAGGCCCAGGCTGCGCAGCGGGCGCAGCAGCGGCGCGGGATTGGCGGTCAACCGCGCCAGTCCGCCGGAGAAGGTCACGGTGCGCTGCCGGTCCTGCTCGCGGCGCTGCGCGTACTGCTGCAGCAAGGCCGGCGCGCCCGGGTCGGCGCGGTCGCGCTCGATCAGTTCGGCCAGGGTCAGCGCATCGCGCAGGCCCAGGTTGAAGCCTTGCGCGCCGAGCGGGTGCAGGGTCTGCGCGGCGTTGCCGAGCAGCACCGCGCGCGCATCGGTCAGCCGCTCGGCCAACCCCTGCACGATCGGATAGGCGCTGCGCTCGCCGCTGCCCAGCAGGCGTCCGACGCGCCAGCCCAGCGCATCCTGCAGGCGCTGCAGCCAGGCGGCCTCGTCGAGCGCGGCCACCGCTTCCGCGTCCTCGGCGGCGACCGCATGGACCGCGCCGTAGTGGCGGTCGCCGCGCGGCAGCAGCGCGGTCGGGCCGTCGTCGCGGAAGCGCTCGTAGGCGGTGCCGTCGGGCTGGAGGCTGCCGCGCACCCGCGCCACGAACAGGGTCTGGCGGAAGTCGTGGCGCGCGGTGTCGATGCCGAGCGCGCCGCGCACCGCGCTGGCGCTGCCGTCGGCGCCGACCAGCAGGCGCGCCTGCAGCACCTGTTCGGCGCCGTCCTGGACAATGCGCACGCCGCGCAGCGACGCATCCTCGCCGGCCTCCAGCGCCAGGAACCGCGCCGGCCGGTAGCGGCTGACGTGGGACGCCTCGGCCAGCCGCGCCTCCAGCGCTTCGCCGAAGTCGCGCGCCACCACCACCTGCCCGAACGCCTCGCGCCCGTAGTCGGCCGCGTCCAGCCGCACCCGGCCGAAATCGCCTTCGCGGCTGACGTGGATGCGCCGGATCGGCCCGGTCGGCGTGCGCAGCCGCTGCATCACCCCGAGCGCGCCCAGCGCGTTGACCGTGGCCGCGGCGAAACTCAGGTTGCGCTGGTCGAACACCGGCGGCAGCGCGCCCGGCGGCGCGGCCTCGACCAGGCCCACGTCCACGCCCAGCCGGTCCAGCGCGATGGCCAGGCTGGCGCCGACCAGGCCGCCGCCGACGATCACTACGTCATGTCGTTTGCTCATCCGGCCATGATACGACCGGCGCCAGAATCGGCGGTGATCGGGAGCGCGCCAGGGTCGGGGCGCACGCCCCGGCTCCGCACCGACCGCAGCGCCGGGACCGGCGACGCGGCCGGACCGCGCCCAGCCGCGCCGCTTCCAGTAGAATCGACGTCCTTCGTACCGGTGCCCGCCTGCCATGACGCCTTCCACCCACCGCCTCCCCGTCCTGCTCCTGCTGGTGTCGCTGCTGGCCGCGACCCGCATCAACCATTTCGGCGCGGTTCCGGACGCATCCTGGGCGGTGTTCTTCATCGGCGGCTTCTACCTGCGCGGCTGGACCCGCTGGGCGTTCCCGCTGCTGATGGCGCTGGCGGTGCTGATCGACTACCTGGTGATCCGCAGCCAGGGCCTGAGCTTCTGGCAGCACTACTGCGTGTCGCCGGCCTACTGGTGCCTGATCCCGGCTTACCTGGCGATGTGGACCGGCGGCAGCCTGGCGGCACTGGGCTACCGCGGCGCCGACTGGCGCGCACTGCGCACCACCGCGGCCAATTTCATCGTCGCGGTGGCGCTGTGCCACCTGATCGCGCAGGGCAGCTTCTACTGGATCAGCCGCAGCGTGGCGAACCCGACCGTGGCCGGCTGGTGGCAGAACTACGGCGACTGGCTGCTGCCGTACATGGGCAGCGCGGCGCTGTACGTCGGGCTGGCGGCGGCGATCCAGGTCGGCGCCGAGCAGTTGGCGCGGCTGGGCGGGCGCGGCCAGTCCGTCAATCCCTGAGCCGGGCAGGCAGCGCGCGGCGATGGGCAACCGCCTTTCCAAGATCTACACCCGCACCGGCGACGACGGCAGCACCGGCCTGGGCGACGGCAACCGGGTCGGCAAGGATTCGGCGCGGGTGGCCGCCTACGGCACCGTCGACGAGGCCAACTCGGCGATCGGCGTGGTCCTGGCCTGTTCGCTGGCCGAGGACGTGCGCTCCCTGCTGACCGCGATCCAGCACCAGCTGTTCGACCTCGGCGGCGAGCTGTGCATTCCCGGCCACGCCGCGATCCACGATGCCGACATCGACGCGCTCGAGCGGCACCTGGACCGCTACAACGACACCCTGCCGGCACTGAAGGACTTCATCCTGCCGGCCGGCGGCGAAGCCGCGGCGCGCTGCCACCTGGCGCGCACCATCGTGCGCCGCGCCGAGCGCGAGACGGTGGCGCTGTCGCGCCAGGACGCGGTGCGGCCGGAGGCGGTGCGCTACCTCAACCGCCTGTCCGACCTGCTGTTCGTGCTGGCGCGGGTGCTGGCCCGGGCCGACGGCCAGGGCGAAGTGCTGTGGCGCCACGACCGCCGCCAGGCCTGAACGGCAACGCCGGCGCGCGCAGCGGGGGGCAAGCATGCTGATCTACACCCATCCCGCCTGCCTGGGCCATGTGCCGGGCCCGGAGCATCCGGAACGGCCGGAGCGCCTGCAGTCCATCACCGAGGCGCTGCGCGAGGCCTTTCCCGACCTGGAATGGCGCGAGGCGCCGCTGGCCAAGCTCGGCGACCTGGCGCGGGTCCACGAACGCGAACTGATCGACACGGTGCTCGCCGACATCGACGGCAGGCGCATGCTCGACGTGGACACGGTGATCTCGCCCGGCTCGCGCGCCGCGGCCCTGCGCGCCGCCGGCGCCGGGCTGGCCGCGGTGGACGCGGTGATGCGCGGCGAGACCGACACCGCGTTCTGCGCCGTGCGTCCGCCCGGCCACCACGCCACCGCCGCCACCGCGATGGGCTTCTGCCTGTTCAACAACGTCGCCGTGGCCGCCGCCCATGCCCGCGACACGCACGGACTGGAACGCATCGCCATCGTCGATTTCGATGTGCATCACGGCAACGGCACCCAGGCGATCTTCGAGCGCGACCCGCACGTGCAGTACCTCAGCACCCACCAGTCCGGGCTGTTCCCCAACTCCGGCGGGGTCCACGACCGCGGCGTCGGCAACCTGCACAACGCGCTGCTGCCGCCGGGCAGCGGCGGTTTCCGCTTCCGCAACACCTGGGCCGACCAGATGCTGCCGCTGCTGGACGCGTTCAAGCCGCAGCTGCTGCTGATCTCGGCCGGCTTCGACGCGCACATGCGCGACCCGCTGGCCGACCTGATGCTGGAAACCGAGGACTTCGGCTGGCTCACCGCCGAGCTGCGCGCGGTGGCCGAACGGCATGCGCGCGGCCGCGTGGTGTCGCTGCTGGAAGGCGGCTACGACCTGCAGGCGCTGCGCGAATGCAGCGTCGCCCACGTCGACGCGCTGCGCTGACCGCCTCCGGGCGGATGAACCCCGTCCCCCGCCCCGGGGACGCCTTCATTGCCCCCATGCATGGGATGGGGCAAGCTAGCGGTCGTTTTAGCCCGATACCTGACGCGCGTGCGCCGAGCCCTCCGCCTGCTACCCCTTCCGTTTAGTATCGCCCTCTGCCTGCCGGCGATGGCGGCCGAGAAGCCACCCAATTGGGGCCTGTGTCCGACCCCGGACGTGCTGCCCAAGTTCGATGACGCGCCCAAGGTCGACCCGAAACTGGCGGCGATCCGCAACCAGCAGCCGACCAATATCGAAGGCGACCAGCTCTCGGGCACCACCACCGTGCCGAACTACACCGGCAACGTGGCGCTCAAGCGCGGCGACCAGTTCATGGGCACCGACAGCCTGCGCGTGGATACCGAGACCGGCAACTACATCGCCGAGGGCCACGTGCGCTATCAGGATTCGTCGATCCGCATGGTCGCCGACCGCGCCGAAGGCAACCAGGACACCGACACCCACAAGATCAGCAACATCCGCTACCAGCTGATCGAACGCCGCGGCAACGGCAAGGCCGACTCGGTCGACCTGCAGGGCGCGCTCGGGCAGATGCACCGCTCCACCTACACCACCTGCGATCCCTCGCAGCAGGTGTGGGAACTGCATGCGCCGGAGATCGACGTCGACAACGACGAAGGCTTCGGCACCGCGCGCAACGCGATCCTGAAGATCTACAACGTGCCGGTGCTGTACGCGCCGTGGTTCAAGTTTCCGATCGACGATCGCCGCAGCAGCGGCTTCCTGTTCCCGGCCGTCGGCTTCTCCGGGCGCAACGGCTTCGACTACATGCAGCCGTACTACCTGAACCTGGCGCCGAACTACGACGCCACCCTGTATCCGCGCTACATGAGCGACCGCGGCTTCATGCTCGGCAGCGAGTTCCGCTATCTGTACGAAGGCGGCAAGGGCGAGCTCGAGGCCGCCTACCTGCCGTCGGACAAGCTGCGCGACAAGGACCGCGGCAAGTTCGAATACCAGGGCTACCACAACATCGATTCGCACTGGCAGGCGCGCGCGTCCGTCGCCTGGGTCAGCGACGAGCGCTACACCGAGGACTTCTCCAACCGCCTGCTCGGCAACGCGATCTCCAACCTGCAGAGCACGGTCGGCGTCTACGGCACCGGCGAGACCTGGACCGCCGGGCTGATGGCCGATCGCTGGCAGCTGACCGACTACACCCTGACCGAGGCCGCGCTGCCGTACAACCGCCAGCCGCGCGCCTTCTTCAACTGGGACCAGTCGTTCGGCGACTGGTTCGAGGCCGGCGTCTATTCCGAAGCGGTGCGCTTCGTGCACGACGACATCCATACCAAGGACGCGGAGTACGAACGGACCGGCGTGACCACCGAAATGCCCGGCGGCACCCGTCTGGACCTCAAGCCTTACATCTCGATGCCGCTGGCCGGCGCGGCGTGGTTCCTGAAACCGACCGTGGCCTGGCGCTACACCGCCTACCAGTTGGACAAGGACCTGGCGGCGACGCTGGGCGGCGACACTTCGCCCACCCGCAGCCTGCCGATCACCACCGTCGACGCCGGTCTGTACTTCGATCGCGACGCCAAGTTCGGCGGCACCAGCTATTTGCAGACCCTGGAGCCGCGGCTGTTCTATCTGTACACGCCGTACCGCAACCAGGACAACCTGCCGATCTTCGACACGCGCGAATTCACCTTCAGCTGGGGCCAGCTGTTCCGCGACTCGCGCTACACCGGCGCCGACCGCCAGAACGACGCCAACCAGCTGACCATGGCGCTGAGCTCGCGCCTGCTGCGCCAGGGCGATGGCAAGGAGAAGCTGTCGGTCAGCTTCGGCCAGATCCTGTACTTCAACGATTCCAGGGTGAGCCTGCCGGGCAGCAACACCACCATCGAGCAGGGCAAGTCGGCGTGGATCGCCGACGCCAACTACATGATCAACGACCGCTGGACGATGGGCGCCACCTACCAGTGGGATCCCAAGTACCGGCGCAAGGACCTGGCCAGCTTCCGCACCCGCTACCTGCTGCCGGGCGACGGCATCATCAACGTGGGCTACCGCTTCCGCCGCGACCTGCTGGAACAGACCGACGTGTCGTTCCTGTACCCGATCAACCCCACCTGGAGCGTGGTCGGCCGCCATTACTATTCGCTGGAAGACAAGAAGCCGCTGGAAATCATCGCCGGCGTGCAGTGGGACAGTTGCTGCCTGGCCGTGCGCGCGCTGGCGCGGCGCTACGTGCGCAACCGCGAAGGCGACCTGGACACCGCACTGCAGGTCGAGTTCGTACTGAAGGGACTCTCCTCGCTTGGCCAGGACACGGACCGCGTTCTGCGCCGTGCTATTCTCGGCTATAACCGCGACGACCTGTACTTGGTCCCGCCCAGCAACACCACGACCGATCCGGACGATTACGATCCGAACCTGATTCCATGACCAATACCCTCTCTGCTTTCCTCGCCACCTTGCTGGCGATCGCCGGCGTGTCCGCTCCGGCTGCCGCGCAACAAACCCAACCGCTGGACCGCATCGCTGCGGTCGTCGACGAGGATGTCGTACTGCAGAGTGAACTGGATCGTGCCGTTCGCAACGTGAAGGCGCAGTATTCCGGCCGCGAAGCGCAGCTGCCGCCGGACAACGTGCTGCAACGCCAGGTGCTCGAGCGCCTGGTGCTGGTCAAGTTGCAGGTCGCCCGTGCCAACAGCACCGGCATCCGCGTCGGCGACGACGAACTGAACCGCGCCATCGGCAGCATCGCCCAGCAGAACGGCACCGACGTGGACGGCCTGCGCAAGAAGCTCGCCGCCGACGGCATGGCGTTCGACGACTTCCGCAACTCGGTCCGCGACGAGATCACCGTGCAGCGCCTGCGCCAGAGCTTCGCGCAGAGCCGCATCAACGTCAGCGAGAGCGAAGTGGACGCGGCGCTGGCGCAGCAGGCCACCACCGGCGCCCAGTACCACCTGGCGCACATCCTGGTCGGCCTGCCGGAAGGCGCCACCGCCGAGCAGATCAAGACCGGCCAGAGCAAGATCGACGGGGTCAAGAGCCTGATCGACAAGGGCGAGATCGACTTCAGCGCGGCCGCGGTGCGCTATTCCGACAGCCCCAACGCACTGGAAGGCGGCGACCTCGGCTGGCGCAGCCTGGACGAGATCCCCAATGCCTTCGCGCAGCTGATCCGCGACCTCAAGCCGGGCCAGGTCGCCGGCCCGTTGCGCGGTCCCAGCGGCTTCCAGCTGCTGAAGCTGGTCGAGATCCGCGATGCCTCGGCCAACCCGGAAAAGAAGACGGTCACCGAGTACCACGCCCGGCACATCCTGATCCGGATCAACGAGGCGCAGCCGGAAGCGGCCGCCAAGGCCAAGATCGACACCCTGCGCGCGCGCATCGCCGGCGGCGCCGACTTCCAGGCCGTGGCCAAGGAGTCCTCCGACGACGCCAACAGCCGCGGCCAGGGCGGCGATCTGGGCTGGTTCCCGGCCGACGCGTTCGGCCCGGACTTCGGTCGCCAGATCGAAGGCCTGAGCGACGACCAGATCTCGCCGCCGTTCCGCACCGAGGCCGGCTGGCACATCGTGCAGCGCGTCGCCACGCGCCAGACCGACGTCACCAGCGACACCCAGCGCGCCCAGGTCCGCGAGACCATCGGCCGCCGCAAGCTGGAAGAAGAGTACAACCGCTTCCTGCAGGAAATGCGCGGCGAAGCCTACGTGAACCTGCGCGTCGGCGGCGCCGAAACCTCCGCCGCGCCTGCTGCCGACGCCACCGCGCCGGCGGCGACCCCGGCACCGGCCGCCACCAAGCCGTAAGCCGTGCTGCCCTCGCTCGCGCTGGTGCCGGGCGAGCCGGCCGGGATCGGCCCGGAACTGTGCGTGCGGCTGGCCCAACAGCCGCGACGCGACTGCCAGCTGCTGGCCTTCGCCGATCCCGACACCTTGCGCGCCGCCGCTGCGGCGCTGTCGCTGCCGCTGCAGCTGCTGCCCGAATCCGTCCCTGCCCTCGCCCCCGGCGACCTGCGCCTGCGCGCGGTCGTCAACGCCGTGCCCAGCCGGTTCGGCCAAACCGAGCCGGCCAATGCCGGCGCGGTGATCGGCGCGCTGACCCAGGCCGCCGACGCCTGCCTGCGCGGCGAACTGGCCGGCCTGGTCACCGGCCCGGTGCACAAGGCGGCGATCAACGACGGCGGCATCGCCTACACCGGCACCACCGAGCTGCTCGCCCGCCATGCCGGGCGCGAGGTGGTGATGATGCTCGCCAACGACATCGTGCGCGTGGCCCTGGCCACCACCCATCTGCCGTTGCGCGCGGTCGCCGATGCACTGACGCCCCCGTTGCTGGAGCGTTGCCTGCGCATCGTCCACGCCGCGCTGCGCAGCGAATTCGGCATCGCCGAGCCGGTCATCGCAGTGCTCGGGCTCAATCCGCACGCCGGCGAAGACGGCCACCTGGGCCGCGAGGAGATCGAGGTGATGGCGCCGGTGCTCGCCGCCTTGCGCGGCGAAGGCATGCGCCTGCTCGGCCCGCTGCCGGCCGATACCGCGTTCCTGCCGCAGAAACTGACCGGCGTTGACACGGTGCTGGCGATGTACCACGACCAGGGCCTGCCGGTGCTCAAGTACAGCGGCTTCGAGCAGGCGGTGAACCTGACCCTGGGCCTGCCCTACCCGCGCGTGGCGGTCGACCACGGCACCGCGCTGGAACTGGCCGGGCGCGGCGTCGCCGACCCGTCCAGCCTGTTCGCCGCGGTCGCGCTGTGCGCGCAACTGGCCGCGCGCAAGCCGCTCCTGTAGGAGCGGCTCTGGGTGGCCTCGGGCCATCAGCCGCGACAGGCACTTACCGAACACTCAGTCGCGGCTGATGGCCCGAGGCCACCCAGAGCCGCTCCTACAGGGACTGCGCGCGCCATCCCGGCCCCATCCCGATAAGATGTCCGCATGACTTCCTATTCCGGCTTCAGCGCCCCGGCCAAGAAATCGCTTGGCCAGCATTTCCTCAGCGACCGCGACTACATCGACAGCATCGTCCGCGCGGTGAATCCCAAACCGGCCGATCTGCTGGTCGAGATCGGCCCCGGCCAGGGCGCGATCACCTTCCCGCTGCTGCGCCGCCACGGCCGCCTGACCGTGATCGAGTTCGACCGCGACCTGATCGCGCCGCTGACCGCGGCGGCGGAAGGAGTAGGCGAGCTGACCATCCTCAACCGCGACGTGCTGTCGGTGGACTTCACCGAACTGGCTGGCAGCGCCGGGCAGATCCGCCTGGTCGGCAACCTGCCCTACAACATCTCCTCGCCGATCCTGTTCCATGCGCTGGACCACGCCGCGGCGATCGCCGACATGCACTTCATGCTGCAGAAGGAAGTGGTCGACCGCATGGCGGCCGCGCCGGGCAGCAAGGTCTACGGCCGGCTCAGCGTGATGCTGCAGGCGTACTGCGAGGTGACCTCGCTGTTCGTGGTGCCGCCGGGCGCGTTCCGGCCGCCACCGAAGGTGGATTCGGCGGTGGTGCGGCTGGTGCCGCACGCGCCGCAGGACATCGGCATCGCCGATCGGCGGCGTTTCGCCGACGTGGTCCGCGCGGCTTTCGGGCAGCGCCGCAAGACCTTGCGCAACGCGCTCGGCGGGGTCTGCGACGCCGCCCAGTTCGAGGCCGCCGGGGTGCGCCCGGACGCGCGCGCCGAGCAGCTGGAGGTTGCCGATTTCGTGCGCCTGGCCAACGTGCCGGCAAGCGCCTGAGCGGACGCCGGCGGCAACGGCAGCGGGCCGTCCGATGTGCCGGCCTCGGCCGGGTCACGGCGTGACGCGCCCGCAACGTCGCCTGCGCTCGGGGTGATCTGATCGCCAGCGGCAAACGGCGCCGGCAAGACCGCACTCTCGTAGCCATGCACCGGATGGTCTGCGGCCGCAGCTTTCGCGACAAGGTCCGGGCAATTTCCCTGTCGCACAGCCTCAGGACAGGGGTCGTGGTCGCGGCCGGGTCCTGCGCGCGCATTGCACCGATGGCGGCGCGAGCGTCCTGCCATCGCATGCAATGCATGCCGCCGCACCTGCGCCGCGTCCCGATGCGGCGATCGCGAAGGTTTCTGGACCATTCCTGCACCGGCTTTGCTTACACTGTGGGCATGAACGATGACGCCCCCTACCGGATCGAGGTCGAAGTGTCGCCCCGATTCCTCGACGACCAATCGGCGCCGGAGGACGGACGCTACGCGTTCGCCTACACCATCCGCATCCACAACCGCGGCCGCGTCGCCGCGCGGCTGATCGCCCGGCATTGGGAAATCACCGACGGCAACGGCCGCGTGGAACGCGTGGACGGCGACGGCGTGGTCGGCGAACAGCCGCGGCTGCGCCCCGGCGAGGACTTCCGCTACACCTCCGGGCTGATGCTGGAAACCGAGCACGGCACGATGCGCGGCCACTACGACATGGAAGCCGACGACGGCACCCATTTCGTCGCACCGGTCGCCCCGTTCGTGCTGACCGTGCCGCGGACCCTGCACTGATGGCGTCGGCATGAGCGTGTGGGCCATCGGCGACCTGCAGGGTTGCTACGACATCACCCAGCGGCTGCTGGAAAAGATCCGCTTCGATCCGGCGGTGGACCGGCTGTGGTTCTGCGGCGACCTGGTCAACCGTGGCGGGCAGTCGCTGGAAACCCTGCGTCTGGTGCACTCGCTGCGCGCGCACAGCGAGGTGGTGCTGGGCAACCACGACCTGTCGCTGCTGGCGATCGGCGAGCGCAGCCCGGACGAACAACGCAAGGTCAACGCGGACCTGCAGCGCATCGTGCTGGCCGAGGACCGCGACGAGTTGCTGACCTGGCTGCGCATGCAGAAGCTGCTGCACGCCGACCGCGAACTGGGCTGGATGATGATCCATGCCGGCCTGGCGCCGAAGTGGACCACCACCCTGGCCGAGAAGCACGCGCGCGAGGTCGAGCAGCAGTTGCACGGCAGCGGCTACCGCAAGCTGTTCCGCAACATGTACGGCGACCGCCCGGCGTGGTCGCCTGGACTGACCGGCTACGACCGCTCGCGCGCGATCATCAATCTGTTCACCCGCGCCCGCTATTGCACCCCGCGCGGGCGCATCGCGATCGAGGAGAAAGGCACGCCCGGCACCCAGGCGCAAGGCCTGTATCCATGGTTCGAAGTGCCGGGCCGCGCCGAGCGCGACCTGAAAATCGTCTGCGGCCACTGGTCGACGCTGGGCCTGACCATCACCCAGGGCGTGCACGCGATCGACACCGGCGCGGTGTGGGGCGGCAAGCTGACCGCGCTGCGCCTGGACAGCGAGGACCTGCAGGTGGTGCAGGTACCGGGCCGCCCGATCGAAGGACCGTCGCCGGTGCCGCGTGCACGGCCGCCGCGGCGCAGGTCCGGTGGTGGGCGCGGTGCGGGTGGTGGCGCCACTACAACACCGCCGCCGCAGCCCGCTCAGGACTGACAGAGAACTGCCTGGAGCATTCGGTCGCGCCGGATGCTCTTTGTGGGAGCGACTTCAGTCGCGACGGGCATTACCGGCAAAACCCGTCGCGACTGAAGTCGCTCCCACAACATTCCGCTGTCTGCAAATTTCCAGTCCAGTGCTCTAAGCGAGACTTCACTGCTGAACGCTTGCCGTGGGGAAGGATCCTGAAGCCTCGGGCAATCCACTGCCTCGACGCATCGTCCAGCCGCCAACCCAATCCGCTACGCCGCGCGACGCCTGCGCCGATAATCCACGAACTCGAACGCCAGCGCATGCTTGGCATCGGTCGCGTGCGCCTGCCGCGCCACGACCTCCCACTGCGCAGGATCGAACGCCGGGAAATGCGCATCGGCGCGCTCGACCAGCGTGTCCACATGGGTCAGGTACAGCATCTCGGCGTACGGCAAGGCCAACGCGAAGATGTCGCCGCCGCCGATCACCGAAAGTTCTTCCGCCCCGCTCGCCCGGGCTACCTCGATCGCCGCCTGCAGCGAATCGACCGCCTGCATGCCCTCGAACGGCACCTGCCCCGAGCGCGTCATCACCAGGTTCAAGCGCCCGGGCAGCGCGCGGCCCAGCGACTGCGCGGTCTTGCGCCCCATCAGCACCGGCTTGCCCAGGGTCAGCGCCTTGAAGCGCTTCAGATCGTCCGGCAAGCGCCACGGCAGGTCGTTATCGCGGCCGATGGCGTTGGCGCGGTCGAGCGCGGCGACCAGAGTGAGCCGGAGCTCGGGACTTCTGAGCCGGGACTCGTCCACATCCGTCCCCGCCGATACCACGGCTTTTTCCGAGTCCCCAGTCCCGAGTCCCGAATCCCGGCAATTCATACCGCCACCGGCGCCTTGATCGCCGGATGCGGATCGTAGCCCTCGATCGCGATGTCGTCGTAGGTGAAGCCGAACAGGTCGGTGACCGCGGGATTCAGGCGCAGCGTCGGCAACGGCCGTGGCGTGCGCGACAGCTGTTCGCGCGCCTGGTCGTAGTGGTTCGAATACAGGTGCGCGTCGCCCAGCGTGTGCACGAAATCGCCCACGCCCAGGCCGGTGGCCTGCGCCACCATGTGGGTCAGCAGCGCGTAGCTGGCGATGTTGAACGGCACGCCGAGGAAGATGTCGCCGCTGCGCTGGTACAGCTGGCAGCTGAGCTTGCCGTCGACCACGTAGAACTGGAACAGGCTGTGGCACGGCATCAGCGCCATCTGCGGCAATTCCGCCACGTTCCAGGCGCTGATCACCAGCCGCCGCGAATCGGGGTTGCGCTTGATCTCGTCCACCAGCCATTGCATCTGGTCGATCTCGCGGCCGTCGGCGCCGGTCCAGCGCCGCCACTGCTTGCCGTACACCGGGCCGAGCTCGCCCTGCGGGTCGGCCCACTCGTCCCAGATGCTGACCTTGTTGTCCTTGAGGTAGGCGATGTTGGTCTCGCCCTTCAGGAACCACAGCAGCTCGTGCACGATCGAGCGCAGGTGCAGTTTCTTGGTGGTCACCAGCGGGAAGCCGGCGTTGAGGTCGAAGCGCATCTGCCAGCCGAACACGCTGCGCGTGCCGGTGCCGGTGCGGTCGGATTTCTCCGCGCCGTGCTCGAGGACGTGACGCAACAGGTCCAGATAGGCCTTCATGGCGTCGCGCCCGCCACCACCGGCACCGGCTGCAGCACCGGCGCACGGCGCGAGCGCCACAGCAGGAACAGGCCGAGCAGGATCAGCGGCGTGCTCAGGATCTGGCCCATGGTCAGCCACTGGAACGCCAGGTAGCCGATCGGCGCATCCGGCACACGCACGAACTCCACCGCGAAGCGGAACACGCCGTACAGCAGCGCGAACATGCCGGACACGGCATAGCGCGCGCGCGGCTTCAGCGAGAACGCCCACAGCACCACGAACAGCACCAGGCCTTCCAGCACCGCCTCGTACAGCTGCGACGGATGCCGCGCGAACTTGTCCAGCGCGCCGCTGGCGTGCAGCGCCTGGATCTGCGCCAACGGCACGTCCTGCAGTTCCGGCGTGTGCGGAAAGATCACGCCCCAGCCGGCGCCGGTGAACTTGCCCCACAGCTCGCCGCCGACGAAATTGCCGACGCGGCCGAAGCCCAGGCCCAGCGGCACCAGCGGCGCGACGAAATCCATCGTGTCGAAGAAGTGCAGGCGCGACTTGCGCGACCACCAGGCCGCAGCCACCAGCACGCCGATCAGGCCGCCATGGAAGCTCATGCCGCCGTCCCAGACCTTGAAGATCAGCAGCGGGTTGGCCAGGAAATCGCCCAGCGCGTAGAACAGCATGTAGCCGATACGGCCGCCGAGCACCACGCCGAGCATCGCGTAGAACAGCAGGTCGGAGAACCCGTCCATGTCCACGCCGGGCAGGCGGCCGGCGCGGATGCGGCGGCGGCCCAGCCACCAGGCCGACGCAAAGGCGGCCAGGTACATCAGCCCATACCAATGCACCTTCACCGGGCCGAGCGAGAAGGCGATGGGGTCGATCTGGTGGAGATAGGTCATTGCGGGGGGCGTCGGCCGGAGGGCGAAGGTCGCCTATTCTGCCATCGGCGCCGGCTACTACTGTGGTCCAGGTCGACTTGGACGGCGCTCCCCTTCATCTGCCGGCAGGCGCACGCGTCTGCCATCGGCGCCGGTCACTACCGTGGTCTGGGTCGACTTGGACTGCGCCAGGCTTCATCTGCCGGCAGGCGCAAGCGTCTGCCACCGGCGCCGGCCACTACCGTGGTCTGGGCCGACTTGGACTGCGCCAGGCTTCATCTGCCGGCGGGCGCAGGCGTCTGCCATCGGCGCCGGTCACTACCGTGGTCTGGGTCGACTTGGACTGCGCCACGCTTCATCTGCAGACAGGCGCACCCTGCACCGCGGCACATCGTGCCCGCCGGCGCTCAATCCAGCCGCTGCGGCCGGTTCGGCAGTTCGTCGTGCCCGGCCTGGCCGGGCTGCGCCGGAAAATGCGTGGCCAGCAGCGCCGACACCGCCGCCACCCCGGCGATCACCGCCTGCTCGGGCTGGCCGGCGCGCATGTCGCGTTCGATCAGTGCGCAGACCTCGCGCCATTGCGCCTCGTCCACGCGCGCGTGCAGGCCGCGGTCGGCCACGATCTCGATGCGGTGGTCGGCCAGCAGCAGGTAGATCAGCACGCCGTTGTTGGCCTCGGTGTCCCAGGTCCGCAACTGCGCGAAGACCTGCTCGGCGCGCGTGCGCGGCGCCATGCCGCGCAGCAGCGCCGCCGGCGCCAGCGCCGATTCGACCGCGAACATCACCTGCCCGCGGTGCAGCCGCTCGCCATCGGCGATCGCCGCGCCGATGCGCTCCAGGCTGGCGTCCGGGAACAGGCTGCGCGCCGCCGGCGCGAACAGATGACGGAGCAATCGCATCACCAACTCCCCGAGGCGCCACCGCCTCCCGAACTGCCGCCGCCACCGCCCCAGCCGCCGCCACCACCGCCGAAGCCACCACCACCACCGAAACCGCCTCCACCGAAACCACCGAAGCCGCCGCCGAAACCGCCTCCACCCCAGCCACCGCCACCGGCGGAGCGGCCGGGAGAGATGCCCGACAACAGCCCCAGCACCAGCCCGATCGCGCCGGTCAGCGCGCCGACGAACAGCGACAGGCTCAGCAACAGGCCCACGCCACCGCCGGCGACCGCCGCCAGCACGCCGCGCAGCGGCCGCGGCGCGCGCGCGAACAGCAGCTGCGCGACGATGGCGGCGAACAGGCCGGCGAAGAAGCCCAGCGGCAGCCTGCCGCCGGAGCGCGATTCGGACGCGTGGGTGCTCACCGGTGCCGGCAGCTGTTCGCCATCGATCAGCTTGACCAGCATCGCAGTGGCTTCGGCGATGCCGCCGGCATAGTCGCCGGCGCGGAACCGCGGCGCCAGGTACTCCTGGATGATGCGGTTGGCGGTGGCATCGGGAATGGCGCCTTCCAGGCCATAGCCGGGCTGGATGCGCACGCGCCGGTCGTCCTTGGCCACCACCAGCAGCACGCCGTCGTCCACGCCCTTGCGGCCGATCTTCCACGTGTCAAACACGCGCTGGGTGTATTGCTCGATCGTCTCCGGCGCGGTGCTGGCGATCACCAGCACCTGCAGCTGGCTGCCCTTGCGCTGCTGCAGCTGCACCGCCTGCTGTTCCAGCTGCAGGCGCTGGGTCGGCTGCAAGGTACCGGTGGTGTCGACCACCGGCGTGTCCAGGGGCGGGATCGGCGCCTCGCCGGCCGCCTGCGCCCAGGCCAGCAGCGGCAGCAGCAGCGCCAACAGCAGCACCCCGATCCAGGCAGGCCGGCCGCGGCGCGCATGGCGCTGGCGGATCGTCGCATCGCTCATTGCAGACTCCTGCCGGCGCGATCGCGCGGCGGCATCGAAGGGAGGGAACCGCAGCGGCGGCGCGACCAGGAAAGCCGGCGGCCGCTGCGTGCGGCCGGCCCCGCTGCAGCACTTGGCCGCAGGCCGCGACCCGGGCCGGCGTGCAGCGCTGCCTGGTCGGCGCCGCTGCGCGCTGCGCTTACTGCGCCGGCGCCGGCTGCGGCGCCTGCTGCGGCTGCTGCGGTGGCGCCGGCTGGCCACCGAAATTCACCGCCGGCGCCTCGGAGATCTGCGCCTCGTTGGCCACGGAGAAGTTCGGCTTTTCCTTGTAGCCGAAGATCTTCGAGGTGATCACCTGCGGGAACGAGCGGATGAAGGTGTTGTAGTCCTGGACCGCCTGGATGTAGCGGCCGCGAGCCACGGTGATGCGGTTCTCGGTGCCTTCCAGCTGCGCCTGCAGATCGCGGAACGACTGGTCGGACTTGAGGTTGGGATAGTTCTCGGTCACCACCAGCAGCCGCGACAGCGCGCTGGACAGCTCGCCCTGCGCCTGCTGGAACTGCTGCAGCGAGGCCGCGTCGTCGGCATTGACCTGGACCTGGCCGACCCGCGAACGCGCATTGGTCACGTCGGTCAGCACCTGGCGCTCCTGGTCGGCGTAGCCCTTGACCGTGTTGACCAGGTTCGGGATCAGGTCGGCGCGGCGCTTGTACTGGTTCAGCACCTCGGACCAGCCGGCCTTGACCGCCTCGTCCTTCTGCTGGATCGCGTTGTAGCCGCAACCGGACAACAGTGCCGCCACGGCGACGAGGAACAACGAGCGGGACAACAGGCGCATGGCGCTCTCCGGCGTAAAGACAGGGCGCAGCTTGCCACGCCCTCCGTGAAAACGCAGCGTCTGCGGACGCGTCAGCCGCTCACCACTTGCCGGCGCCGGGCACGTGATGGGCCGCCGCGCGGCGGCGCATCAGCAGGTTCAGCCACTCCACCAGCACCGAGAAGCCCATCGCCGCATAGATGTAGGGCTTGGGCACGTGCACCTCGAAGCCGTCCAGGATCAGCACCACGCCGATCATCAGGATGAACGCCAGCGCCAGCATCTTCACCGTCGGGTTGGCGTCGATGAAGCGGCCCAGCGGGTTCGCCGCCAGCAGCATCACCGCCACCGCCAGCAGCACCGCCGCGACCATCACCGGGATGTGCTGGGCCATACCGACAGCGGTGATCACCGAGTCCAGCGAGAACACGATGTCGATCACCGCGATCTGCGCGATCACCATCCAGAACACGCCCGAGGCCTTGCTGGTGGTGGGATCGGCGTCTTCGCCGCCAGTGATCATCTCGCGGATTTCCATCCCGCCCTTCACCAGCAGGAACAGGCCGCCGACGATCAGCACCAGGTCGCGCACCGAGAAGCCCATGCCGGCCACGCTGAACAGCTCGCCCTGCATCCGCGCCAGGAACGCCAGCGACACCAGCAGCGCGATGCGGGTCAGGCACGCCACCGCGATACCGAACTTGCGCGCCGCCGGGCGTTGCGCTTCCGGCAGCTTGCCCACCGCGATGGAGATGAACACCAGGTTGTCGATGCCCAGCACGATTTCCAACGCGCTCAGCGTCAGCAGCGTCAGCCAGGTGTTGGGATCGGCGAGAAACTCAAGGGCCATGGAGTCGAATCCTTAATCGGTCAAAAGAAAGCGGTGGTCACAGCACGCGCGGCAGCAGGATCAACCCCCAGCACAGCACGACATTGGCCAGCATCAACAGCACCGCGGCCGAGCCCATGTCCTTGGCGCGACCGGCCAGTTCGTGGTGCTCCGGCCCGTAGCGCTCGATCACCGCCTCGATCGCGGAATTGAGCAGTTCCACCGCCAGCACCAGCAACAGCGAACCGATCATCAGCGCCTGCTGCACCGGCCCCTGCCCCAGCCACAGCGCCAGCGGCGCCAGCAACACGGACAGGCACACCTCCAGCCGGAACGAAGACTCGTGCAGCCAGGCCGCGCGCAGACCCTGGTAGGACCAGCGCAGCGCCATCAGCATCCGGCGCGGTCCGCGCGGCAGGTGCCCGAATTGGTCGGCCATGCGTCAGGCCCGGCCTGGGGAACGAAGACGCGACGGCGACGGCCGGAAGGGAACGGTCATGGGCGATGGCGAAGCGGGCTAGGCGCCAATTTTGCCACAAGCCCCCGTCCGCCGCTGCGAGCGGCCGCGGCAGGCGCCGGATTTGCCTGCGGCGCGGCGCCTGCGGCACCATCGCCGCTCCCGTCGCAATTGGAGGCGCCCTCATGCCCCGTTCGCCGCTGCGCGCTGCGCTGCTCGCCACCTGCCTGTTCCTGCTGGGCCTGCATTCGGCCCTGGCGCTCACGCCGGCCGCCACGCCGAAGATTCCCGAACAGGTCTCCAACCCGGCCTGGGAAGAGGACATGCAGCGCTTCGCCCAGGCCGACGCCGCGCATCCGCCCAAGCCCGGCGGGGTGCTGTTCGTCGGCAGTTCCTCGATCCGCTTCTGGCAGTCGCTGGCCAGCGATTTCCCCGGCGTGGACACGCTCAACCGCGGCTTCGGCGGCTCGGAGATCCGCGACAGCACCTGGTATGCCGACCGCGTCGTGGTGCCGTACAAGCCGCGTCTGATCGTGTTCTATGCCGGCGACAACGACCTCAACAGCGGACGCAGCCCGCAGCAGCTGCACGAGGACTTCCTCGCCTTCGTGACGCGGGTGCGCCGCGATCTGCCGGGCGTGCGCATCGCCTACCTCGCGATCAAGCCCAGCCCGGCGCGCGCCGCGCTGCTGCCGAAAGTCACCGAGGCCAACGCGCTGATCCGCAAAGCGGCCAAAGGGCTGAAGCAGGTGGAGTTCATCGACGTGTACACGCCGATGCTCGGCAAGGATGGGCAGCCGCGCGCCGAACTGTTCGGCCCGGACCAGTTGCACATGAACGCGGCCGGCTATGCGCTGTGGCGCGACATCGTGCGGCCGTACCTCAAGCGCTGAGCGCGCCGCGCTGACGCCGACGATTCAGGCGATCCGGCCGCTCACTTGACCGGATCGAACCTGACCGTGGCGGTGGTGCCGCCGCCCTCGGCGCTCTCCAGCCCGATCCGCCAGCCGAAGCGCTCGCACAGCCGGCGCACGATCGACAGGCCCAGCCCGGTGCCCTGCGGGCGGTCCGGTTCGGCGCGGAAGAACGGTTCGAACGCGCGCTGCAGCGCTTCGGCGGACATGCCGATGCCGGTGTCGCGGATGCTGATACGGTCGGTGCCGATCTCGACCTCGATGCTGCCGGCGTCGGTATAGCTGCAGGCGTTGCGCAGCAGGTTGCTGACCACCACGTGCAGCACCCGCGGCGGCGCATGCAGGCGGGCAATGGTGAGCACCTTGACGGTCAAGGTCACCGGCTTGCCGGTCAGCAGCTCGCGTGCGTTCTCGGCTTCGTACTCGACCACGTCGGCGACCTCGAAGGTCTCGCTCTGCGGCACCACGTCCGCTTCGCGCGCCAGGATCAGGAACGCGTCGATCACCGCCTCCATGTCGCGGCCGGCGCGCTGGATGCGCTGCAGGCTGCGGCCCAGCCGCGGCGGCAGGTCCGGATCGGTCATCGCGATGTCGCTGGCGACGCGGATCACGGTCAGCGGCGTGCGCAGTTCGTGGCTGGCGTCGCGGGTGAAGTTGCGCTCGCGCGAAACGTGGTCGGTGACGCGCAGGGCCAGCGCATGCAGCGCGGCGGCCAACTGCCGCGATTCGCCCTGCACGTCGGCCGGCAGGTTTTCCGGCGCCAGGTCGGCGGTGGACGGATGCCGCGGATCCCATTGCGACACGCGCCGCGCCAGCCAGTTCACCGGCGACAGCAGGCGCCGCGAGGCGCGGTGGGTCAGCCAGCCGACCACCACCACCGCGATCAGGGTCAGCAGCGCCGGCACGATGCCGAACCAGAAGGCCAGCCGCTGCGCCTGCGCCCGCAGGAACACCAGGTACAGACGCCCCTGCTCGGTCTCCTCGACCAGCACCATCTCGCCGCCGGGGCGGTTCTCGTGCATGCCCGGGGCGAGGCCGCGCAGGCTGGCCGGCAGTGCGGCATCCGATTGCCCGGGCGACAGCAGATAACCGCGCAAGGTATGGCTATTGGGCGGCGGCTGCGACGGCGTTTGCGCGTGCAGGCGCCAGTAGTGCGCGGCTTCCTGGCGCATCACCGAGCCCACCAGCGAATGCTGCACCACCGCCACCACCAGATAGCTGCCCAAGGCGACGATGCATCCGGCGAACAGGATGCGGGCGATCAGGGCAAGGCGGATTTTGCGCGGCAAACCGTGCGGCATTACAGCTTCCGTGTTCTTTCGCCGCGATTATAGGCGGGCGGATCGTGAATCCGCCGTGCAAGCAGGCCCCGTTCCTGGGGCCTGTCGCGTGGCAAACCAGGGACCGCTCAACTCATCGGTTGGGCGATGTCGGCGATGCGGTAACCGGCGCTCTGCACGGTGTGCAGCAGCGGCCGGTCGAACGGCTTGTCGATGATCTTGCGCAGGTTGTACAGATGGCTGCGCAGCGTGTCCGAGTCGGGCAGGCCGTTGCCCCAGATCTCGCGCTCGATCTCCTGGCGGGTGACCACGCGCGGCGATTCGCGCATCAGGATGGTCAGCAGGCGCAGGCCGATCGGCGACAGCTGCAGCTCGGTGCCGGCGCGGGTGGCACGCATGCTCACCGGATCCAGCACCAGGTCGGCCACCTTCAGCACTTCCGAACCGACCTGGCGGCGCTCGCGGCGGATCAGCGCACGCAGGCGCGCTTCCAGTTCCTGGATCGCGAACGGCTTGGTCAGGTAGTCGTCGGCGCCGAAGCCCAGGCCGGTGAGCTTGTCGTCGAGCGTGTCGCGCGCGGTCAGCATCAGCACCGGCGTGGACTTGCGCGCGTCGTTGCGCAGACGGCGGCACACTTCGATGCCGTCCAGACGCGGCAGCATCAGGTCCAGCACCACCACGTCGT
This sequence comes from Xanthomonas sp. WHRI 7945, assembly GCF_035026585.1. Classification (NCBI taxonomy): domain Bacteria; kingdom Pseudomonadati; phylum Pseudomonadota; class Gammaproteobacteria; order Lysobacterales; family Lysobacteraceae; genus Xanthomonas; species Xanthomonas sp. WHRI 7945. The sequence goes on from NZ_JAYIQP010000008.1 coordinate 130,858, forward strand.
AGCTGTTCTCCGCGGCCAGGCGATACCCGTCCAGGCCGTCGCAGGCGTAATCCACTTCGAATCCGCGGCCTTCCAGGTACTCGCCGATCATCTCGGAGATATTGCGGTTGTCCTCGACGACCAGAACGAGTCCGGAGGTTTCCTTGGTCTGACGCATAGAGCTTCCTCAGTCTTCAGCTTTGTGAAACATGCCGGAAGCGAAGTGGTGATGGCGTGAAGAGCGCTTCATCTGCCTGACCGGCGCGAAAATCACCCGCCGATCAAGGGTTTGAGCTTGGGCCACACGTTGTCCAGCACCTTCGGCTGGCCGGCGGCGGTGGGATGCAGGCCGTCGTCCTGCATCAGCGCCGGGTTCAGCGCCACGCCTTCCAGCAGGAACGGCAACAGCCCGGTCTGGTACTGCTTGGCCAGGTCCGCGTAGATCGCGCGCAGCCGCTGCCGGTAGGCCGGCCCGTAATTCGGCGGCACGTCGATGCCCAGCAGCAGCACCTTGGCACCGGCGTCGCGGCTGAGCACGATCATCTTTTCCAGGTTGCCGCGCAGCTCGGCCGGGGTCAGCCCGCGCAGCGCGTCGTTGCCGCCGAGTTCGATCACCACCACCGCCGGCCGGTGCTTCTGCAGCAGCCCCGGCAGCCGGGTCAGCGCGCCCGAAGAGGTCTCGCCGCTGATGCTGGCATTGACTACGGCCGGTGGCGCCTGCATCTGTTGTTGCAGGCGGCGCTCCAGCAGCGCCACCCAGCCGGACTGGACCGGGATGTTGTGCGCAGCGCTGAGGCTGTCGCCGACCACCAGGATCGGGCCCGTCGCACCTTTGGCACAGGCGATGGCGGGCAACAGCAGACACCATGCCAAGCAGGCCAGGACCCAGGCGCTGCGCGCCCAGGCCGGCGTTCCTTTCGTATCGTTGCCACGCATCCGGAGATTTCCTCATCGACAGTCTGGCCCCCACTCCCCGCACCGGCATCGCGATCGACGTACGCGATGTCGGCAAATCCGTCAGCGGACCGGAGGGCACGGTCCACATTCTCGACAAGGTCGGATTGACCGTCGGTGAAGGCGACAGCGTCGCCATCGTCGGCGCCTCCGGTTCCGGCAAGACCACCCTGCTCGGCCTGCTCGCCGGGCTGGACCTGCCGACCCGGGGCGAGATCGTCCTGGCCGGGCAGTCGCTCAACGCGCTGGACGAGGAAGCGCGCGCGGCCTTGCGCGCGCGCGAAGTCGGCTTCGTGTTCCAGAGTTTCCACCTGCTGCCGTCGCTGACCGCGGCGGAAAACATCGCGCTACCGCTGGAACTGGCCGGGCGCGAGGATCCGGCGCGGGTGCGCGAGGTGCTGGAAGCGGTCGGGCTGACCGCGCGGGCGCGGCACTACCCACGGCAGCTGTCCGGCGGCGAGCAGCAGCGCGTGGCGCTGGCGCGCGCGTTCGTGGCGCGGCCGCGGATCCTGTTCGCCGACGAACCCACCGGCAGCCTGGACCAGGCCACCGGCCAGCAGATCAGCGACCTGCTGTTCGCACTCAACGCCGGCAGCGACACCACCCTGGTGCTGGTCACCCACGACCTGCGCCTGGCGCAACGCTGCGAGCACCGCTACCGGCTCGACCGCGGGCGCCTGGGCGTGGCCGAAGCGGTGGCCGAGGCATGAACGTACTGCGCCACGCCGCGCGCGCGCTGCGCCGCGAACTGTTCGCCGGCGACCTGCTGACCGTGTTCGCCGCGCTGGTGCTGGGCGTGGCGGTGATGACCGCGGTCGGCACCCTGGTCGATCGCGTCACCCTGGCGCTGACCGGCAGCGCCGCCGAGGTGATCGGCGGCGATCTCGGCGTCACCGGGCGCCAGGACATCCCCGACGCGTTCGCCGCCGAAGCGCAGCGCCGCGGCGTGCGCCATACGCGCCTGGTCAGCTTTCCCAGCGTGCTGTTCCATGGCGACGCCAGCCAGATGGCCAACATCAAGGCGGTCGCGGCCGGCTACCCGTTGCGCGGCGAACTGCTGGTCGCGCGCGACGCCGCCGGCGCCGGCAGCGAACGCGCCGGCCCGCCGCCGCGCGGCCAGGCCTATGCCGACCCGCGCCTGCTCGAGGCGCTGGGGCTGAAGCTCGGCGACGACCTGGAATTCGGCGCCGGCAGCTTGCGCGTGACCCGGGTATTGCGCGCCGAGCCGGACGCATCGGGCGAGTTGATGCAACTGTCGCCGCCGCTGTTGGTCAACCGCGCCGACGTCGACGCCGCCGGCCTGCTCGGCCCCGGCAGCCGCGCCTCGTACCGGTTGATGTTCGCCGGCGCGCCGGGCGAGATCGCCGCGCTGCGCGAATGGCTGGCGCCGCGCGCCAAGGCGTTCCGCCTGGTCGGCATCGAGGACACCCAGCGCGGCGTGCGCGGCGCCTTCGACCGCGCCGGGCGCTTCCTGGCCCTGGCCGCATTGCTGGCGGTGCTGCTGGCCGGCGTCGCCACCGCGCTGGCGGCCAACCGCTTCGCGCTGCGCCGCATCGACAACGTCGCCGTGCTGCGCTGCCTGGGCGCGCGCCAGCGCGACATCCTCGGCGCGCTGGCGCTGCAGTTGCTGCTGCTGGCGATCCCGGCCTGCGCGCTCGGCGTGGGCCTGGGCATGCTGGCGCAGATCGGCCTGGTCGAGGCGCTGGGCAGCCTGATCCCGAACCGGCTGCCGCTGCCGCAGGCGACCCCGGCGCTGGCCGGCGCCGGCATCGGCCTGTTGCTGCTGCTCGGCTTCGGCCTGCCGCCGCTGCTGCGGCTGCGCAACGTGCCGCCGATGCGCGTGCTCAACCGCAGCTTCGCCGCGCTGCCGCCGACCTCGCTGCTGGTCTACGCCGCGGCGCTGGTCGCCACCGTGGTGCTGGCGGTGTACGCCACCGGCGATGGCCTGCTCGCGGCCTGGGTGCTGGGCGGGCTGACCCTGCTGGCCGCGCTCGCCGCGGCGGTCGGCGGCCTGCTGCTGGCCCTGCTGCGGCGGCTGCAATCGCGCCTGCGCGGGCCGTGGAAGCTGGGCCTGGCGGCGCTGACCCGGCGCCGCGCGCTGAGCGTGGTGCAGTTGGTCGGGCTGTCGCTGTCGCTGTGCGCGTTGCTGCTGCTGGCGGTGATCGGGCCGGGTCTGCTTGGCCAGTGGCGCGACCGGCTGCCGGCGGACACGCCGAACTACTTCCTGATGAACATCCAGCCCGACCAGGCCGAGCACGTGCTCGCCACGCTGCGCGGGCTGGGCGTCGCCGACGCGGCGGTGGAGCCGTTCAGCACCGGCAAGCTGGTGGCGATCAACGGCAAGCCGCCGCAACGCCAGGACCAGGGACCGGACGACGCCGGCGATGGCGACGGCGTCGACCGGCCGATCAACTTCTCCTGGCGGCACGAATTCCCCGCCGCCAACCGCTTGCTGTCCGGGCGTTTCTGGGCCGCCGACAGTACCGCGGCGGAAGCCTCGGTGGAGGAAGCCTGGGCGCAACGCTACGGTCTGAAGCTCGGCGACCGCATCACCCTGCTGCTCGGCGAACAGCAGCGCAGCTTCACCGTGACCAGCATGCGCAAGGCCGACTGGGATTCGTTCCGGGTCAACTTCTTCCTGTTGCTCAACGCCGGTGCGGTGCAGGACGCGCCGTACAACCTGATCTCCGCGTTCCACCTGCCGCGCGGTTCCGCCGCGCAGCTGAGCGGGCTCAGCCGCACCTACCCGAATGTGTCGTTGCTGGACATCGACGCGATCCTGGGACGGGTGCGCGAAGTAATCGACCGCGTGGCGCAGGCGGTGCAGCTGGTGATGGGCTTCAGCCTGCTGGCTGGCGCGCTGGTGTTGCTGGCGGCACTGCAGGCCACCGCCGGCGAGCGCCGCTACGACAGCGCGGTGCTGCGCACGCTGGGCGCGCGCCGCGGCCAGTTGCGCGGCGCGGTGCTGGTGGAGTTCGGCGCGCTCGGCCTGCTCGCGGCGATCCTGGCGGTCGGCGCGGCGGCGGGCATCGGCGTGGTGGTGGCCAGGCAGGCGTTCGAACTGACGCTGTCGCCACCGTGGCCGGCGCTGCTGCTGGGCGGGATCGGCGGCGTGCTGCTGAGCCTGCTCGCCGGTTGGTCGGGCACGCGCCGCATCCTGCGCACGCCGCCGGCGCTGGCGCTGCGCGAGAACTGAGCGCGCCGTGTCCGCGGGCCGCGCGCCAGGACGCGCGTGGCCCGCCACGGCATGCCGGCCACTGCAACGCCGGCGACTTGCCGGCACACGCGGCGCTCCCGTGCACGACACGCTTGGCCGATGAGCGCTACCCCACTGCGCAACGGCGTGCCGTACCTGGCTGCATCCTGGCCGAGACCCGCAGCGGCCGTACTACATCGCGACCGCGCCGACGCCGCAGGCGCTCGATGGAGCGGCCAGGCGCCTGCGCGAACGCAACGGCGTGCGCGGACACATGGCAGCCCCGGTCGCGACTCTGGCGGTGTGGTACGAGGAATGCGAGAACGAAGCCGCCGCCTTGCTGCGCGCCGCGGAGATCTCCCGGCTCAGCCATTGCCGGCAGCGCCGCCTGATCGACTCGTTCAATCCGCAATGGCTGGACCTGAGCGGCATGTCGATCGGCTTCCCGCTCATCGTCACCTTGCCCGAGCGCAAGGGCCTGGGCTATCACTTGATGACCGACCTGTAGCCGTCGCCGCCGCGCACAGCCGCGCCGGGTTGCCTATGCCAGGCAGCGAAAAGGGAAGGCGCCAATGCCGGCCGCCTTCCCACCCTGGCTTCATCGGTGCGCGCGCTCAGCGTTCGGCGGGCGCCGGCTCCACCCACTGCGCGAACACCGCGGCGATCTTGGCATCGGCCACCGGCTTGCCCTGCTGCACCGCCTCGGCCTGCTCGAACAGCGGCATGATCATCGCCATGCCGTCGAGCTTGGTCTTCAGGTGCACGCCAGGCGGCTTGCCGAGGAACGCGTCCCAGTGCGCGCGCACCTTGGCCCAGTAGCCCTGCGTCGCCTTCCAGTAATCGTAGGCCGGCTTGAAGTCGACCTCGCCGGTCTTGGCGTAGTCGTTGAAGCCGAATTCGCGTGCGATCGGCTGCTGGCTGCCGTCGGGCTTGCGCAGCACCTTGGTATTGAACTGCTCGTGGGTCCAGCCGGCCGGGGTCAGCGTATGCCGGTTGATCACCGCCAGCGCGTTGTAGTCGCTGCGCTTGGTGTATTCGCGCCGCGGCAGCGGACGCCAGCTCAGGTCGCTGGTCCAGGTCGGATGGCCGTCGGCGTAGTCCCAGCGGCCGGTGCCGCAGTAGCGCGGCGCGTCGCTGACCTCGTACACGCACTGGGTCCACGCGCCGCGGGTGGCCGCGGCGGCGAGCGGGCGCACCTGCCAGGTCTGGTCGGCGCTGAACTCGAAACGCTGCGGCGCTTCGTAGCTCCAGTCCTGGCGCCAGTGCTTGGTCACGTGGCCGCTCTTGGTATCGACCAGCAGATGCTGCAGCACCACCTTGCGCGGGCTGTCCTCGACCACGATCACCACTTCGTTGGCGCCGCTGCGCATCGCCGGCGCACGCTCGTAGCCGGGCTTGAGCAGCACGGTCTCGTCGAAGGCGAAATCCACCAGGTACTCGCCCTGCATCGCCAGGATGCTGACGCGGTCGCGTTGCGGATCGGCGTCCTGGGCTTGGGCCAGGCCGGTAGCGGCGAGCAGGAGCAGCAGAAGCGGTGATTTCATCGTCGTGGTCGGTCGCGGTAGCTGAGAAAGAGAGGAGGAAACGCGCCCTACAGGCGCAGCACTGGCCAAGGCCGTTGTGGATCGTGACGCGTAGTCGGCAGGCCGGCGCGGGCGCAGCAGCAGTCGTCGACCAGCACTTCGCCCTCGGCCGCTTCCAGCCGCGCGATGCGCCGGGCGATGCTGGCGCCCAGCGGCGACACGCTGGCGACGCTGGCCGCCAGTTCGCCGTCGCTCGCATGCAGGCGCAGCGCCCGCGCACGCCAGCTGTCGCCGCTCAGGCGGCCGGCCACGCGCCGCCACAGGCGTTCGGCAACGCCGCCATCGGCGCCGCCGCTGTGGACCGCGGGCAGCGCCGACAGCAATGCGTCCCAGGCGACGAAATCGCTGTCCGGCAGCAGGTACAGGCGCCAGCAGCAGCGTTCCTGGCGATCGTAGAAGCACAGGCTTTCGAGCAATCCGTCGCTGTCCACGCCGAGCTGCGCGCCGACGCGCAGCGCATGGTTCCAGCCCATCAGTTCCGTGCCCAGCTGCGCGCGGTACAGGCACAGCACGGTACCCAGTGCGGCCAGCTGCGCCGGGCGCGGCAGCGGCGCGGATGCGGCGATCCGGGTCGCGTCGGTGGTCGCTGGCGCCGCCTTGCCCATGCGCCGCTACCAGTCCAGCGCCAGGCTGACCGAGACGTTGCGCCCGGCGCCGGTATAGCGGTCGAGCACCGTGCTGCTGGCCAGCGTCGCGCCGGGCAGCGCGTTCCAGTCGATGTAGCGGCGATCGGCCAGGTTGAACACGCCGACGTTGAGCTTGGCGCCGGGGGTGAAGTTCCAGTGCGCCAGCAGGTCCAGCGTCGCGTAGCCGGACGGCGTGTAGTACGTGGCCAGCGCCGGGCGCTTCTTCTTCGCCACGACGGTGCCGACCAGTTGCGCGCCCCAGGTGTCGCGGTCGTAGGCCAGGCCGAGCACGCCGCGCAGCGGGTCGATCGCGTTCAGCGGCGCGTCGTCGGTCTTGTTGTCGCCGCGCGCATACGCGGCGCTGGAGTGCAGCGACCAGCCGGCCCAGCGCGCGGACAGCGCGCCGAAATCGACGCCGGCCTTGGCCTCCACGCCCTTGATCACCACGTGGTCGACGTTGCGCGACTGGTACAGCATCAGGCCGTCGGCGTTGAAGCCGACGAAGCTGTAGGACTCGATGAAATCGCGGTAGTCGTTGTAGTAGCCGCTCAGGCCGAAATAGCCGGCGGCGCTGGCGTAGCGCAGGCCCAGTTCGCCGCCCTTGCTGGTTTCCGGCTTCAGGTCGGGATTGGCGATCGCGGTGTAGCCGACCACCAGGTTGGTGAAGCCGATATTGACGTCGTTGTACGGCGGCGCGCGGAACCCGTGCGCGTAGTTGGCGTACAGCGACCACGCATCGTCGATGCGCCAGATCGCGCCGAGCTTGGGCGAGACGTTGCTGTCGGTGACCTTCTTCGCCGCCACGCCGGGGTTGTCGTTGGCGAAGATCGCATCGACCTGCGGCGACAGCCGGTAGTAGTCCACGCGCAGGCCCGGGATCAGGCTGAAGCGGCCGTCGGCCATGCGCATCTCGTCCTGCAGGTAGGCGCCGGCCTTGGTGGTCTCGGTGACCGGGAAGTCGCGCACCGGGAACGTCTCCAGACCCACCGTCTTGCTGATCGCGCCGCTGCCCAGGTTCTGCGTGTAGCCGTCGCGCTTCTCGTGGGTATCGTTCCACGACAGGTCGATGCCGTAGCTGATGTCGTGGACCACGCTGCCCTGGTCGACGTGCTTGTGCAGGTTGGCCTGCAGCCCGTACAGGCGCTGGTCGAAGTTGTGCTCGGTGTGGCGCAGGGTGTTGTTGCTGCGGCGCTCGTTGGTGCGCTGCAGGCTCTCGCTGTCCTGCCGGTACAGCTGCCACTGCAGGTCGTCGGCGAGCAGCGTGTCGAGCTGGTCCACCTCGTGGGTCAGCGACACGCGGGCGCGGGTCTGGTGGTCGCGGCCGCGCTGCGACAGGATGCTGGAGGTGACGCTGCTCAGCGCGTCGATGCGGCCGTAGTCCTCGTTGCCTTCCACGGTGAGCTTGAAGCGCTGGTTCGCGCTCGGCGCGTAGACCAGCTTGCTGAGCAGGCTGCGGCCGTCGCTGCTGAGCGGATTGGGCGTCGTGCGCGCCGCGCCGGTGCTGCGGTTGTCGCCCTGGGTCTCGCTTTCCTGGCCCTGGCGGTGGCTGACCGCGGCCATGCCACTCCAGCGCTCGCCGCCGAAGGCGACCAGCGCGCCGCCGAACAGGCCGTCCCACTCGCTCTCGTAGCCGAACTTCAGCCCCACGTAGCTGTGCTTGCCCGGCGCCAGGTAGTCGGCCGGATCCTTGGTGACGTAGGCGACCACGCCGCCAAGCGCGTCCGAGCCGTACAGCGAGCTGGCCGGGCCGCGCACGATCTCGACCCGCTTGAGCGTCTCCATGTCGACGAAGTTGCGGTTGGCGTTGAGGTAGCTGCCGAAGCTGAAGGTGTCCGAGACCGGGATGCCGTCGGTCTGGATCAGCACGCGGTTGCCGTCCAGGCCGCGGATGCGGATGCCGCCGACGCCGCTGAAGCGGCCGCTGTTGCCGGTGACCGACACGCCCGGCGTGTAGCGCAGCAGGTCCTTCAGGTCGTAGACCAGTTCCTGGTCCATCTGCTCGCGGTCGATCACGTCGACGCTGCTGGGCACGTCCACGATCGCGCGCTGGGTGCGGGTGGCGGTGACCTGCAGGCGATCGAAATCGCGCGGGGTGGCGGCATCGGCTGAAGCGGCTGAAGCGGCGGGGGCGGCATGTGCGCAGGCGGCCAGGGCCAGCCACAGCGCACCGGTGAGCGGAGCGGTACGGAGCATAGGAGTCATCGGGTGGGTCGCGAAAAGACCTCGGCCAAGCCGGCCCAGGGGCCGGCGCGCGGGCCGAGGGGGAGAAAACGATCGCGACTGCGGGGCGGCCGCGGCGGGACCATGGGTCCGGCCAGGTGGCGGCAGTGTCGAGCGGTGGCCCGGCCGCGCATCGCGCGACCGGGCGGGGATCACTTGGTCAGGATCAGCTTGTCGTTGCTGGTGTGGCGCAGGCGATAGACGCGGTCGCCGTGCTGGATCAGCACCTCGCGGCGCCCTTTCAGCAGCGCCTCGCTGCTGATCGTCTCTTCGGCCGGAACCGCGCGCGGCAGCGAGCGCTCGCGCAGGCTCAGGGTTTCGGGGTGACGCAACAGGACGGGTTGAGCGGTCATGGTCGGGCTCCGTACACAGGGGTCGATACGGATGATAATGATTCTCAATAATTAAGCAAGAGCCGTTCTCGTTTGTGGAGATTCAAGCTGCGAATCGAAATTTGGATATTGAAAGCTCTTGAGAATGCCTGCCAGCGCGTGTCCGAAGGCCGCGCCGGCATTCGATCCGGTTCCCGACTCAGGCCACCGCCGCCTCGACTCGCGCCCACCACGCCGGGTCCTCGCGCGCGGCCAGCGGCAGCGCGTCGAAGTTCTCCAGCAACTGCGGGACGCGGCTGGCGCCGAGGATCACCGTGGACACGTGCGGATTGCGCAGGCACCACGCGATCGCCAAGGCCGCCGGCGCCACGCCTTCCGCGGCCGCCAGCGCGGTGAAGGCGCGCGCGCGCTCCACGCGGCGCTGCTCCGGCGGGCCGATCACCTCGTCGTGCAGCCAGGCGTTGCCGGCCTGGCCCAGCCGCGAGGCTGGATCGATGCCGTCGTTGTACTTGCCGGTCAGCAGGCCCGAGGCCAGCGGCGACCAGATCGTGGTGCCCAGGCCCAATTCGGCGTACAGCGGCGCGTATTCCTGCTCCACGCGCTGGCGGTGCAGCAGGTTGTACTGCGGCTGCTCCATCGACGGCCCCTGCAGGCCCAGCGCCTGCGCCAGCTGCGCGGCCTCGCGGATGCGCGCGGCCGGCCATTCGGAGGTGCCCCAGTACAGCACCTTGCCCTGCCGGACCAGCGCGTCCATCGCGCGCACGGTTTCCTCGACCGGGGTGTCGGCATCGGGGCGGTGGCAGTAGTACAGGTCCAGGTAGTCCACCCGCAGCCGCTTCAACGCGGCGTGGCAGGCGTCGGTGACGTGCTTGCGCGACAACCCGCGCTGGGTCGGGCGCGGCGCGTCGACCGCGCCGAAGTACACCTTGCTGGACACGCAATAGCCATCGCGCGGCAACCGCAGGTCGGCGATCACGTCGCCCATCACCTGCTCGGCGCGGCCCTGCGCGTAGACCTCGGCGTTGTCGAAGAAGTTGACGCCATGGTCCCAGGCGGCGGCGATCAGGTTGCGCGCTTCATCGCGGCCGATCTGCCCGCCGAAGTTGATCCAGGCGCCGAACGACAGCGCCGACAGCTGCAATCCGGTGGCACCGAGGCGACGGTAATGCATGCGGACTCCTCCTGATACGGGCCGGCGAAGGTGGCCGGCGGACGGTCGCACAGTGTAGCGAGGGGGCCGACATGTGGCGGCACGCTGCGGCCGGGCCGGGTGCGCGGAAACCGCTCCCAAACTGGAACGCTGGCCCAAGAACGCGCCCGCGGTCGGTTCGCCCGAACGGCCACGGCACCCGCCCGGATGCCCGGCGCGACCCGCATCTGGAATGGCCGACATGCTCCAGCGCCAGGTTTTCCGGCGCTGAACGGGGTTTACCTTGCCGCCCGTCACCCCCTGCACTAGGCTTCCTCTCTTTGGTCCGGCGATCCAGGGGAAGCAGATGGTCGAGGGTTTGGGGAGGATCGGCTTCGGCCTGTTCGGGTTGGCGGTGTTGATCGGGATCACCTGGTTGTTCTCGAACAACAAGCGCGCGGTCGATTGGAAGCTGGTCGCGACCGGCCTGATCCTGCAGATCGCCTTCGCTTCGCTGGTGCTGCTGGTGCCGGGCGGACGCGAGGTGTTCGACTGGCTGGGACAGCTGTTCGTGAAGGTGCTGAGCTTCGTCAACGAAGGCTCCAACTTCATCTTCGGCAGCCTGATGGACACCACCAGCAACGGCTTCATCTTCGCCTTCCAGGTGCTGCCGACGATCATCTTCTTCTCGGCGCTGATGGGCGTGCTGTATCACCTCGGGGTGATGCAGGCGGTGGTGCGGGTGATGGCCTGGGCGATCACCAAGGTGATGCGCGTGTCCGGCGCGGAGACCACCAGCGTCTGCGCCAGCGTGTTCATCGGCCAGACCGAGGCGCCGCTGACGGTGCGGCCCTACATCCCGAAGATGACCGAGTCCGAACTGCTGACGATGATGATCGGCGGCATGGCGCATATCGCCGGCGGCGTGCTGGCCGCCTACGTGGGCATGCTCGGCGGCAGCGATCCGGCGCAGCAGGCGTTCTACGCCAAGCACCTGCTGGCCGCGAGCATCATGGCAGCGCCGGCGACGCTGGTGGTGGCCAAGCTGCTGATCCCGGAGACCGGCACCCCGCTGACCCGCGGCACGGTCAAGATGGAAGTGGAAAAGACCACCAGCAACATCATCGACGCGGCCGCCGCCGGCGCCGGCGACGGCCTGCGCCTGGCGTTGAACATCGGCGCGATGCTGCTGGCCTTCATCGCGCTGATCGCGCTGGTCAACGCGCCGCTGACCTGGCTCGGCGACGCCACCGGCCTGGCCGCGGCGATCGGCCGCCCGACCAACCTGTCCACCATCTTCGGCTATCTGCTGGCGCCGATCGCGTGGGTGATCGGCACGCCGTGGGCGGATGCGACCACGGTCGGCTCGCTGATCGGGCAGAAGGTGGTGATCAACGAATTCGTGGCGTACAGCGAGCTGTCGAAGATCGTCAAGGGCGAGATCCCCGGCATGCAGCTGAGCAGCGAAGGCCGGCTGATCGCCACCTACGCGCTGTGCGGCTTCGCCAACTTCAGTTCGATCGCGATCCAGATCGGCGGCATCGGCGGCCTGGCCCCGGAGCGCCGCCAGGACCTGGCGCGGTTCGGCCTGCGCGCGGTGCTGGGCGGTTCGATCGCCACCTTCATGACCGCCACCATCGCCGGCGTGCTGTCGCACTTCGGCTGATGCAGTCCCTCTTTCCCCAGTTCCCGTTGAGAAGCAGCACATGCCTATGAGTTCGGTCATCGTCGTCGGTTCGTTCAATGTCGACCACGTCTGGCGCTGCGAAACCCTGCCCGCCGCCGGCGCCACCATCGCCGGCCGCTACAGCACCGGCCCCGGCGGCAAGGGCTTCAACCAGGCGGTCGCGGCGGCGCGTGCCGGCGCCCGCACCACCTTCGTCTGCGCGCTCGGCGACGACGCCGGCGGCGCAATGGCGCGCGCGCTCGCGGCGCAGGACGGGATCGACCTGGCCGCCGAGGCCAGCACCGAGCCGACCGGCACCGGCGGCATCTACGTCGACGGCCACGGCCGCAACACCATCGTCATCGGCGCCGGCGCCAACGCCGCGCTGAGCCTGGACTTCGTGCAGGCGCAACGCGCGCTGCTGGGCTCGGCGCGGGTGTTGCTGGCGCAGCTGGAATCGCCGATCGAGACCATCGAGGGCACCTTGGCGCTGGCGCGCGAGACCGGCCTGACCACGGTGCTCAACGCGGCGCCGGCCAATGCGCAGACCAGCATCGGCCTGCTCAAGCTGGCCGACGTGCTGACCCCGAACGAGACCGAGTTCGCCGCGCTGCTGGCGCGCCACGTCGGCGAGCGCGTGGAGGCCGACGACGTCGCCGCGGTCGACGGCGGCAGCCTGCACGCGCTGTGCCGCAAGCTGCTGCCGGGCGGCACCGTGGTGGTGACGCTGGGCGCGGTGGGCGCGTTCATCTCGCATCCCGACGAGCGCATGCGCGGCGACACCCAGCCGTACTACCGCATCGGCGCCGAGTCCGCGCAGACCGTGGACACCACCGGCGCCGGCGATGCCTTCAACGGCGCGCTGGTGGCCTCGCTGGCGCAGTCGCCGAACGCCAGCTTCGCCACCCACGTGCGCTTCGCCAACCATTACGCGGCGCGTTCGACCGAGGCCGAAGGCGCTGCGGCGTCGATGCCCGCGCTGGTGCCCGACGTCGGCTGATCACGCCGGCACTATCCACACAAGCTCCGCCAAAGTGCACGTCGCCGCGGCGGGCATGCATCCGACAAGGAGTTCCCGATGCCACGTTTTCCCGTCAGTTCGCTCGTCGCGCTATGCGCCTTGTTGGCACCGCTGTCCGCGGCCGCCGCGCCACGCTGCGACTGGAACAGCATCGCCGCCGACGCCGACCGCGCCACCGTCACCGCGTCGGTACGCACCCTGCAGCAGGCGATCGCGCCGCGCTACGAGGAAGCCGATCTGGAGGCCGGGGCGGCACTGGCACGCGGCCTGCTGCAGCGCGCGCAGTCACCGCAGGCGCCGGGCAAGCTGGAAGGCCGCTGGAAGGTGCGCTCGATCCAGGTCGATCGCGGTTTCGCCTATGCCTATCCGTACTTCAAGGCCGAGATCGGCGCCGATCCGTGCGGCTACCGCCTGAGCAAGACCAGCGGCTCGCAGCGCAGGAGCGGCACGCTGTATCCGCTGGCCAGCGGCAGCCCCGCATTCGCGTTCCTGGGCGCCAGCACCGTCAACGACGAGCCGCAAGGTCGCTATGCGCCCGGCAACGTCTCCGACGGCACCCATGGCAACAGCGTCGGGCGCCTGGTCGCGCTCGGGCCGGACGAACTGCTGCTGATCCTGGACGGCAACGCCGACGGCTTCGAGCTGTACCAGCTGATCCGCTGAGCGATTGCGCCGGCGCCGGCCGCGCAGTTGGCAGCGGCCGCGGCGGCGGCGACAATGGCCGCATGCGCATCGGCCCCTACACGATCGAACCGAAGGTGATCCTGGCGCCGATGGCCGGGGTCACCGACAAGCCGTTCCGGCTGCTGTGCAAGCGCCTGGGCGCCGGCCTGGCGGTGTCGGAAATGACCATCTCCGATCCGCGCTTGTGGCAGACCCGCAAATCGCTGCAGCGCATGGACCACGCCGGCGAACCGGACCCGGTCAGCGTGCAGATCGCCGGCACCGAGCCGCAGCGACTGGCCGAGGCGGCGCGCTACAACGCCGACCACGGCGCGCAGCTGATCGACATCAACATGGGGTGTCCGGCGAAGAAGGTGTGCAACGCCTGGGCCGGCTCGGCGCTGATGCGCGACGAGGCGCTGGTGGCGCGCATCCTCAGCGCGGTGGTGAACGCCTCGCCGGTGCCGGTGACGCTGAAGATCCGCACCGGCTGGGATTGCGACCACCGCAACGGCCCGGCCATCGCCCGCATCGCCGAGGATTGCGGCATCGCCGCGCTGGCCGTGCACGGCCGCACCCGCGACCAGCACTACAGCGGCCAGGCCGAATACGCCACGATCGCGCAGATCAAGGCCGCGCTGCGCATCCCGGTGATCGCCAACGGCGACATCGACTCGCCGCACAAGGCCGCGCAAGTGCTGGCCGCGACCGGCGCCGACGCGGTGATGGTCGGCCGCGCCGCGCAAGGCCGGCCGTGGATCTTCGGCGAGATCGCGCACTACCTGGCGAGCGGCGAGCTGCTGCCGGCGCCGCCGCTGCAGTTCGTGCGCGACACCCTGCTCGGCCACCTGCAGGCGCTGCACGATTTCTACGGCGAAGCTCAGGGCGTGCGCATCGCGCGCAAGCACCTGGGCTGGTACGCCAAGGACCGCCCCGAAAACGCGGCGTTCCGCGCCGTGGTCAACCGCGCCGAGACCGCGCAGGCGCAGCTGGCGCTGACCGCCGACTATTTCGACGCGCTGATCGCCGGCGTGCCGCCCGCCTTGCCCGCGGCGGCCTGAGCGCCGCCGCCAGGAGCACGCCATGAGTACGCCCACGCCGCCCACCTATCTGCATGGCTTTTCCGGCACCGAGCAGGCGCGGCTGCTGAAACAGGCGCGCCTGCTCGAAGCCACGCTGTTCAACCAGATCGACTACACCGGCGCGCGGCGCCTGCTGGAAGTGGGCAGCGGCGTCGGCGCGCAGACCGAGGTCCTGCTGCGCCGCTTTCCCGACCTGCACGTGACCGGCGTGGACCTCAGCGAGGTGCAACTGCAGGCCGCGCGCGACAACCTGCAGCGCATGCCGTGGTGTCGCGAACGCTACACCCTGCAGCAGGCCGATGCCGGCGACCTGCCGTTCGAGCCGCGCAGCTTCGATGCCGGATTCCTGTGCTGGGTACTGGAACACGTGCCGTCGCCGGCGCGGGTACTGAGCGAAGTGCGGCGCGTGCTGGCGCCGGGGTCGCCGGTATACGTGACCGAGGTGATGAACGCCTCGTTCCTGCTGCATCCGTATTCGCCAAACGTGTGGCGCTACTGGATGGCGTTCAACGACTTCCAGTACGACCACGGCGGCGATCCGTTCGTCGGCGCCAAGCTGGGCAACCTGCTGTTGGCCGGCGGTTACCGCGACGTCAGCACCGAGATCAAGACGCTGCACCTGGACAACCGCGAGCCGGCCCGGCGCAAGACCATGATCGCCTTCTGGGAAGAAGTGCTGCTGTCCGCCGCCGAGCGGCTGCTGCAGGCCGGCGCGGTCGGCGAGGACACCGTGGCCGGCATGCGCCGGGAGATGGCGCAGGTGCAGAGCGATCCGGACGCGGTGTTCTTCTATTCGTTCGTGCAGGCGCGCGCGACGGTCTACTGACCGCCGCCGCGGTGCGCCCGCGGGACCAGGTGCACGCCCGGCGCGCTCAGTGCGCGGCAGGCGCCGCCGCGCCGACCGGCGTGGCCGCTGCCGGTTCGGTCCAGATCCGCCGCCACATCTTCGCCAGCGCGGCGCGGATCTGCCCGCGCGCCACCGGCGCGCGGTACGCGGCCTGCAGCTGGCGCGGTTCGATCGCCTGCCAGCCGCCGCCCTGCTGCCGGGCCACCGCGAAGTTGAAGTTGTAGTCCGGCTCCAGGCCCATGCGCAGGTCGCTGAGGACCAGCTCGCCGTCCTTGACCTGGGCGCGCATGAAGCCGCGGTTGAACCAGCTCAGCCGCTGCACCGCCGGCAGCGCGCGCACTTCGCCCAGCGCCTGGGTGTTGGACGGAAAGCCCTGGAAACGCATCGGTCCGTTGTCGGCGACCAGCGAGCGTTCGCCGATCACGTAGCCGCCCGGGGTCATCGCCACCACCCGCCACAGCAGCGTGTTGAACGGCATCGGCACCGAGAAGCGCGGCGCGTGCTGCAGGCCCATCGCCGCCAGCGCGCGGTCGGCCTGGCGATCGACCAGGTGCTTGGCCAGCAACGACCAGCCCAGGTAGGCGCTGCTCAGGATCAGCCCGGCCAACAGCGCCTGCTGCGCGACGCGCCGCGTGTGCCCCCACCAGGCGATGGCGCAGGCCAGGATCAGCCACAGCGTGTAGCCCGGATCGATGATGAAGACGCTGGACCACATCGCCGGCGGCGGCCGCAGCGGCCACCACAGCTGGGTGCCGTAGACGGTGAACGCATCGAGCAGCGGATGGGTGATCAGCGCCAACTGGATCGCCCAGAACCAGCGTTGCGGCGCTGCGGCCACGCGGCCATGGCCGAAGCGCCGGTACAGCCACCAGATCAGCCAGCCGAGCAACGGCAGCACGAACAGCGAATGGCTGAAGCTGCGGTGCACCGTCATCAGCGTGACCGGATCGCGGGTCAGCGGCAGCAGGAGCAGCGAATCCAGGTCCGGCATGGTACCGAGCGCGGCGCCGGCGAGCAGCGCGGCGCGGCGATGCGCCGCGGGAGTGATGACGGCGGCGACGGCGGCGCCGAGCACGATCTGGGAGAGGGAGTCCATCGGGCGATGCTAGCAGGCGATGGGGCATCCGCGATCTGAAGCAACCGCGAGACCACCGCTGCCAAAGGACAGCGGCCGATCAGTGTGGTGCACTCCGCTTGGCCTCGGGCCATCGGCCCGGAGCGCTTCCAGGACGAGCCTGCTTGCTGGCTTCGCTTGTCGCGGTTGAAAACGCTCCTAACAGGGCTTGCGGCGGGACCGCTGCACTGTGGAAGAGGCTTCGGCCCGAACGGCATACGACACCGCAAGGCCTACCGCTCCGTTCGTCGCGGCTGAAGTCGCTCCTGCAGGGATTGCGAAGACGGCTGGGTGCACTGTGGGAGGGACTTCAGTCCCGACTGCATCCAGGCTGGCAAGCATTGCCGCTTCGTTCGTCGCGGCTGAAGCCGCTCCTACAGGGATTGCGAAGACGGCTGGGTGCATTGTGGGAGGGACTTCAGTCCCGACTGCATGCAGGCTGGCAAGCATTGCCGCTTCGTTCGTCGCGGCTGAAGCCGCTCCTGCAGGGATTGCGAAGACGGCTGGGTGCACTGTGGGAGGAACTTCAGTCCCGACTGCATGCATGCTGGCATGCATTGCCGCTTCGTTCGTCGCGGCTGAAGCCGCTCCTGCAGGGCTTGCGAAGACGGCTGGCTGCACTGTGGCAGGGACTTCAGTGCCGGCTGCATGCAGGCTGGCATGCATTGCCGCTTCGTTCGTCGCGGCTGAAGCCGCTCCTACAGGGATTGCGAGACGACTGGGTGCACTGTGGGAGGGACTTCAGTCCCGACTGCATGCAGGCTGGCAAGCATTGCCGCTTCGTTCTTCGCGGCTGAAGCCGCTCCTGCAGGTGAAGCCTGGCGCGAGCGGGTGAGAACGTCGCCGTCGCAATTCGCGCGCGATCACGCCGCCTGCGGCAGGCGCAATACGCGTGGCGCCAAGGTCTCGAGAACCTGTCCGGTATGCGACAGCAGCTGCAGCCGTCCCTGATGGTCTTCGCTCAGCGCGGTCAGGCTCTCGACCCAGTCGCCGTCGTTGGCGTAGACCAGGCCGTCGCGCTCGAACAGGCCGGCGCGGTGCACGTGGCCGCAGACCACGCCGTCCAGGCCGCGGCGGCGTGCGTCGTCCAGGCCGGCGTCGACGAAGCGTTCGATGTAGCGCTCGGCGGCGCTGCTCTGCCGCTTCAGGTAGTCGGCCAGCGACCAGTAGCGCATGCCGAAGCGGCGGCGCACGCGGTTGGTCAGTTGGTTGCCGGTGAGGATGCGGTAGTACAGCCAGTCGCCGAACTTCTCCTGCAGGCCGCCGAACTGGGTGACCGCGTCGTAGTCGTCGCCGTGCACCACCAGCAGCCGGCGCCCATCGGCGGTCACGTGCACCGCGCGCCGGCGCACCTGCATCGCCGGCAGCGCCAGGCCGCAGAAGCGGCGGATCGGGCGGTCGTGGTTGCCGGGCACGTAGATCAGTTCGGTGCCGCCGCGCGCCAGCGCATGCAGCGCATCGATCACGCGCTGGTGCGCCGCGCCCCAGACCGCGCGGCGTTGCGCCATCCACCAGAAGTCGACGATGTCGCCGACCAGGTACAGCTGCTTGCAGTGCAGGCCGCCGAGGAAATCGGCCAGTTCGCGCGCATGGCAGTGCGGCGCGCCCAGGTGCACGTCGGACACGAACACCGCGCGGCGCGGCGGGGACAAGCTGCTCACCTTGTTCATGCCATCACCTCTGCTTCGCTGCGGGGCCGTTCCAGGTAGCGCATGCGCTTCTTGCTGCGGATGCGCTGCAGATCCAGTTCGATCAGGCCGTCGACCGCGTCGTTGAACGCCGGGTCCACGCCGAAGGCGAGGAAGCGCGCGCCGCCTGGCTCGCACAGTTCGGTGTATTGCTTGTAGAGCATCGGCACCGCCGCGCCGAGCGCGTCCAGGTTGCCCTTGAGCACCTTGAACGCGGTGTCCGCGTCCAGCGCGTCGAACGCCGGCGGCGCCTGCGAATAGTCGAACGGCCGCGCCGAGGCCGCTTCGCCCAGCGCATCGCCGTAGTAGTGCGCGTAGTAGGCCACGATCTGCTCGCGCGCCTGCCGCGGCAGCGCCGCGCTGATCGAGACCGCGCCGTACAGGTAGCGCACCTGCGGGTAGTCGCGCAGGTAGGCGCCGATGCCCTGCCACAGATAGTCGATGCTGCGGCTGCCCCAGTAATCGGGCACCACGAAGCTGCGGCCCAGCTCCATGCCCGCGGCGATGCGCGGCAGCAGCGCTTCGCCGTAGCGGAACAGCCCGGCGGTATAGAAACCGGCCAGGCCGCGCTCGGCCAGCACCGGCGCGCCGCGGGCGACGCGGTAGGCGCCGACCACGCGCGCGGCGGCGCCGTCCCACAGCACGATGTGCTCGTACCAGGTGTCGTAGTCGTCCAGGTCCAGGCGCCGGCCGGTGCCCTCGCCGACCGCACGGAAGGTCAGCTCGCGCAGGCGCCCGATCTCGCGCAGCAAGGCCGAGCCGGCGCGCAGCCGGCCGACCCGGATCTGCTTGCCGTCCACGGTCTGGCCCAGGCTGCGCAGCGTGGCCAGTTCCGCCGCCACCGCGGCCGGGTCCTCGGCCTCGACCAGCGGCTCCTCGCTCGGCGCGGGCGCGCTGGCGCCGGCACGGCCCAGCGCATACAGCTCGCGGCGCAGGCCGCGCATCAGGTCGGCGTCGGACTGATCCGGCGGCAGCGTGCGCGCATGGCCCAGGCTCAGGGCGATGCGGCGCTCGCGGCGGGCGAACATCTCCCGCGCCAGCAATGCGGTGCCGGCCGGCTTGAACAGCGCGGAGGCGCCGTAGAACAGCGCCGAGTTGCGCGCATGGATGCGCACCGGCAGCACCGGCGTGGCGGTGCGCAGCGCGAAGCGGGTGAAGCCGCGGCGCCAGCGCCCGTCGGCTACCCCGCCCCAGCCCAGCCGCGACACTTCGCCGGCCGGGAACACGATCACGCACTGCTCCTGCTCCAACGCCTGCTCGATCGCGCGCACGCTGGCCGGCGACGGCGCGCCGCCGAGGATGCGCACCGGCAGCAGCAGCTCGCGCAGGCCTTCCAGCGCCCACAGGAAATCGTTCGCGACGATCTTCACGTCGCGCCGCACCTGGCCCACGCAATCCAGCAGCGCCAGCGCATCCAGCGCGCCGGACGGATGGTTGGCGACGATCAGCAGGCGCCCACGCGCCGGAATGCACTCGGCGGGAGTCGGCGCGACCACGTAGCGCGCCTGCAGGAAATCCATCCCGGCCTGGACCAGGGCGAAGCCGCGCAGTTCATGGCTGGCGTCCAGGAACGCGTCCAGCGCGTCCAGGCCCGACCACTTCTGCAGGCCGCGCAGCAGCGGCCGCACCAGCCGCGAGCGGCGGCCGGCGAACCAGTGCGGGTAGCGATCCTGCAGACGACGTTCGAGTGCGAGCACGGCAAGCCCCCTTGCTGACTGCGCACAGCTTCGGCCCCCGCGGCGACACCGATCTTGCAATATGACTACGGCAAGGTGACGGCGGCGGCTCTGCCGGCTGACCGGTTAACCTCGCCCAACGCCGCCAGGGGCACAATGCACAGCACCGCGCGCCCGTGTATCATGCGCGTCCATCTTTTCATCCGAATACAAGGATATAGCCGCGATGTCCAGCTATCTCTTCACCTCCGAGTCGGTCTCCGAAGGCCACCCG
This sequence comes from Xanthomonas sp. WHRI 7945, assembly GCF_035026585.1. Lineage (NCBI taxonomy): Bacteria > Pseudomonadati > Pseudomonadota > Gammaproteobacteria > Lysobacterales > Lysobacteraceae > Xanthomonas > Xanthomonas sp. WHRI 7945. Next base: position 150,908 of record NZ_JAYIQP010000008.1, read on the forward strand.
GACAAGATCGCCGATCAGATCTCCGACGCGGTGCTCGACGCCATCCTGACCCAGGACAAGCGCGCGCGCGTGGCCTGCGAGACGCTGGTCAAGACCGGCGTGGCGATCGTCGCCGGCGAGATCACCACCAGTGCCTGGATCGACCTGGAAGCGGTGACCCGCAAGGTGATCCTGGACATCGGCTACAACAGCTCCGACGTCGGCTTCGACGGCGAGACCTGCGGCGTGCTCAACCTGATCGGCAAGCAGTCGCCGGACATCAACCAGGGCGTGGACCGCAAGAAGCCCGAGGAACAGGGCGCCGGCGACCAGGGCCTGATGTTCGGCTACGCCACCCGCGAGACCGACAGCTTCATGCCGGCGGCGATCCACCTGTCGCACCGTCTGGTCGAGCAGCAGGCCAAGATCCGCAAGAAGAAGAACTCGCCGCTGGCGTGGCTGCGCCCGGACGCCAAGAGCCAGGTCACCCTGCGCTACGAAGACGGCGTGGCGACCGCGATCGACGCGGTGGTGCTGTCCACCCAGCACGACCCGGACATCAAGCAGAAGCACCTGATCGAGGCCGTGCGCGAGGAAATCCTCAAGCCGGTGCTGCCGGCCAAGTGGCTGCACAAGGGCACCAAGTTCCACATCAACCCGACCGGCAAGTTCGTGATCGGCGGGCCGGTGGGCGACTGCGGCCTGACCGGGCGCAAGATCATCGTCGACACCTACGGCGGCTGGGCGCGCCACGGCGGCGGCGCGTTCTCCGGCAAGGATCCGTCCAAGGTCGACCGTTCCGCCGCCTACGCGGCGCGCTACGTGGCCAAGAACGTGGTCGCCGCGGGCCTGGCCGACCGTTGCGAAGTGCAGGTCTCCTACGCCATCGGCGTGGCCGAGCCGACCTCGATCTCGGTCACCACCTTCGGCACCGGCAAGATCGCCGACGACAAGATCGAGAAGCTGATCCGCAAGCATTTCGACCTGCGTCCGTTCGGCATCATCCAGATGCTCGACCTGATCCACCCGATGTACCAGCAGACCGCCTCGTACGGCCACTTCGGCCGCACCCCGAAAGCGTTCACCTACACCGACGGCACCGGCGCGCAGCACAACGCCACCGCGTTCTCGTGGGAAAAGACCGACCGCGCCGATGCGCTGCGCGCGGACGCGAAGCTGAAGTAAGCCCGGCTCGCCCGCGCTTGCACGAAAACGGGCCGCATCGCGGCCCGTTTTTTTTGGTTCGTCCCGGCGGCGATGACGCATGCGTCGCGGCCGGAAGGCACTATCGCGACTGTATGCGGATTCCCACTGTGGGAGCGACTTCAGTCGCGACGGGCTTTATCGGTAAGTCCCGTCGCGACTGAAGTCGCTCCCACAATGTCCCCTGCGCGGAACGCAGGCATAGGCCTCGGGTTGCCCCACCAACCGACTCAGCCGCGCCGCTGCAACGACTCCTGCAACACCTGCTGGAACTGCTGCAGCGTGCACAATCCGGTCTTGGCATCGCTGCAGCCGGGCACGCGCAAGGTCTGCAGCAGCGGCTGCGTGTGCAGGCTCAGCGGGGTCAGTTCGCGCAGCTGGTCCAGCGATTGCGCCTGGTAGCGCAGGCGCACGTAGCGCTGGCCGCTGCGCACGTCGCGCACCTGTTCCAGCACCAGCGCGCCGCCCGGCGGCGAATCGTCCAGGCCGAAGCCGGGCAGATGGAAGTGCAGGTCGAGCAATCCGCTGAGCGCGGCGATATGGGTGTCGCTGGCGACCAGCACCGTCAGTCGCGGCGCGTCCGCCACGCCCAGCGTGTCCAGCACCCGCTGCGCCAGCGGCGCGCCGGCGCGCGCGGCCATGTACTGCGGTCGCGCGTAGATCTCGAACAGCAGCGCATGCAGCCGCGACACCGCGCCGATGCGCGCGCGGGTGGCGCGGCCCCAGCCGACCTGGTCCAGCGGCAGACCTTCGGCGTATTGCAGAATGAACACCTCGGCGGTGCCGGAGGTCAGGTCCAGCGGACCATGCAGGGCGATGCCACGGCCGTCGGCGCCAGCGCTCAGCGACGACGGCATGCGCGCGAAATCGCAGTCCCTGGCGCTGCAGCCGAGGATCTTGCGCATCGTGCGCAGCTCCTTCGCATAGGGCGCCAGCACCGCGCCGGGACCGCCGGTCTGGCGCTGAATCGAAGCCACCGCGGCGGCGGCATCGAAGTCCACCGCGCCGGCCTCGACCGGACGGAACAGCGGATCGTCGCTGCCTTGCGCGCGATGCCCGGCCTGCAGCCCGCAACCGGGCGCTAGCGTCTCGGCCAGGACCTGCGCACTGGCGATGGTGCGCTGGTCGGTATTGGCGTAGACGCTGACCGCGCCGGCAGCGGGACAACCGCTGGCCGGCAGCACGCCGTCGCGAACCAGCCATTGCCGCGTGTAGTCGCCGCTCAGTTGCACGGCGGCGCGGCCGTGCTCGGTGAGCAGGCTCGCCGGCGTGTTCCACACCGGCCAGGGCCGATCGGCCAGCGCCGCGGCCGCGGCCTCGCCTTGCAGCGGCGCGCGCACGCCGTGGCGGAACAGCATCAGCACCTGCTCGACTTGCAGTTGCGGCGCCGTTGCCGCCTGCTGCGGTTGCCGCGCCTGTGCGCCCGTCGTCGTCGCCAGTACCGCCCACAGCATCCAGCGCATGCGCTTGCTCATCGTCGTTCCAGGAAAAGAGAAAAGGAAACCGCTCACGGTCCGCCGCCATCGCAGCGCGCGCTGACCCGGTCGCAGCGCAGGCCCGCGGCGATGCCCAACTGATAGCCCAGCCGCAGCGGGTCGGGCGCGCCGGCGTAGTAGTCGGTGCTGATCCATTGCGCGCCGGCGTCCAGCGCCGCCTGCGCGCGCCGCCGATCGCGGGCGCGCGCCTGCACGCCGTCCGCGTCGGCGCGGGTGCGCACGATGTAGCCCTGCGCGACCCGCGTGCGGATCAGCGCCGCATCGGCCTGCGGATCCTCGATCGACAGCACCGCGGCCTCCGCGGCGTCGGCCGCATACCAGCCGAACATCATGCGTCCGGCCAGCGAGGGATGACCCTGCCGGTACAGCGCCTCGTGCCGCGGATTGCCGTCGAGCACGAACAGCAGCCGCCCGCGCGCCTGCGCCAGGGTCGGCCAGCGCCTGTCCAGCACCGCCGCGCGCAGACTCGGCGCAGTGCCGCGCACGTCGTCGGGCACGATCAGCCGCGCGCGGCCGAGGACCTCGGCGATGTCGCGGTCGAGCGCGTCCAGGCCGGCCGCATCGAACGCGGCGCGGTGCGGCCACACGCCCGGCGACGGGTCGAAGTCCACCGCATTGACCAGCACCACCAGCGGCGCATGCCGCGGATGCGCCTGCGACCAGCGCGCGAAGATCGCCAGGCAGTCGCGGAACCGCAGGCAATGACTGGCGTAGTCCAGGCCCGGCTGGTGCAGCACCTTGGCGCCCGGCATGCGCATCTTCGCCAGCGTCGCCGCCGCGGCGCGGCCACGCGCATACGGCGCCGCGTACAGGCCGCCGTGCGGATCGGCGGCGACATCGAGTTCGAACTGCAGCAGACCCAGCGCCAGTTGCGCCTGCAGCGGCGGATGGCCGTAGGCCAGCGCGGGCCATTCGGATGGCGCATGCGCCTGCAGCCGGCGCTGCACCTGCGGCGTTGGATAGGGGCGGTAACTGTTGTGCGAACCGAGCAGTTGCAACTGGTCGAGCCGCAGCGATTCGAGCGGCGCCGGACGTTCCTGGGCACCGCCGTGCATGGCCGGCATCGCCAGCAGCGCGCCGATCCATGCGAGCCGCCGCACGCGCCGCGGCAGCATGCCGCGACGCGCGAGGGAAGCGGGCCCGTGCGAAGGCCGCCGGTTCAGAACGTGTACTTCACGGTCAGCAGGCTGGTGCGCCCGGCATCGACGATGTCCGAGATCGCGGTGCTGTTGCGGCCGACGTGCGCCCAGTAGCTCAGGCGGTTGGTCAGGTTGGCCACCGACAGGTCGGCGCGCAGGTGGTCGCTCACCGCATAGCCCACGTGCAGGTCGACGCGGGTGATCGGCTTCACCCACAGGTCGTCCCAGCTGGCGCCCTGCTCCAAGTAGTCGTAGACCGACACGTATTCGCCCGAGTAGTGGTAGCTCAGGTTCACCGACAGCGGCCCCTTCTCGTAGAACAGCTCGGCATTGGCCATCAGGTCCGGCGCGTTCTGGATGCGCTCGTCGCGGAAGCCGGCCATGCCCAGGTCGACGCGGGTGGACTGGCGGGTGACGTTGGCGCCGATGCCGAAGCCGTCCAGCGGCGCCGGCATGCCCTGCAGGGTCTGCCGCACCGCCGCTTCCACGCCCAGCACCTTGCCGTCGCCGCCGTTCTGCGGGCGCACGTAGCGCACGTTGCCGCTGCCGCTCGCGCCGGCATTGGCCGCGTCCGATCCGTTCTCGTAGATGTAGTCGGACAGGCGCTTGTAGTAGCCGGCCAGCATCGCGTGGCCGCCGGCGCCGTTGTCCCATTCGCCGGACAGGTCGACGTTGAGCGCTTTGATCGGCTTCAGGTCGGGGTTGCCTTCGGTGATGGTGGTGACGCCGTCGCTGGACACGTCGTAGTTGGAGCCGCCGCCGAGCTGCACGAACGCCGGACGCGTGTAGCTGGTCCAGACCGAGGCGCGGTACACGGCACGGCCGTCGCCGGGGCGGTAGTTCAGGAACACGCTGGGCAGCGGTTCGTCGTAGGTGGTGTGGTTGTTCTGGAAGTAGCCGGCCAGCTCGTTGCCGCCGCTGTCCTTGGGCATCGTCCAGAACGTGTTGCGGATGCGGGTCTGCTCGAAGCGCAGACCGGGGATGATCTCCAGGTCGCCGGTCTTGAACGTCGCCATCGCATACGCCGCGGCCACCGCCTCGGTGCCGCGCATCGTCGCGCAGTTCTGGTTGTTGATCGCCAGGCTGCCGCAGGTGTCGAAGGCCTCCGGGGTCATGTACTGGGCGATCGAAGCCTTCAACGCCGCATTGCTCAGCTTGACCGTCGGGTAGTCGTACTTGCCCGGATACACCGCATCGTATGCGCCGTTGACCAGGCCGGTGTCGGCCAGCAGGGTGCCGTCGGTGAACTTGGCGGTGGTCCAGTCGCGCGAGGTGAACTCGCGCGAGCTGTCCACGTACTTCACGCCGAACTGCAGGCTGCTCAGCGCACCGTCGTCGAAGTCGTAGCGCGCGTCGAACTTGGCGCCGCCCTTCTTCTGCCCGCTGTAGGACTTGGTCAACTGGCCATGGCGGCGCGCGTACAGGCTGCCGATGTCGTTGGCCTGGTTCTGCATCGCCGCGGTCAGCTGCGGCACCGGGAAACCTTCGCTGTCGTAGCCGATGAAGCTGTTGGCGCCGTACGGGAACTGGGTGGAGGTGTACTGGTCCACGCGCGCGGAGACTTCGATGTGGTCCGGGCGATCGTTGTCGCCATAGCCGTAGAACAGGTTCGGCGACAGCGTCCAGTTGCCGAGCTGCTTGTCGGCGCCGAACTGGAACGTGGCGATGTCGGCCACTTCCGGGTTGGTCTCGTACCAGTAGCGCAGCGCGACGCGGTCGATCTGCGGCTGGTACACGCCGCTGCTGCCGATCTGCGTGTAGCTGACGCTGGCCGGCACGAACTGCGTATAGCCGGTGTTCTGCTCGGTCTTGGCGTAGGCGTAGGTCATCCGCGCGTACAACTGCAGGCTCGGATCCACATGCCAATCGAAGGAGACGTTGCCGCCGTAGCGCTTGGTGTCGCCGCCGGAATAGCCGATGTTGGTGCCGGTGGACTGCAGTGCGTCTTCCGGGTCGACACCGGCGGCCAGCTTGCCGGCGGCGGTGGTGCGGGAGAACTCCCACGAACCGTCGTTGCGCGCGGCGGAGGCGCTGGCCACTTCGCTGTTCACGTAGTGGCGCTCGTCGTAGTAGGCGCTGGCGTAGATGCCGAACTGGCGTTCGCTGCCGAACTTGGCGTGGAATTCGCCGGCCGCGCCCTTGCCCAGGCCGCTCTCGTCGTAGTCGCGGGCGCGGCTTTCCATGCGCCCGCTGGCGGTGACGCTGCCGCCGATCGCGTCGCTGTAGTCGAAGCCGCTGGGCGTGCGGTAGTCGATGGTGCCGCCGATCGCGTCGCCGTCCATCGCCGCGGTGGAGGTCTTGTTCAACACGATGGTCTGCAGGCCCGAGGGCGGCAGCAGGCTCAGCTGCACGCTGCGGCTGTACGGCATGCCCTGGGCGACGTTGACGCCGTTGATCAGGTTGACGTTGTATTCGGCATTGAGTCCGCGCACCGAAGCGAACATGCCCTCGCCGCGCGCGGCGCCGTCGACGCCGCCGAAATACGACTGCCCGGTGTTGACCACGTTGACGCCCGGCAGCAGGCCCAGCGCCTCGGCGATGTTGTGCACGGCGGTGTACTTCAGATCGTCGGCCGACAGCACATTGGCGGTGTTGCTGGCCGCCATCTGCATGTCGGCGGCGTTGTAGCGGTTGGCCGCGACGGTCACCGCCGACAGCGTCGTGGCGTTCCTGGCCGCGGCCGGCGCGGTGTCGTCGCTGGACTGCGCCTGCGCCTGTGCCTGCGCGGCATCTTCGGCGTGGGCGGTGGCGGCGACGGCCAGGCTCAGCGCCAGGGCGATGGAACCGGCAAGCCGGTGCGGCCTGGCGCGGTGCGATGCGTGGTTCATGGGAATTCCATCAGGACGTGGGGGTGTGACCCGGCGTGCAACGGCATTGCGGCCGGGGAAGGCAAAGCAGCGCCCGTATCGCCGGATTCGAGCCGGCAACTGGGCGAATATCTGGGGGAGGTTCCGTGTCGGAGCCGGACCGTGCGACTGACGGGCCGTTAACAACTGCGGCGCATTGTGTGCGCCGATGTTTGCAGGTGCGTGACGGAGTTTATAGATGAACACACGCGCACTGCTTGGCGATGCGTGCGTGGTGGCATCGCGACCGCAGACGAGCGGAACGGTAAAACCAGCGGGGTCGCGTCGGGGCTGAAGCCCCTCCCACAGTGCACCCAGCCGACGTGCCGCACGGTCCTGTGGGAGACTCCAGTCGCGACGAGCGAAGCGGTGGATCTAGCGGCTTCGGATCCGGTCGGGGCTGAAGCCCCTCCTACAAGTGCACCCAGCCGGCTTGCCACAAGTCCCTGTGGTAGCGACTTCAGTCGCGACGAGCGAAGCGGCGGAGCTACCGGCTTCGGATACGGTCGGGGCTGAAGCCCCTCCTACAAGTGCATCCAGCCGGCTTGCCACAAGTCCCTGTGGGAGCGACTTCAGTCGCGACCAGCGAAGCGGCGGAGCTACCGGCTTCGGATTCGGTCGGGGCTGAAGCCCCTCCTACAAGTGCACCAGCCGGCTCGCCACAAGTCCCTGTGGGAGCGACTTCAGTCGCGACGAGCGAAGCGGCGGAGCTACCGGCTTCGGATCCGGTCGGGGCTGAAGCCCCTCCTACAGTGCACCCAGTCGGCCCGTCGCCGGACCGCGCCTCACTCCGCCGCGATCTCCGCGTGCAGGATGCGGCGGATCTCCAGGATCGCCTGCGGCGTCTCCTGCACGCTGTGTCCGGAGGTGACCACCAGCTCGGATTCGGCGCCCTCCAGGTGCGCGCTGCGGTACGGCACCAGCCCGTCGTCGGCGTCGGCCAACGGCACCGCCGCATTGCGCCGGGCGATGATCGAGTTGTAGCGCACGGCTGGCGAAATCGGCAGCTCGGCGGCCGCACGCACGAACGGATCGGTGTCGCGCAGGTTGTCGATGCCGTTGGGCAGGCGTTGCGGCACGCGGTCGTCGTCGCCGATATCGCGCATCACCTCGGTGAAACGCGCGAGCAAGGTCACCGGCAAGCGGATCAGCCCACCGACCAGGCGGCCGATGCGGCCCTCGGCGAACGCGGTCCCACGGTGCGGCGCGGCGATGAAGATGGCGCGGTCCACCTGCGGCAGCGGCGCGAAGCGCAACAACGGCTGCAGGCGCTCGCGTATCCGCACGCCGCGCTCGCCGCTCAAGTCGCGGCCGGCGAGCAAGTCGTTCCAGATCCGATCGCCGGAGCTGCTGACCAGCAGCCGCGCGATCACTCCGCCCATGCTGTGCCCGACCAGCACCATGTGCCGCGATGCCGGCGCCTGCCCCTGCGGATCGAAATCGTGCAGGGTCCGCTGCAGCAGGGTCTCGATCTGCGCGCGGTTCCAGGCGATCGGCATGTTGGTCGGGTAGTAGACCTGCCAGATCTGGTAGCGGCGGCGCAGTTGCTCGTCGCCCATGATCTCGTTGGCGACGTTGACCCAGGCTTCGGGACTGCTGGCCAGGCCGTGCAGCATCAGCACGATGCGCCGGTTCGGGTCGTAGGGCTGCATCAGGTACAGGTGCGGTTGCTCGATGCCGTGTTCGCGCCCGAGCATCGAGCGCAACGACTGCTCGGCGAAACCCGAACGCGCCAGCCACAGGCCGTAGGCGGCGGTGAAATTGGCCGCCAGCGGCAGCCGCTGGCCGTGCACGACGACCTCGTTGTCGCGATACGGATCGTAGGGCGCGATCACCACGCTGCGCGTTTCCAGCACCTGCGCCAGGCTGTCGCCGTCGAAGCGCAGCAGCACCGTGGTCGGCGCGTACGACAGTTCGCTGTAGCCGGCGGTGTCGGTGGCTGCTTGCCCTGGCTTCGCACCAGCCACGATCGCGGTCGGATCGCCGACCTGCGCCGGCGACACTTCCGCCACCAGCTCGGCGCCGAACCCGTCGCGGCGATAGGTGCTGCGCAGGCCATCGAAGCGCAGCGAAGCGGCAGGCACCATCGCATTCGGCCGCGCCACTCCGCCCGGCAGGCGGAAACTGTCCAACTCCGCGCGCACCTGCCAGCCGGCAGCGGCCTGCGTGTCGTCGTCGCGCAATTCGCCGCTGGGGCTGCGCGCGCGCCAACGCTCGAACATGGCGCCGACCACGTGCTGCACCGCGTAGTTGTAGTAGTCGCGCACCTGGGTCTGCCGGTCCTCGAAGGCGCGTGCACTGGCCGGGCGCTCGGTATAGAACAGGTAGGCATAGGCGTAGCGCGCCGTTTCCAGCCATGCCTGCAAGGCCGCATCGTCGAGCGCGATGGTCGCCTTGGGCGTCCGCGTCGTGGCCGCGCGCAACCACAGCTCCGACAGCGTCGCCAGGCGCCGTTCCTCGTCCAGTCCCTGCACCGTGCGCAGCTGCGCGGCGCAGGCGGGGATGTCGGCTTCGCAGGGCTTGCGCTCGATCGCCACCACGCGCAGCGTTTCCTGGCTGGCGTCGCTGAGTTCGCCGGTGCTGAGCACGTCGCCGCGCTTGGTCGCGATGTAGTCGCCGGCCGCGCGCGACTGCACGGTGACCATCGCGCAGCCGGAACCGGCGAGCAGGCCCACCGCCAGCAGCGCACGCGCCGCCAGCTGCCGCGCGGCCTGCGCGGCGCGCATCAGCGCAGCGCTCCGGGAAGCGCTTCGCCGGGAATGCCTTCGCGGATGCGCTGCGAGAAATCGGCGCCGCTGCCGGCCTGGCGCGCGCGTTCGCCGATGCGGCCGCGCGCCTGCAGCGTGGCCAGCGCATAGCCGGGCATGAAACCGTGTTGCGCGTACACGTAGGACGGCAGGTAGCCGGACAGCAGCAGCCGGTAGTCCAGCGGCAGCTGCGGATCGAGCTTGCGCACCAGTTCGAACACGATGGTGGTGCAGTTGCTGGTGGCGGTGTTGTAGAACTTCGGCCGATGCAGCAGCTGCTGCGCGTTCGCCACGTAGCCCAGGAACAGCTGGCGCAGCTGCGCGCGCGGGATGTTCAGCCGGTACAGGTAGACGTCCTCGCCGCGCACGTTGCTGCGCACCGCGAGGATGTCGCGCTCGTCGGCGGCGATCATCACCTGCTCGAAATTGCGGAAGAACCCGGCCAGCGCCGAAAACGACTCGCCGCGCTCCCGGCGGATCTCCAGCGAGAACACCACCCGGCGGCCATCGTCGAAACCGAACGAGACCAGGGTGTGGGCGATCGCCGGCCCCATCCAGTAGGACAGCGCCAGGTCCGCCGAGACCAGCCGGTCCAGGTCGTACTGGCGGGTCTCCCAGCGCGGCGTGTAGTCGCTGTCGCTGCGCCAGGCGAAGTTGCGCACGTTGTGCAGGGTGACGATGTGGCCGTCGACCTGCGGCTGCAGCGGTTGCGCCACGTCGTCGGCCCAGTCGCGGTCCTGCTCTGGCCGCAGCTGCGACCAGCCGAACACCATGCCGGCGCAGCCGATGGCGAAGATCAGCGGCAGCACGCGGTAGTCGCGGGGGTGGCGCAGACCCCACAGCGCGGCGCCGCCCATGGCCGCCCATAGCAGCGCCGAGGCGTAGCGCACCAGCGCCCCGGTATGCGGCAGGTAGGCCAGGAACAGCGCGCCGCAGACGCCGGCCAGCACGATCGCCAGCGCCGCCGCGGCGCGCGCCAGGCGTGCCGGCCAGCGCCGCGGCGCGCGGTCGCGCGCGGCTACGCCAGTGCCGCTGCCGCCCTGCCCTCGCCCGCGCCGCGTGCTCATAGCGTTGCCACCGCCGCCGGCGTGGCCAGCGCATGGCTCAGCAGCCGACAACCGCGCAGCGCCAAGGCCTTGCGTTCGGCTTCGTCGCCGCCGCGCTGGCAGGCGCCGAGCATGTCCATCAACAAAGCGAGGTCGTCTTCATCCAGACCTGGGCGGCACAGGCCGGCATCGGTGGCGCGCTGCAGGAACGGCAGCAGGATCGCCATCAGCCGCGCATGCGCCACTTCGATCTGCGGATGGTCGCGCGGCATCGAGCGCCAATAGTCGGCCAGCGGCGCGGACATCGCGATGTGCTCGGCGACATCGCGCAGCAGCAGGAACAGGCCATCGGGACGCTCGCCGATGTCGCGCGCGCAGTGTTCCAAGCCATCCAGGGCGCGCTGCAGGAGCGCGATCATCAGGTCGGTGCGATCGGCGAAATTGCGGTACAGCGTGGCCCGGCCGACGCCGGAGCGCTCGACCACCAACTCCAGCGGCGCCAGCACCCCGTGCTCGCAGAACACTTCGTCGGCCGCGTCGAGCAGCAGGCGGCGGCGGTGGGCGGCATCGGCGCGGAGGTCCATGGCGGGGATTATCGGACAATTCTGTCCGCTTGCGATAGTGCCGCCGCTGCGGCCGGGTTCGGAGCCCGTCCGGCAGCACGGCTGCCGGACGCTACGCCGCCGTCAGCCGGTGTTCTGCACGCCCTGCGAGACGCCGTTGACGCAGGCCACCAGCGCGCGCAGCAGCTCTTCGTCCTCGCCATCGGTCGCCCGCCAGCGCTGCAGCAGGTCCACCTGCAGCACGCTGATCGGGTCGATGTAGGGATTGCGCAGGCGGATCGACAACGCCAGCCGCGGGTCGTGCTGCAGCAGCGATGCTTGCCCGGTCAGCGCCTTCACCCAGCCCTTGGTCAGCGCCAGCTCGTCGCGGATGCGCGGGAAGAAGCGCTCGTGCAGCGGCCCGGCCAGGCGCGAGAACATCTCGGCGATGTTGAGGTCGCCCTTGGACAGCACCATCGCGATGTCGTCGAGGAAGGTGCGGAAGAACGGCCAGTCGGCGGCCATCTCGCGCAGCGTGTCTTCGTGGCCGGCGTCGATGGCCGCGCGCAGGCCGCTGCCGACGCCGTACCAGCCCGGGATCACCGCGCGCGCCTGGCTCCATGCGAACACCCAGGGGATCGCGCGCAGGTTGTCCAGCGCCGCGTCCTGGCCCAGCCGCCGCGATGGCCGCGAGCCCAGGGTCATCCGCTCGATCACGTCGATCGGCGTGGCCAGGCGGAAATAGCGCATGAACTCGGCGTCGCCGACGAAATCGCGGTAGGCGCGGGTGCTGTGCTCGGCGACGATGTCCATCACCGGCCGCCATGCTTCCTCGCGCGCGTCAGGGGCGCGCGGGCGCAGGCTCGACAGCAGCACCGCGCCGGTCATCTGCTCCAGCGAACGCAGCGCCAACGCACGGATACCGTACTTGCGATGGATCACCTCGCCCTGCTCGGTCACCCGCAGCCGGCCGTCGACGCTGCCGCGCGGCGCCGCTTCCAGCGCTCGCGTGGTCTTGCCGCCGCCGCGCACGATCGAACCGCCGCGGCCATGGAAGAAGGTCAGCCGGATGCCGAGCTCGGCAGCGGCGTCGAGCAGTTCCACCTGCGCACGCTGCAGACCCCAGCGCGAGGCGGCGATGCCGCCGTCCTTGCCGCTGTCCGAATAGCCGAGCATCACCATCTGCACGTCGTCGCGCGCGGCCAGGTGGCGACGGTAGACCGGATCGGCGAGCAGGTCGCGCAAGGTGTCGGTGCCGCCGCGCAGGTCGTCCACGGTCTCGAACAGCGGCACGATGTCCAGCGGTACCGCGCCGCCCGCGTCGACCAGGCCGCCGCGCCGCGCCAGGGCAAGCACGGTCAGCACGTCGGCGCGGTTGTGCGCCATGCTGATGATGTAGCTGCCCAGCGCATCGGCGCCGTGGCGCGCGCGCGCATCGGCGAGCGCGGCGAACACCGCGTCCAGGCGTGCGTTGCCGGCATCGTCGGGCGCCGCCGGCAAGGCCCGCTCGCCGCCGGCGTAGACGCCGAGCACGGCCGCGCGCTCCTGCGCCGACCGCGCATCCCAGCCGTCGTCGCCCAGCGCCGTGGCGACCGCGCGCGCATGCACGCTGGACTCCTGGCGCACGTCCAGCCGCGCCAGGTGGAAACCGAAGCTGCGCACCCGCCACAGCAGGCGCCGCACCGCGAACCAGCCGGCGTGCAGGCCCTTGTTGGCCTGCAGGCTGTCCAGGATCAGTTGCAGGTCCTGCTCCAGCTCGGTCGGCGTGGTGTAGGCGCCGCCGGGCGCGTCGTCCAGCGTCGCCTGCAGGCGCGCGCGCATCAGGTCGTTGAACAGCCGGTAGGGCATGTCGCCGTGGCGCGGGCGCGAGTGCGCCGCGGCCTCGGGCAGCAGCTGCCGATAGCGTTCCAGTTGCGCCAGCAGCGGCGCGCTGACCGCCACCAGCGTGGTCGACTGGCTGAGCAGGCTGGCCAGCTGCCACAGTTCCTTCAGGTAGCGGTCCAGCACCGCGCGGCGCTGCGCGTCGAGCGTGGCGGTGATGGTGCCGGCATCCACGTTCGGATTGCCGTCCATGTCGCCGCCGACCCAGGTGCCGAAGCGCAGCAGCCGCGGCAACGGCACCGGCACGCCGTAGGTTTCCTCGATCGCATGCTCCAGGGTTTCGTACATCACCGGGATCACCCGGTACAGCACCTGGGTCAGGTAGAAGCCGACATGCTCGCGCTCGTCTTCCACGGTCGGCCGCACCGGCGAGGAATCGGCGGTCTGCCACGAGGCGGTCAGCGCCATGCGGAAGCGCGCCGCGTCGGTGGCGCGCTCGCCGGGCGTGCGCATGCCGTCGAGGTTGTCGACCAGGCTGGCCACCATCAGTTGTTCTTTTTCCAGCAGCGCGCGGCGCACCGCCTCGGTCGGGTGCGCGGTGAACACCGGCTCCACGTCGATCCGCGGCAGCCATTCGCCCAGCTCCTGCGCGCTCACGCCCTGCGCCTTGAGCCGCTGCAGCGCATCGTGCAGGCCGTCCGGCTGCGGCGTGTCGGCGCTGTTGCGCTGGTAGTCGCGGCGGCGGCGGATGCGGTGCACGCGCTCGGCGATGTTGACCACCTGGAAGTAGGTGCTGAAGGCGCGCACCAGCGCCTCGGCATCGCGCGGCGCGCGGCCGGAAAGCTGCTCGCTCAGCGAGGACGGCGGCGCATCGCTCTCGCGGCGCGCGATCGCGGTGGTACGGATGGTCTCGATCTCGTCCAGGAACTCCGCAGACACCTGCTCGGCGAGCAGGTCGCCGACCAGCGCCCCCAATCGGCGTACGTCGTCGCGCAAGGGGATATCGGGCGTGGCAAACACGATGCTGCTGCGGTACTCGTTCATCGGAAACGCATGGCTCGGCTGTGGGGGCGCCGCAAGACTAACCCAAAAGTATTAGTCCCCCGCCCGGTCCTGATAACGGTTTCAAAGCGAACCATCGCCGGTGCCGCGACACGGGCACTCCTGTGGGAGCGACTTCAGTCGCGACGACGCCACGCCTGACGCGTCGCGACCAAAGCCGCTCGGCACAAGAGCCGGCCGCACTCGGCGACGCCGCCGGGGAGCCACCGGTCCGGGACGAGTGGCCCCCGGCAGGCCCGGTCGCAGCGCCGCCGCGGGAGCGGCGCCAACGCGCGCTGCATCCCAGGACGAGCGCCGCCCATTCAAGCAGCGCACGCCGCAGCCGCTATAATCGGCTGTCCCTCCGCCGAGGGGCGCTGCGACCGTGTCGATGCGGGGCTTCCCGCCTCCAGACCCGGCCAGGCTCGGCGGCAGGCTTGAGCGACAACGGCGCCCGGACCTTCGCGAGTTTTCTCGCCATTGACCGGAGCACTACCGATGAACGCTGTACGCAAGAGCTTTTCCACCGAGGGCGACTACAAGGTCGCCGACATCTCCCTGGCCGATTGGGGCCGCAAGGAGCTGGACATCGCCGAGCACGAGATGCCGGGCCTGATGTCGATCCGCCGCCAGTACGCCACCGCCAAGCCGCTGGCCGGCGTGCGCGTGACCGGCTCGCTGCACATGACCATCCAGACCGCGGTGCTGATCGAGACGCTGAAGGACATCGGCGCCGACGTGCGCTGGGCCTCGTGCAACATCTTCTCCACCCAGGACCACGCCGCCGCCGCGATCGCGGTCACCGGCACCCCCGTGTTCGCCTGGAAGGGCGAGAGCCTTGAGGAATACTGGGACTGCACCCTCGACGCGCTGACCTTCACCCTGGCCGACGGCACCCAGACCGGTCCGGAGCTGGTGGTGGACGACGGCGGCGACGTCACCCTGCTGATCCACAAGGGCTACGAGCTGGAGAACGGCTCCAAGTGGGTGGACGAACCGGCTTCCTCGCACGAGGAGCAGGTGATCAAGGATCTGCTCAAGCGCGTGGCCGTCGAGCGCCCCGGCTACTGGACCCGCGTGGTCAAGGACTGGAAGGGCGTGTCCGAGGAAACCACCACCGGCGTGCACCGCCTGTACCAGCTGGCCGAGGCCGGCACCCTGCTGGTGCCGTCGATCAACGTCAACGACTCGGTGACCAAGAGCAAGTTCGACAACCTGTACGGCTGCCGCGAGTCGCTGGCCGACGGCCTCAAGCGCGCGATGGACGTGATGCTGGCCGGCAAGGTCGCCGTGGTCTGCGGCTACGGCGACGTCGGCAAGGGCTCGGCGCACAGCCTGCGCGCCTACGGCGCCCGCGTCATCGTCACCGAGATCGACCCGATCTGCGCGTTGCAGGCGGCGATGGAAGGCTTCGAAGTCAACACCGTCGAAGACAGCCTGGGCCAGGCCGACATCTACGTCACCACCACCGGCAACAAGGACATCATCCGCATCGAACACCTGACGCAGATGAAGGACCAGGCCATCGTCTGCAACATCGGCCATTTCGACAACGAGATCCAGGTCGAGGCGCTGTACAAGTACCCCGGCGTGCAGAAGATCAACATCAAGCCGCAGGTGGACAAGTTCGTGTTCCCGAACGGCAACGCGATCTTCCTGCTGGCCGAAGGCCGCCTGGTCAACTTGGGCTGCGCCACCGGCCACCCGAGCTTCGTGATGTCCAACAGCTTCGCCAACCAGACCCTGGCGCAGATCGACCTGTGGCAGAACAAGGACAGCTACGAGAAGCAGGTCTACCGCCTGCCGAAGAAGCTGGACGAGGAAGTGGCGCGCCTGCACCTGGAAAAGATCGGCGTGAAGCTGACCAAGCTCAGCGACGACCAGGCCGCCTACCTGGGCGTGTCGGTCGACGGTCCGTACAAGCCGGAGCATTACCGGTACTGAGTGGTCGGCGGGTTTGCCGCCGGACGCGAAGAGCAGGTAGAACGGGCGCCGAAAGGCGCCCGTTTTTTGTTTGTGGCCAAGGCACCCTAGAGACACATCTGGCCATGACGCAGACGACCGGACTTAATCGACTAGTGGTCGCTTGTGCATCACGGAGGCGAGTGATAGCGTCGCACCGCATGCATCCATGGATCGGACCTCATGATCAGACGCGGAAGCGATGTAGGCAGGACATCGCGATGGCTTAAAGGCCTACTCAAGCCGCCACTAATCCTGCGCTTCCCCAATAGCAATCGACAGTCGTCGGTTGTGGCCTGGTCATTGCCATGCGTCATCATGCCTCTGCTTTCCCTAGGTTGCGCCCGGAACCTGCAGCATAGGCAACTGACGGATATTCCATTGGCCGAGAAACCCGCCATTCCGTCCACCGAGTCCGCGTGCAAGGCAGCCGGTCAGTTCTGGTCGCAACAGGGCTTGCCCGGTGGTCCGAAATCCTGC
Organism: Xanthomonas sp. WHRI 7945; assembly: GCF_035026585.1. Taxonomy (NCBI): domain Bacteria; kingdom Pseudomonadati; phylum Pseudomonadota; class Gammaproteobacteria; order Lysobacterales; family Lysobacteraceae; genus Xanthomonas; species Xanthomonas sp. WHRI 7945. The sequence continues at coordinate 167,210 of NZ_JAYIQP010000008.1, forward strand.
GCGGTGAAGACGACCGATGCATTCAAGATATGCACCGACAGCCTGCAATGCCAGGGAAGCTGCCTGGTCGCGAAAGACCTGCCATTGGGTGCCAAAGCGATCGGCAGTTGCTCGGAATGGGTAGCAAACTTCAGCTGCTACAAATACATCGAAGATGGACGGGTGCGCATGCTCTGCGCGGATTGAGCAGACAGCGTGGCACCCTGCTCTGCGGCCCAAACCGCCCCATGCAAGCCAGGCGCCCTCAACCCGGTACGGGTCCGATGAGTGACATCCCATGAAACGCATCGCAGCATCGGCATTGACTGCGGTCGCGGCGCTCTTGCTGGTGGCGATCGCCGCATTCGCCTGCTACGACATGGTGGCGTTCCAGCCGCGCCGAGCGGAGATTCAGGCGCTGCTGCAGCGCGCTCCAGCGCAGGATCGTGACCCGCCGGCATTGATTCGCCGCTACATCCTTGCGTCGCACCAAGCCGATTATCCGCCTACCGCGGCAGTCGCCCGCATGCTGCTGGCGCGCCTGGATGTATCGCGCGATGGAGGCATGCTCGCCTGGCATGCGCGCACGGTGCTCTGGGATCGACTGGTCTGGCTGCACCTGTCGCAGGACGAGATCATGGCGCTGTATACCACCTTGTCCTACAACGGCTCTGGCTATGGCCTCAGCCAGCTGTCGCAGCGGCTGTACGCGAAACCGTTGAGTGCGCTGTCCGAGCCCGAAGCGGCCACGGTCGTTGCGATTCTCTGGTCGCCGGGTCTCTACCTTAGCGACAGGTCGCGGCTGGATCGCCGACGGGACCTCTTGATGGCAAGAGCACAGGCTGCACGTTGACGATACGCTCGTCACACGGCATGACCTGCTCCGCGGGTGCACCCGCTCCTGTCTCGGAAAGAGATTTCTGGAAACTGGTGGATGCGCCGTCGAATTGACGCCACCATAACTGGGTTGGCAACTCTGTCCACCTAACACCGAGCGGAAAGGACTCATGTTGAAGCCTCGCCGGCTACTCGTTGGCCTGGGCTGTATCGCCGCCATGACGATCGCTGTCATCGCAGGCCACAAGCCACTGGTGATCTGGTTGATGCACACGCACCCGTTCTCCGCTGAAGCGTTCGACGCTTCGCGTTGGCGTGCCGGCCTGCAGGCGTCGGAGGAAGGCGAATGCGTGCGTGGCCGCATGGCGAACGACATTATTGACGAGGTCGCGCGCCCGGGTCGGCCGAGGTCTGCCGTGGAGGCTGTGCTCGGCGCTCCTCAGGGCATGCGCGGCGAGATTGCGGATTACGAGCTTGGCATGTGCAGCGGACTCAGGATCGATTTCGATTCGCTGTATGTGGAGTACGCCGATGGCAAGGTGGTGCGGGCTTATCACGTGCAGCATTGAAGCGCCGATGGTCTCCGAGGTGCCCTTGCTTCGGGTGCGGCGAGGTGACTCCCTGAGCCAGATCAGCAATGCGCTTGGGGCCGGACCCTCACCCCAACCCCTCTCCCGGTGGGAGAGGGGCTAAGGCATGGTCCTCTCTGCGGATGCTCGTAAACCGCAGGCGGATCAGAACCGCAGGCTCAGGCCCAGGGTGAAGGCGCGGCCGTAGCGGTTGTAGCCCTGCGACAGCAGCGGGTTGCCGTTGATGCTGTAGGTCTGCTCGTCGTCCAGCAGGTTCTGGCCCTCCAGGCTGAGGCTCAGCATGTCGTTGACTTCGTAGGACACGTGCGCGGTCAGCCAGGTGATCTTGTCGGCTTGTTCGTTGTAGCCGGCGCCCAGGACGTTGACCGCGGTGACGAAGCCGTCGGTGTGATCGGCGGTGGCGCCGATCGACCACGGCCCCTTCTCGTACATCAGCCCGAGCGAATACACCGCCGGCGCGATGCCTTCCAGCGGGCGCTCCTCGCCGTTGACCCAGCTGCGCGACCAGTTGCGGGTGTACTGCGCGCGGAAGCCCAGGCCGTTGTCCCAGAAGTGCTGCAGGCCGGCTTCGATGCCGCGGACCTTGGCGTAGTCGCCGTTGATCGGCCGCATCACGTTGAACAGGTGGCCCGGCACGCCGATGTCCTGGTTCGGCTCCCAACTGGTGGTGATCTGGTTTTCGATGCGCTTGTAGAACACCGCCACGTTGGCGATCGACTGTTCGGCGAAATACCACTCCAGCGACAGGTCGCCCTGCTTGGCGCTGTAGGGCTTGAGGTTGACGTTGCCGCCGTAGATCTGGGTGAACTCGCCCCAGGACACGCTGGCGGTGGTGTTGGTCGGCGCCAGCTTGTCCACCGAGGGGCGCGCCATGGTCTTGGCCGCGCCCGCGCGCAGCAGCAGGTCGTCGCTGAAGCGCCAGGTGAAGTTGCCTGACGGCAGCACGAAGGTGTAGTCGCCGTCCTGCACGATCGGGGTCGGCTCGGCGTATTCGGCGGTGTAGTTGAACGCACCGTTCTCGGTGATGCTGAGGATCTTCGCGTCCCAGGCCTGGGCGCGGGTGCGGGTCTTGACCAGGCGCACGCCGACATCGGCGTTCCAGCGCTCGCCGGACAGGTCGGCCTGCACATAGAAGGCGTTGGTCTTCTCCTCGACCCGGTAGCTTTCCAGCGGGTTCCACTGCGGCGCGGCCAGCGCGTAGTCGTAGGTGCTGCCGTCCTGGCGCGGGTTGCCGTCGTAGGCCTGCAACTGGGCCAGGTAGTTGGGCACGTCGAAGGCCAGGAACGTGCGCGGGAACGTGGAGCCCACCTTGTCCATGAAATGCGGCAGGGCGAAGGTGTGATCGAGCACGTTGCCGCCCAGCGCGCCGACATTGATCGCGTTGTCGCCGGAATAGTAGTCGGCGCCGCCGTTGAGGGTGTTGTTGATCAGGTCGCGGCGCTTGCTGCGTTCGGTGCGGGTCATCCCGAAGTGCAGGTTGTCCACGCCCCACTGGCCGACGTACAGCTTGCCGCCGAGGGTGCCGCCGGTGATCTCGTCGGCGATGTTGTCGCCGCGCAGCTCCATGTAGTGCGTGTTGAAGTCGGTGTCGGTGAACTGGCCGTTGGCCAGGCCGGTGGCGAGGTCGCGGCCGTCGTCGAAGCTGGCGGTGACATTCGGCACGGCGTTGCGGCCCAGGGTGATGCGGGTGGTGTTGGGCTGGTTCATGCGCAGCACCACGTAGGTGTCCTGGCCGCCGGAATAGCGCTTGGAGGTGGAGCGGTACAGGTCGCCGGTCAGGGTCAGGCTGTCGCTGGCCTTCCATTGCCCGTTGATGCCGTACAGGTCGGTGTCGACCACCCGGTGTTCGGTCTGGTTGAGGATCTCCGGATTCATGCGCAGCTCCGGATCCGGGTTGTCCAGGGTGAGGCCGGTGACGATGCCGTTCTGCACGGTGATGTCCGACCAGCGACCCGGCGCGAACAACGGGTAGTACGACTGCTGGTAGGACACCTGCGGCGAATCGAGGCGGGTCTTGAGCCCGTCGACGACGATGCGTACGTCGTCGTTCGGCCGCCACTCGAACTTGCCGGAGAAGGCGCGGCGCTTCTTGTCCTCCAGGATCGAGCCGACGCGGAACTGGCCAGGTGCGATCAGCCCGTATTCGTCCGGATCCAGCTCGCCGTTGCCGTTGGGATCGATATTGCCGCCCCAGGCGTTGCCGCCCCAGGTCGGGTCGCTCGGGTCGGGGTTGCGGGTCCAGCCGCCGTCGTTGCCGGCGATGTCGGTGCGGTCCTTGCGCTCGGCGTAGACCACGCCCAGCAGCACACCGAACGTGTCGTCGAGGAAGGTGTTGCTGTAGGCCGCCGAAAGCTTGCGACCGTTGAGTTCGGACATCTGGTTGCGGTCGCCTTCGGCGCGGACGATCGCATGCTGGCCCTTCTGGTCGAACGGGCTGGCCGAGCGCAGGTTGATCAAGCCGCCGATCGCGCCTTCGGTCAGCACCGATTGCGCGCCCTTGACCACGTCGGCGCCGCTGATCACGTCGGCCGGCAGCACGTCGTAGGCGAAATCGCGCCCGGCGCCGTCGGTGGCCAGGATGCGGCCGTTGAAGGTGGTGAGCGTGTACTCCGGGCCGAGCCCGCGCACGCTGACCTTCTGCCCTTCGCCGCCGGCGGTGCGGCTGATCGACACGCCGGTGATGTGGCTGAGCGAATCGGCCACGTTGTCGTCGGGGAAGCGGCCCAGCTCCAGCGCGCTGATCGAATCCTGCACCGTCGCCGCGTCGCGCTTGAGTTCGGTGGAACGCGCCAGGGCGGCGCGCACGCCGGTGACCTGGATCGTCTCCAGGTCGACCGGATTCTGGCTGGTCTCGGCGTTGCTGGTGGCGCTGCCCGGTGCCGGCTGCAGTTGCGACGACGACGGAGCGGCGTCCTGGGACCAGGCCGTGGCCGGCATCAGCAGGGCAAGGGCGATGGCATGGAACAGGCTGTGGCGATGCGGACGAACGGCGTTCACGGGCGGTCTCCTGGGGCTGGCGAGCGTAGGACGGCGGTGCGGGGGCCAGATGAAAAGCAACGAAACCGAGCCTATAGCAGGTTTCGTTTTGTATCAATAGCGAAATGTAACGAACTGTCGCATACTCTGGACCGTTTGCAAGGAGCCCCCATGTCCGTCACCCGCGACACCAGCCAGCGCCGTCTCCAGATCAGCGAATTGGTCCGCCAGCACGGCAGCGTGCAGGTCTCCGCCCTGGCGCAGCAATTCGGGGTGAGCCTGCAGACCGTGCGCAAGGATCTGCGCTACCTGGCCGAACGCGGGGTCATGGCGCGCGCCTACGGCGGCGGCATCGACAGCAGCGCGGTCAACGCCGTGCCGGCCGAACCGCATTACGACGCCAAGCGCACCGTGCACCTGGAGGAAAAGCGCCGCATCGGCCGGCGCGCGGCGGCGATGGTGCAGCCGGGCAACACCATCGCGATCGATTCGGGCACCACCGCGATCCAGCTGGCCGAAGCGTTGCCGGACATCGACGTGACCGTGGTCACCAACGACTTCGGCGTACTGACCGCGCTCAGCCCCAAGACGCACATCAACCTGGTGATGCTGGGCGGCGAACTGCGGCGCAAGAACATGGCCTTCTATGGCGGGCTGACGGTGGAAGCGCTGGACGCACTGCACGTGGACCTGCTGTTCCTGGGCGTGGACGGTTTCGACCTGGAGCGCGGCATCACCACCCACTACGAGCCCGAGGCGATGCTCAACCGCAAGATGGTGGAAGCGGCGCGCGCGGTCATCGCCATCACCGACAGCTCCAAGTTCGGCAAGATCTGCCTGCACCGGATCATCCCGGTCTCCGAGCTGGACGCGCTGATCACCGATACCGGCGCGCCGGAGGACGTTGCCCAGGCCTGCCAGGCGCTGGGCGTGGACCTGGTGCGCGCCTGATTCCGGCCTACTGCGCAGCGGTCTTGGCCGCGGCAAATTCGCGCAGCGCATTGCGGTAGTAGATCTTGTCGATCACCGTGCGCGGCAGCGCCAGGCCAGGCACGTCGGCCTCCAGCACGGCGATGCGCTGGCTCTCGTCGGTAGCCAGATAGCGCCAGTCCGATTGCCACACGCCGTGCGCTTCGGCGCGGAACTGCGCCGGGTCCGCGTCCGGCGCGTAGGTCAGGTCGGTGCCGTACAGCAGGCGGTCCTGGTAGCGGATAAAGAAGTCGCGCACCTTTGCCCGGTCGCGGCTGGACTGGTACTGCACCTGGCTCATGCGCGCGGCCAGGTCGACCGTGGCGTTGGGAAAGCGGTCCAGGAAGTCCGCCAGCCGGTCGACGTCGTATTCGAGGCTGGCCATGTGCGCACCGACCACCCGCAGCTGCGGATGCGCGCCGACGAAGCGGTCGCGCGCGGCCATCAGCGCGGCATGCGAGGGCATCTCCGGATGCAGGTACATGTGGTACTGCGGATGCTTGGCGAAATACTCGCGGTCGTTGTTGGTGGTCATCTGCTCCAGCGGCAGCCAGCAGTTGTAGGGCTCGCCCTGGTGCGCGATCAGCGGCACGCCCAGTGCGCGGATGTGCTCGGCGACCGGCGCCAGGCCGGGATCGTCGAGCATGATCAGCTTGCCCTGCGCATCCTTCTCCACCATCCCGATGTTCTTCCACACCTTCACCGCGCGCGCGCCTTCGCGCACCGCCTGGTCGATGCCGGCATCGACGCGTTCGCGCCATCCGGGCGTGGCGTAACCGCGCATCGAGAACGTCGTCGCCCAGTGGAAGCGCGCCGGATCGGCCTTGGCCAGGATCAGCGCATCGCGGTGCTGCCGCTCGATGCTGGGGAAATCCGGATAGTCGACGTTGATCGAGAGCAGTTCGAAGTTATCGGCGCGCGCCTGCTCGAGGAAGGCGTGGTCGGCGCGGTTGGCATGGACATGCGCGTCGTACTTGCGGACCTTGGCGAAATCTTCCATCGCATAGGGCACGTCGGCCGCGTTGGCGCGCTTCGCGTCGGATTGCGCATGCGCCGCCGGCACGCCGCCCAGCAGGGCGATGGCCAGCGGAACGCCGAACAGGATCAGGACGGTCTTCATCACTCCACCTCGTGTTATCGAAACAAGTAGCAACATAACGAAACAAAACGCTTGCATCAATCGTCAGGGCGCGCGCAGAATGCCGGCAACGCCACCGGACCCGTTGCCCATGTCCCCGATTGGACGCCGCAGTGTCTTGAAGTACGTCGTCGGCAGCGTGGCCGGCGCTGCCGCATGGAGTGTGGCGCCCTGGGCGCGCTCGGCCGAGCCGATTGGCGCGACCGCCGCCGACGGCAAGCCGGCGATCGCCGATGCGGTGCTGTCCCTCGCCTTCGATCGGCGCATGCACACGCGGCTGTCCTCGCGCGGCAAGCCGCTGACCGCCTACCAGCCCAGCGAAGCGCTGCTGCTGGCCGATGGCAGCGAACTCACCGACTTCGCGCTGACCGGCCAGCAAACGCATGCGCTGGACGATCCGCGCCATGGCCGCGGCCGGCAGACCGTGTTCACCGGCCGCGCGGCCAAGGCCGGCGTGGAGAAGCAGGTGGCGGTGAGCCTGTTCGACGCGCTGCCCGGCCTGGCGCTGCTGCAGGTGCGCTATCGCAACCTGGGCACCACCGCGTTGCAGGTGGCCGGCTGGCGCAACGGCGCGCACGAACTGCCGGCCGTCGCCGGCGGCTTCTGGAGTTTCTCCGGCGCCACCCACACCGACCGCCGCGATTGGGTGCAACCGCTCGGCGACGGCTTCGCGCAACGCAACACGCTGGCGATGGAGTCCTCCGACTACGGCGGCGGCACGCCTGTGGCCAATCTCTGGCGCCGCGACGTCGGCATCGCCGTGGGCCACGTCGAGCTGGTGCCGCGGCCGCTGGACATGCCGGTGCGCCGTACCGCCGCGGGCGCGGCGATCGCCATCGAATCGGCGCAGGCGACGACGCTGGCGCCCGGCCAGGAACTGGTCACCGAGCGCACCCTGCTGGCGGTGCACAGCGGCGATTTCTTTGCCCCGCTGCAGCAGTACCAGGCGTTCATGCGCGCCGAGGGCATCGAGGGCCCGCGCCCGCCGGATTCGGCGTTCGCGCCGATCTGGTGCGCCTGGGGCTACGAGCGCGACTTCAATGTGCAGCAGATCTTCGCCACCCTGCCCAAGGCGCGCGAACTCGGCTTCGAATGGGCGGTGCTGGACGACGGCTGGCAGACCAACGAAGGCGACTGGAAGATCGACCGGCGCAAGTTCCCGCGCGGCGATGCCGACATGCGCGCGTTCACCGCCGAAGTGCGCAAGCACGGCATGCGCCCGCGCCTGTGGCTGGCGCCGCTGGCCGCCGATCCCGGCAGCGATGTGCTGCACGACCACGTGGACATGCTGCTGCTGGACAAGGAAGGCGCCTTCCAGACCGTGACCTGGTGGAACGCGTTGACCCAGTGCCCGGCCTACCAGCCGACCATCGACTTCTACGTGGCGCTGGTGAAGAAGGCCATCGGCGACTGGGGCTTCGAAGGCATCAAGCTCGACGGCCAGCATCTCAACGCGGTCGCGCCCTGCTACAACCCCGCGCACCACCACGCCAGCCCGAATGACTCGGTCGAAGGCCTGGCCAAGTTCTGGGATGCGATCTATCGCGCCGCGCACCAGGCCAATCCGCAGGCGGTGGTGGAACTGTGCCCGTGCGGCACCGCCTTCGCGTTCCACAACCTGCCGGCCACCGACCAGTACCCGTCCTCGGACCCGCTGTCGTCGTGGCAGGTGCGCAGCAAGGGCAAGTCGATCAAGGCGCTGATCGGCGCGCGCAGCAGCTACGCCGGCGATCATGTGGAACTGTCGGACAACCGCGACGATTTCGCCTCCAGCGTCGGCATCGGCGCGGTGATCTCCAGCAAGTTCACCTGGCCCAAGGACACCGAGCATCCGTCGGTGCCGCTGCCGCCGGGCGGTTTCGTGCTGACGCCCGAGCGCGAAGCGCTGTGGCGCAAGTGGGTGGAGCTGTACAAGACCCACATGCTGCCCAAGGGCGAGTATCTGGGCACGCTGTACGACATCGGCTTCGACAAGCCCGAAGCGCATGCGATCCGCAAGGACGGCGCGCAGTACTACACGTTCTATGCGCCACAGTGGGACGGCAAGGTCGAGTTGCGCGGCCTGGCGCCGGGCCGCTGGCAGGTACGCGATCTGTTCAACGAACGCGACCTCGGCGTGGTCGATGCCGCGCATGCGTTCCTGCCCGCTCGCTTCGAGCGTTTCCTGTTGCTGCAGGCCACGCCGGCCAGGGATCCGGCATGAGCGCGGAACCGACGCCGACCGCGCGGCGCCGCCCCTGGCTGGTCTTCGCCCTGACCACGGTGGTGCTGTGGGGGTTTTGGGGCGCGCTGTCGCCGCTGTCGGCGGCGCACGGCTTCCCCGACACGCTGGTGTACTGCGTGTGGGCGCTGACCATGCTGCCGCCGGCGCTGTACCTGCTGTGGCGCAACGGCTGGCAGCTGGAGCGCTCGCCCAGGGCGATCGGCTACGGCCTGACCATCGGCCTGCTCGGCGCCGGCGGGCAGATGCTGCTGTTCCACACGCTGACCATCGGCCCGGCGTACTTCGTGTTCCCGATCATCTCGCTGTCGCCGGTGGTGACCATCGCGCTGTCGTTCCTGCTGCTGCGCGAGCGCACCGGCTGGCAGGGCACGCTGGGCATCGTGCTGGCGCTGCTCGCCCTGCCGCTGCTGGACCTGTCGTTCGGCCGCGGCAGCGGCGCCGGGCTGGGCTGGTTCCTGCAGTCGCTGCTGATCATGCTGGCGTGGGGCGTGCAGGCCTTCTTCATGAAGCTGGCCAACGACAGCGTGCGCGCGGACAGCATCTTCGCCTACATGACGCTCGGCGCCCTGCTGCTGGCGCCGGTGGCGCTGGCGATGACCGACTGGCGGCAGCCGATCAACACCGGGCTGGACGGGCCGTGGATGACCGCCGCCATCCAGCTGCTCAACGCGGTGGGCGCGGTGACCCTGGTCTACGCCTTCCGCTACGGCAAGGCCATCGTCGTGGCGCCGCTGAGCAATGCCGGCGCACCGCTGGTCACCGCGACGCTGGCGCTGCTGTTCGCCGGCGTCGTGCCCGGTCCGCTGAAGGCGGTCGGCCTGGTGCTGGCGCTGGTCGCCTCGCTGCTGCTGGTGCTCGAACCCGAGCGCACGCCGCAACCGCCCTCTCCCCCCTGACTGGATTTTCCATGCACGCTCTGCTCGACCTGATCGCGCGGCATCGGCAAGGCCACGCCATCGGCGTGACCTCGATCTGCTCGGCCCATCCCCTCGTCGTCGAAGCCGGACTGCGCCACGCGCAGCGCAGCGGTCAGGCGCTGGTGCTGTTCGAGGCGACCTGCAACCAGGTCAACCAGGACGGCGGCTACACCGGCATGCGCCCGGCCGACTTCGTCGCGTTCGTGTACGCCATCGCCGACCGGGTCGGCTTCGAACGCGGCCGCATCGCGCTGGGCGGCGACCATCTCGGCCCCAACCCGTGGACGGCGCTGGACGCGGCCGCGGCGATGGACAAGGCCGAGGTCATGGTCGCCGCGTACGTCGCCGCCGGCTTCCGCAAGATCCACCTGGACTGCTCGATGGCCTGCAGCGGCGACCCCGAGCCGCTGCCCGAAGCGGAGATCGTGCGCCGCGCGGTGCGCCTGTGCCGCGCCGCCGAAGACGCGTGGGCGCAGGCGGGCGGCGAAGCACCGGTGTACGTGATCGGCACCGAGGTGCCGGTGCCCGGCGGCGCCACCGAAGCGATCGACGGCCTGGCACTGACCACGCCGGACGCGGCGCTGGCCACCATCGAAGCGCACCGCAGCGCGTTCGCGCAGGCCGGGCTGGACGACGCCTGGACCCGCGTCATCGCCTCGGTGGTGCAACCGGGCGTGGAATTCGACCATCACGCGGTCATCGACTACGACAGCGGCAAGGCGCGCGACCTGAGCCAGGCGGTGACCGCCGTGCCGGGCATGGTGTTCGAGGCGCACTCCACCGACTACCAGACGCGCGCGGCGCTGGACGCGCTGGTGCGCGACCACTTCGCCATCCTCAAGGTCGGCCCCGGGCTGACCTTCGCCTTGCGCGAAGCGTTGTGGGCGCTGGACGCGATCGAACGCGAATGGATCGACGCCAGCCAGCGCGCCAACCTGCGCGAGGTGACCGTGCGCCGCATGCAGGCCGCACCCGGCTACTGGCAGCGCTACTACCACGGGCAGGGCCGCGGCCTGGCCATCGACCTGCAGTACAGCCTCAGCGACCGCATCCGCTACTACTGGCCGGATGCGGAGATCGAGCAGGCGCGCGTGCGCCTGTTCGACAACCTGCGCGCCGATCCGCCGCCACTGCCGCTCCTCGGCCAGTATCTCCCCCACGCATTGCACGCCATCCGTACCGGGACCGCGACGCGCGATCCGCAGTCCCTGGTCATGGCCCACGTCAGTGCCGTTCTCGACGACTATCACCATGCATGCCATGCCCATGACCCCTCCTGATGCCCTCGGCATTGCCGAATCCGAACTGGACGCCAGCGGCGCCCTGTGGACCGCGCGCGAGATCGCGCAGCAGCCGCGCATGCTCGAACGCACCCACGCGCTGGTCGCCGAACTGCACGCGCAGCTGCAGGCCTTCGCCGCACCGATCGCCGACGACCCGCGCGCACGGGTGATCCTCACCGGCGCCGGCACCTCCGCCTACATCGGCCAGTGCTTGGCCCCGCTGCTGGACCGCGTGCTGGCCGCGCGCGTGGACGCGGTGCCCACCACCGACATCGTCTGCGCACCGCAGCTGTACCTGGATCCGGCGCAGCCGCTGCTGCTGATCTCCTTCGGCCGCTCCGGCAACAGCCCCGAGAGCCTGGCCGCGGTGGACCTGGCCGAAGCGCTGGTCGCCGACGTGCGCCACCTGGTGGTGACCTGCAACCGCGACGGCGCGCTGGCGCGCGCGCCGGTGGCCAAGGCCATGACCCTGTTGCTGCCGCAGGAAACCCATGACGTCAGCTTCGCGATGACCTCCAGCTTCAGCTGCATGATGTACGCCACCCTGGCGGCGCTGCTGCCGGCCGGCGCGCTCGATGCCCGCATCGGCCCGATCGGCCGCGCCGTCGACGCGGTGCTGTTGCATGCGCGGCCGTTGCTGGAAACGCTCTCGCGCGGCGGCTTCGAGCGCGTGGTGTACCTGGGCAGCGGCCTGCTGCAGGGCCTGGCGCGCGAGGCCACGCTCAAGCTCGGCGAGCTCACCAACGGCGCGGTCGCTACCTGCTACGACTCGCCGCTGGGGTTTCGCCATGGTCCGAAGACCTTCGTCAACGCGCGCACGCTGGTGGTGGTATTCGTGTCCAACGACCCCTACACGCGCCGCTACGATCACGACCTGCTCGACGAACTGCGCCGCGACGGCTGCGCCGCCCGCGTCGTGGAGATCACCGCGCAGCCGCGCCCGGGCCTGGACGCGGACACGCTCGCAGTTGCCGGCATGCACGCAGCCGCGGACGCGGACCTGCTGTGGCCGTACATCGCCGCCGCGCAGCTGTTCGCGTTCCTGACCTCGCGCGCGATGGGCGTGACCCCGGACAACCCGAATCCATCCGGGGTGGTCAACCGCGTCGTGCAGGGCGTGCGTCTGTACGCGTTGGACGCATGAGCGCAGCGCTCTACCTCGGCGTCGACGGCGGCGGCAGCAAGACCCGCTTCGCCGCGATCAACGCCAACGGCGTCTTGCTGGCCGAGGCGCAGCTGGGCACCACCTATCACCCGCAGGTGGGCCTGGACGGCGTCCGCGCCACCCTGGCCGACGGCATCGGCCAGGTGCTCGGCCAATTGCAGCGCAGCCCGGCCGATATCGCGCAGGCCTTCTTCGGGCTGCCCGCCTACGGCGAGGACAGCCGCGCCACCGCCGCGCTGCAGGGCATCCCGGCGCAGGTGCTGGGCCACGACCGCTACGCCTGCGACAACGACATGGTCTGCGGCTGGGCCGGCTCGCTGGCCTGCGCCGACGGCATCAACATCATCGCCGGCACCGGCTCGATGGGCTACGGCCGGCGCGGCGCCGCCGCCGCGCGCTGCGGCGGCTGGGGCGAGGCATTCTCCGACGAAGGCTCGGCCTACTGGATCGCGATCCAGGGCCTGAACGCGTTCTCGCGCATGAGCGACGGGCGTCTGCCGCGCGGTCCGCTGCATGCGCTGCTGCGCGAGCATTTCCAACTGGGCGGGCACGACCTGGACATCTGCGCGCACGTCTATGGCGAAGGCGTCGGCACCCGCGGCGACCTGGCCAGGCTGTCGCCGCTGGTCTCGCGCGCCGCGCAGGCGGGCGACGCGGTGGCCGCGGCGATCTTCGAACGCGCCGGCCGCGAGCTGGCGGCGATCGCGGTGGCGTTGCACGGCGCGCTCGGATTCGACGCAGGCGAGCCGGTGCCGGTGTCGTATTCCGGCGGCGCGTTCAGCGCCGGCGATCTGTTGATGCGCCCGTTCCGGCTGGCGCTGGGCGCGGCCGCTCGCGGCTTCGAACTGCGCGCGCCCTTGCACGCACCGCACTACGGGGCCGCGCTCTACGCGCGGCAACTGGCCGCCATTCCATCCCGCTGAAGCACCGCTGCGGACGCCGACCGCGTCCGCCAAGGACACGCCGATGAAACGCCCGCTGCTGGCCGCCCTGCTCTGCACCCTCGCCGCCGCCGCGGGCGCGGCGCAGCGCCCCGACGCCCTGCAACCCAGCGGCCGTTTCAGCGTGTACGGCCACGGCGCGGCCGTCACCCCGCCGATGGGCTGGAATCCGTGGAATGCCTTTCGCACCGACGTCGACCAGGCGCGGATCCTGTCGGTGGTCGACGCCATCCAGCGCCGCGGCCTGCAGCAGGCCGGCTACCGCTACATCAACATCGACGACGGCTGGTGGTTGCAGCGGCGCGCCAGCGGCGAGATCGCGATCCGCACCTCGATGTTCCCCATCGCCAGGACCGGCGACGGCGGCACCAGCTTCCGCGCCTGGACCGATGGATTGCATGCCCGCGGCTTCAAGGCCGGCCTGTACACCGACGCCGGACGCAACGCCTGCTCGCAGGCGTTCGACCGCACCAGTCCCAACCTGCCGGTGGGCAGCGTGGCCGAACGCGAGATCGGCCTGCAGGGCTTCGAATCCTCCGACCTGAAGACCATGTTCCAGGACTGGGGCTTCGACTACCTGAAGGTGGACGCCTGCGGCCTGGCCGACTTCGCTGCCGACAGCGTGCCGGTGCGCGATTCCGGCCAGCGCGCGTTGCGCCCGCTGATCGTGCGCGGCGACGCCGTGCGCAGCGACCGCGATGCGGTGGAGACGCACTACGCGCGCATCGGCCGGCTGCTGGCCGCGTTGAATCCCGACAACGACTACGTGCTGTCGATCTGCCCATGGGGCGAGGCCGGCGTGCGCGACTGGGGCGGCAGCCACGGCCACCTGTGGCGCACCAGTCCGGACATCGAGCCGACGTGGGATAGCATGCTGCACAACTTCGATTCGGCCTCGCGGCGCGAGCTGTACGCCGGCCCGGGCCGCTGGAACGATCCGGACATGCTGGCGGTCGGCCTGGGCGCGTTCGACGCCGCGCACCTCACCGAAGCGCGCACCCATTTCTCGCTGTGGGCGATGCTGTCCGCGCCGCTGCTGCTGGGGTTCGACCTGACCCGAGCGCCGGATCCGCTGATCGAGCTGCTGCGCAATCCCGAGGTGATCGCGGTCAACCAGGATGCGGCCGGCAACCAGGCCACGCTGGTGGTCGACGCTGCGCCGGTGCAGGTGCTGGTCAAGCCGTTGACCGCACGCGGCGAACGCGCGGTGCTGCTGTTCAATCGCGGCGACACCGCGGCCGTGGCGCAGGTCGATGCGCGGCAGATGAAGCTGGCCGCCAGCACGCCTCTGGCGGTACGCGATCTGTGGCGCCGCCGCGACTTGCCGTCACACCAGGGCCCGCTGCGCTATTCGCTGGCGCCGCATGCCGCGGTGATGCTCAAGGTCAAGGGCACGCCGGTCGAAGCGGACGCGACCCTGCTGAGCGAAATGACCGCGCGCATCCATGTCGCCGCCGACGGTCTGCCGAGCTACGCCACCGTGCTGAACGCCGCCTCCGGCACGCCGCGCGCCGACGTCACGCCGTATGGCCAGCCGCTGAAGATCGGCGGCAGCGCATACGCGTATGGCATCGGCGCCCATGCCGATTCGCGGCTGGAAATCCTCACCCGGGGCGAGTTCTCCAAGTTCAACACCTCGCTCGGGCTGCAGGACAGCGCCGCGCGCGGTACCGGTACCACCGTGTTCCGCATCTACGGCGACGCCAGGCTCCTGTACGAAAGCGCGCCGATGCGCAGTGGCGATGCGGCAGTCGCCGTCGAACTGCCGCTCGGCAACGTCAGCGTGCTCGAGTTGGTCGCCGCTGCCGACGCAGTGCCGGCCGGCGAGTTGCCGCCGCTGGTGGTCTGGGCGAATCCCGTGCTGCGCTGAGCGCGCATGCGGCGAGCTTGCGCCTGTCGACGGCGGGCCGCTGGCAATCACACACCCGCTCGCTACTGCGACGCCGGCGCGTGGCTACGGCCGCCAGTTCGCGTTGCGCTCCCAGAACGCCACGCTGCGCCGATAGGCCTCGCGGTCCAGCGCCACGCCCGAGCCGCCCTCCTCCACGCCCAGCGCGTTGCGCAGCATGGTGATCGGCGCCATCGGGATCTCCTGCGGCTCGGCCGTATAGAGGCAGCCGACCACGCCCCACTCGGCCTCGATCGGTGCGCCTTCGCGCGCCAATTGCTCGCGGCTGTAGAGGATCGGCAGCAGGTACGTGGCGACCGGCGGCTCGACGCCTTCGAACCAGCGCACCAACACCGGCAACTCCTCCCTGCTGCGCGCTTCGTAGCCGGAACGCAGCAGGTGGCGATTGGCCTCGGTGATCGGCACGGTCAGGCAGCGGGTGGACGTCCAGTTGGGATGCACGTGCAACTTGCAGAACGGCGCGTAGCCGTCCAGCACCTGCAGCGGCGCGCTGTCGTTGAGGTGACGCTCGAACTGCTCGGGCGCGCAATCCTGGATCGCGTTGCGGCGGCGATCGCGCGGGAACAGACGGGTGCGGGCGAAGGGCGTGAGGACGATGGACATGGCGGTGACGGACGCGAGGAGCGGGCAAGCGTAGCGCGCCCGGCAGGCGATGGACACTGCGGACGACTTCGGCTGTGCAGCCGAAGAGCATGGCATTGCGCAACGCCGACCGTTCACGCTGTTTCTGCAGGAGGAATGCCAATTCCGACGCGCTGCCGGCAAGGCATTGCGCTTGAATCCGTTCCACCCAAAAGCCGGCGTGGCGCTGCGACGTCCGCCATCGCGCAGGCAAGCAACGTACTCATCCGCCACATGCCTCGTCTATTGCAGCCCCCTTGTGGGAGCGACTTCAGTCGCGACGCGACTCCGCTGGATGCGCCAACGCATAGTCGATCGCCGCACGAACCGCCGCCACCTGTGCGGCATTGCACTGCTCGGGCGTGGCGCTCGGACTGTCGGGATAGACCTCGGTGGTCGTGGTGTAGCGCGCGTCGCTGATGCCCGCACACAACCCCAGCTTCTTCATCGGGTAGCGGATGACGCCATGCGCCACCACCGGCGAGCCGATGATCTTGCCCTCGGCATCGGCCGGCGCGATATGCGTCACCTGCTCCACTGCCGCGATCACCGCCTGCTGGAACGCCGGTTGTGGATTCTCGCTGTCGTCGACCAGGTAGAAACCGTCGGGAATGCCATCGGGCTCGTAGGCGACACCATCGCGCGCGGCCAGCGCCGGCCGGAATTCGGACTCGTCGCTGTCGGTGGTCTCGTGCAGGTCGATGTGCATCGCGATCCGCCCACGCAGCGGCGCGACCAACCGCAGCAGCGCGGCCGACTCCTGCGCCGGGCTGTCTTCGCGGAACGACCGGTTCGGATCGATCGCGTCCGCGTTCCAGCGGTGGATCCGCTCGTAGGCCCACGGGCTCACGCACGGCGCCACCAGCAGGTTGGCGCGGCCGGCGTAATCGTCCGCGTGGCGTTGCGCGAACTGCAGCGCGCCGTGCACGCCGCTGGTCTCGTAGCCGTGCACGCCACCGGTCACAAGCATGCACGGCAGCGCGTCGTCCCATCCGCGGCTGCGCAGCGCCAGCAGCGGATGACGCTCTTCGGCATACGCCAGCACGCCGTATTCGACGACATCCCAAAGCTCGCGCAGGCGCTCGATCGCCGCCACGACGTCCGCCTGGTAGCTGCGTTGCCGGCGCTGCCGCGAAAGCCAGGCCGCTTTTTCCGCCGGCCCCCACGGCGTGCCAGGCGTACCGATGGGATAGAAGGCATCGAATGTCATGGTGCGGTCCACGTGTGCAGGTGATGCGAGTGACTTTAGCATCGGAAAAACCTGGCCGTCTTGCGCAGCGCAAGGTGGATCGGCGCGCGAGACAACGCATGTCTGCGTTGAGGTGCCGTGGCCGCCGGCGCCGTATCGACCGCAACATGTCGCGCGACGGCCAAGACCACGCGTGCGACCGAATGCATGCAGCCAATCGCATCTCCAACCTTGCCGCAATATGCAGCGCGGCCCATCGGGGAACAGCGCAACGCACTCGCCGGACAGCACGCAAACGTATCCGCCTGCCCATGGGCCCGCGCAGGAACACCGCGCCATGACGCGCAGCCGAACCGACAGAACCGGATACCGATCCCGCTTTCGACCGGCACTGCAATGAATACGTATGTAGCGCATCCATGTTGCGCCGCGATGCGCGCTTAGCATCGCTCACCGCTGCATTCCCAGCGCCGCTGCCGCCGCGATGGGAAGCAGGGCCGACGCGCAGGCACGTCGCCTGCGCACTTCCACCAAGGAGACCCGTGTGATGCGCGACCTGCCCGCCGCTCCGATCGTCCCGCCGCGCCCGCCACGCTGGCGCATGTTGCTTGTCGGCCTGTTGTTGACCCTGGCCACCGCCAGCGCCCAGGCCGACGCCATCCTGCACGCCTTCAACTGGCCCTACGCCACCGTGGAAGCGCGCGCGGCGCAGATCGCTGCCGCCGGCTACCACAAGGTGATGGTGGCGCCGGCCTATCGCTCGCAGGGCAGCGAGTGGTGGGCGCGCTACCAGCCGCAGGACATGCGCGTGATCGACAACCCGCTCGGCGACACCGAGGACTTCGCCAGCATGGTGCAAGCGCTGGCCGACGTCGGCGTGGAAACCTATGCCGACGTGGTGCTCAACCACATGGCCAACGAAGCGGCGACGCGCCCGGACCTGAATTACCCGGGCAGCGCGGTGCTGTCGCAGTACGCGGCGAACCCATCGCACTACGCATCGCTGCGGCTGTTCGGCGACCTGTCGGCGAACGTCCTCGGCGCCGGCGATTTCGGCCCGGCGCAGTGCATCGCCGACTACGGCAATGCCTACCAGGTCCGCACCTACCGCATCTGCGGCGGCGGCAGCGATCCGGGCCTGCCCGACCTGGTCGGCAACGCCTGGGTGGTACAGCAGCAGCGCAGCTATCTGCAGGCGTTGAAGACGCTGGGCGTGACCGGTTTCCGCATCGACGCGGCCAAGCACATGCCCTTCGACCATCTCAACGCGGTACTCGACGCCGGCATCCGCTCCGGCGTGCACGTGTTCGGCGAGGTCATCACCACCGGCGGCGCCGGCACGGCCGACTACGACCAATTTCTCGCGCCCTACCTGCAGGCGACGCCGCACGCGGCCTACGATTTCCCGCTGTTCAATTCGATCCGCAACGCCTTTGCGTTCGGCGGCAGCATGGATGGCCTGGTCGATCCCGGCGCCTACGGCCAGGCGCTGCCCGGCAGCCGCGCGGTGACTTTCGCGGTCACCCACGACATTCCCAACAACGCCGGCTTCCGCTACGCGATCCTCGATCCGGTCGACGAAACCCTGGCCTACGCGTATCTGCTCGGCCGCGACGGCGGCGTGCCGATGGTGTACTCGGACAACAACGAGAGCGGCGACAACCGCTGGGTGAACGCCTACCAGCGCGACGACCTCAAGCGCATGATCGGCTTCCACAACGCCGCCCAGGGCAGCGACATGCAGGTGCTGTCGCACGACGCCTGCCATCTGCTGTTCCGCCGCGGCGACCTGGGCATCGTCGGCATCAACAAGTGCGGCACCACCGTCACTACCGCCGTGGCGATGAACGGCAGCGTGCTGCGCTGGAACGTGGACTACAGCGACGCGCTCGGCTCGGGCAACGTGGTGCGCATTTCCAGCAGCAGCTACACCTTCAGCCTGCCGCCGCGGCAGGCACGGATGTGGAAGCGTTGACGTCGGCGGGCGCGTGACGGCGGTGGGCGAGCCGACGATCGATCCGTCATTGGACGGCAAACGCCCGGAACGTGGAAGCGGCGCAGGCGCGACCGGATGGCGCGCCTGCGCGGCTGGGTCGCTGGGTCCTGCAAGCAAGCGCCGCCCGCGGACGCGGCAGCCAATCGAC
This sequence comes from Xanthomonas sp. WHRI 7945, assembly GCF_035026585.1. NCBI lineage: Bacteria > Pseudomonadati > Pseudomonadota > Gammaproteobacteria > Lysobacterales > Lysobacteraceae > Xanthomonas > Xanthomonas sp. WHRI 7945. The sequence continues at coordinate 186,092 of NZ_JAYIQP010000008.1, forward strand.
CGGCACGCCGATTGCGCGGCCGCCGGATCGCTCCAGCCGTGCAGGCCCCGACGCGTCGCCGAGGCACACAGGCCACGCCCGTGAACATCCATCCGGATGAAGAGATATACTCCACGCATCACCTGACGCGCCGCGCCCATGACCGCCATCAGTTTCGAGTTCTACCCGCCCAAGACCGACGAACAGCGCGCGCAGCTGGACCGCACCGCCGCGCGCCTGAAGGCCTACGCGCCGGAGTACGTGTCGTGCACCTTCGGCGCCGGCGGCTCGACGCTGAGCTACACCTCCGAAACGGTGCGCCACCTGAAGCAGCATCATGGCTTCGAGGCGGCGCCGCACCTGTCGTGCGTGGGCGGCAGCCGCGAAGAGATCCGCGAACTGCTCAAGCTGTACCGCGCGATCGGCTGCCGGCGCCTGGTCGCGCTGCGCGGCGACCTGCCCTCGGGCATGGGCCATCCCGGCGACCTGCGCTACGCCGCCGACCTGATCGCCTTCATCCGCGCCGAGCACGGCGATGCCTTCCACCTGGAGGTCGGCGCCTATCCGGAGACGCATCCGCAGGCCAGCGACGCGTTGAGCGACCTGCGCCACTTCAAGGCCAAGGTCGATGCCGGCGCCGATGCCGCGATCACCCAGTATTTCTACAACGCCGACGCCTATTTCGCTTTCGTGGATGCGGTGCGCAAGCTCGGCGTGCAGATCCCGATCGTGCCGGGAATCATGCCGATCTCCAACTTCAGCCAGCTGCGGCGTTTCTCCGAGCAGTGCGGCGCCGAGATCCCGCGCTGGATCGGCAAGCGCATGCAGGCCTACGGCGACGATGCCGACGCGATCCGCGAGTTCGGCGCCGACCTGGTCGCCTCGCTATGCGAACGCCTGCTCGCTGGCGGCGCGCCGTCGCTGCACTTCTACACGCTCAACCTGGCCAAGCCCACCGTCGGCGTGCTGTCGCGATTGGCGTAAGCGCCGTCCGCCGCTGGCACGCGCATCTGCGCTGCGACGTTCATGGCCATCGGCGAGGCGGCAGGCATCCCGATGGCGGACAGCGTCGGGACTGAAGTCCTTCCCACAAGACGCCTCGCTGCGGCACCTGGCCGCTTCCCTGTAGGAGCGGCTTCAGCCGCGACAAACAAAGTCGGCAACCTGGCCGACTTCGCAACCGGTCGGCGCTGAAGCCCCTCCTACAAAGCCATGCTGCTTCACCTCACCGAGTTACCTGTAGGAGCGGCTTCAGCCGCGACAAACGGAGTCGGAAACCTGGCCGGCTTCGGAACCGGTCGGGGCTGAAGCCCCTCCTACAACAGCCGTGCTGCTTCACCTCGCCGAATTCCGTGTAGGAGCGGCTTCAGCCGCGACAAACGGAGTCGGAAACCTGGCCGACTTCGCAACCGGTCGGCGCTGAAGCCCCTCCTACAACAGCCGTGTTGCTCCGCCGTGCCGAACGCACTGTGGGAGCGACTTCAGTCGCGACGAGAGAAACGGCCAGACCCCCGCCTCGCGAAAGGTCGGGACGATGCACATCCCACAGCACCGTGCCTCGCCCCACGTTGCCGCGCTTGCGCCCCCCTGCGGCAGCTTCCCAGACACCAGGCGTACGGCTAGGCTGACGCGATGCGCGCGCCCTCGTCGATCCTCCTGTTGCTCTGCCTGTGCACCGCGCCTGCCGCCGCGCAGCAGGTCAATCGCTGCACCGGCGCCGACGGCGCCACGGTGTTCAGCGATCGCCGCTGCGAGGACCTCGGCGCGATCGACCGGCTGCCGCCGCGGGCCGCGCCCAGTGCCGCCAGCGAAGGCGCCAGCGGCCTGTACCGGCCGCAGTGCGTGCGCCGACTCAGCGAACTGGCGCAGCAGATCCGCACTGCGGTGGACGCACGCGACATCAATCGCCTGTCCACGCTGTATTGGTGGAACGGCGTCTCGGACGAGGCGGCGCGACGCATCCTCGATCGCCTCGACGCGATCGTCCAGCGCCCGCTGGTCGCGATCGTGCCGGTGCTGCCGTCAGCGCAGGCGCCGCTGTCCACCATCCCGGCAACGGCCGACACCGCGCCCGGCGCCGAACCGCAACCCGCAGCCGGCGCCACACCTGCAGCAGCGCCCACCGCCACCGATGCTGTGCCTGACGCTGCCGCCACGCCGCCGCGCGCACGCGCGACCGCGTTGCGCCTGGAGCAGACCCTCGGCGGCAGCGCGACGCCGACCTCGACGGTGCTCAGCCTGCGCCGGCAGTACAACTGCTTCTGGATCAGCTTCTAGCGCATTCCCGACTTGGGTTCCGCAATCCACGCCCTGATGTGGGAGCGACTTCAGTCGCGACGGGCGTTACCGAGAAGGCCCCGTCGCGACTGCAGCCGCTCCACAAGTGGCGGCAGTAGCTTGACCGGGGCGCTACACGCCGCGCACGCACAAGCAACGGCCGCGATCGGCGCGCACTGCGTCGCCCAACCTTGCACCACGCAACAAGCCGCGACCGCCTCACCTCGCATCGCGCGCGCTGCGGCGCCAGCGCCACCCGATCAAGCGGCGTCCACGTCCACGTCCACCGGCCACAGCCCGCGGATCGCGGCGATGCCTTGGCCGCCATGGCGGCGCGCTTCGGCAATCTGGGTCGGCAGCAGGCCGCCGATCGGATACAGCGGCAGCGCCACTTCCTCGCGCAGCCGTTCGAAGGCGTCCCAGCCCAGTGCCGCGGCGCCGGGATGACTGGCGGTGGCCGCCAGCGGGCCGACCACCGCGAAATCGCAGCCGAGCCGCTGCGCCGCCTGCAACGCTTCCACGGTATGGCAGGACGCGGCGACGCAGTGCCCCGGCGGCAGCGGACGGGCATCGAACTGCGACAGTTGTTCCGACCCCAGATGCACCCCGACGCCCAGCTCCTGCGCCAGGAGCAGATCGCGATTGACCAGCACCTGCACGCCGCGCGCCGCGCACAGCGCCGCTGCGGCCCGCGCCAGCGGCTGCCAGCGCTCCGCCGGCAGGCTGCGCGCGCGCAGTTGCACACGTTGCACGCCGCCGTCCAGCGCGCGCTCCAGCGCCGCCAGCCAGCGCTCGGGCTCGACCGGCTCCGGCGTCACCAGATAGCGATCGGGCTGGCGCAGCATCGCCACCACCGGCTGATCGGCCGGCGGCATCGCGTAGCGGCACAGCTTGTCGGGCGTCACCCAGGTCAGCGCCTGACCCTCGCGGCCGCGCGCGCTGCCCTTCCACGACAGCACCTGGCGCATCTCCAGGCGCAGCCGCTTGTCCGGGTAGCGCTGCGGCACTTCCATCAGCGGCGCGCCGACCGTCGCCTCGATGCCCAGCTCCTCCTGCAGCTCGCGCACCAGCGCCTGCTCGGAGGTCTCGCCCGGCTCGCGCTTGCCACCAGGGAATTCCCACAGCCCGGCAAGATCGCGCCCCTCGGTACGCCGGGCCAGCAGGATACGGCCACGGGCATCGGTGATCACCCCGGCGACGACATGAATGGATCTGAGCGGTTCGGACATGACGCAAGCTTGCCGTCTTCGGCGGTGCCAACGCAATGAACCGGCTCACATCGTCGGCGATCCGCGCGTCAGCGCAATGATTCTTACGTTTCGACCCGAACCCGCCGGGCACGGTACAGGCACGACTCAACGGCGAACCCGACCGCATGCGGCCATGTGAGCCCCGACACCATGCGAACCGCCGCAACGGCGGGGCAGCCCCGACGGCCTGGCATGGACGGCGCAGCGAAGGCGATGCGCAGCGCGATCAGCCCGGCAGATCGTGACCGATCCGCCACAGCACCCCGCCCGGATCGTGCAGGGTGAAATCGCGCATGCCCCAGGGCCGATCCTCCGGCACGCCGACGCGCGCGCCGTAGCGGCCGGCCAGATCGGCGGCATCCAGCCGCCGCCACCAGGCATCGGCATCCTCCACCCACAGGTGCAGCATCAGGTTGTGCGCCAGCGCCTGCTCGTAGAAATCCTGCAGCAGGAACGCACAGCGCTCGCCGTGACGGAAACAGACGAGCCCGTCGCCAAGCGGCTCGGCCACGAATCCCACCTCGCGATAGAACTCCATGGACAGCGCAAAGTCCCGCGCCGGCACGAACACCTTCAATTCAAGACTGGGAGAAAGCTCCACGGCATCCGTCCAACGGCAATGGCGACATCCGGCACCCTACCCGCAGAACGCGCGATACGCCACGCCGGCAAGCGCCCCATCCGGGCCCTCCCCAAAACAAAACGCCCCGCACAAGACCGGCTATAGATACAAGGGTTTGACCAACAACCGCACCACGAATGGAGCACAGCCTAGCCCCTCTCCCGTCGGGAGAGGGGTTGGGGTGAGGGTACGGCGCGAAGCGGCTCGTGGTGTTTGGGTGCACGGGGCTACGCCCGTACCCTCATCCGCCCCTGCGGGCCACCTTCTCCCGGCGGGAGAAGGGAACAGCCGCTTAGCCCCTCTCCCGTCGGGAGGGGGTTGGGGTGAGGGTACGGCGCGAAGCGGCTCGTGGTGTTTGGGTGCACGAGGCTACGCCCGTACCCTCATCCGCCCCTGCGGGGCACCTTCTCCCGGTGGGAGAAGGGAACAGCCGCTTAGCCCCTCTCCCGCCGGGAGAGGGGTTGGGGTGAGGGTCCGGCGCGAAGCGGCTCGTGGTGTTTGGGTGCACAAGGCTACGCCCGTACCCTCATCCGCCCCTGCGGGGCACCTTCTCCCGGTGGGAGAAGGGAACAGCCGCTTAGCCCCT
>NZ_JAYIQP010000009.1:0-180643 GCF_035026585.1 Xanthomonas sp. WHRI 7945
TTCAAGGCCACCCGCGCGTTCGGCCCGCAACTGCGGTGGGTGGTGCGCGTCATCGCCTGCCAGAAGTTCACCGCCGAACGGTGTTCGACCATCACCCCCTTCGGCTGGCCGGTCGAGCCCGACGTGTAGATCACGTAGGCCACCTCGCGCGAGGTCAGGTTCGGGACCACGGGATTGGGGGCATCCAGCACCGCGTCGTCGACCTCCGCGTCGAGCACAATCGCCGGCACGTCGAGTCCATCCAGCATCGGCAGCCGCGCGCGCAGCGCCGCTTGCGTCAGCACCGCCATCGGTGCGCTGTCGGCGAGCATGTAGGCCAGCCGATCGGCCGGATAGGCCGGGTCCAGCGGCACGTAGGCAGCCCCGGCCTTGAGCACGCCGAGCACGCCCACCACCATCGCCAGGCTGCGCTCGGCACAGATCGCGACCCGGTCGCCGGGGGTCACGCCCATGGCGATCAGGCGATGCGCCACCGCGTTCGCGCGTCGGTTCAGCGCCGCGTAGCTCAGCCGGTCACCGGCGTACTCCAGCGCGTCCGCGTCCGGCTGCCGCGCCGCCTGCGCTTCGAACAGGCCGTGGATCGTCGCCAAATGCGGATATGCCGTATCGGTCGCGTTGAAAGCAAACAGCATCTGCTGGCGCTCGAATGCCGGCAGCGCCGTCACAGAACGGACCGGCAATGCCGGCGAGGCTTCGAGCGCATCCACCAACCCCTCGATAGCCTTGGCCAGATACCCGACCATCCGCTCCGGATCGATCCCCGCACCGCATTGCACCACCAGCGCGAAGGCCTGCCCGAAATCGTCCACCGACATCGTCAACGGATAGTTGGTGCGCACCTCGTCGCTGATCACGCGCATGCCGTCCCACGCGGGCGCGACCGTACCGGCGTCGTCGAGGTTGTGGCGGTAGTTGAACAGCGCCGTGAACAGCGGCAGCGGCACCTGGATGCCGCTGCAACGCTGCGCGAGCGCCAGCGGTGACTGTTCGTGCGACAGCAAGGCGCCCAGCTGCCGGTACGTCTCGCGCACAGTGTCGACTACGCTGGCCTCCGCCAGACGGATGCGGATCGGCAACGTATTGATAAACATGCCGACCACGTGTTCGGTGCTTTCGGTCTCCTGCAGGCGGCCGGACAGCACCGTGCCGAACACCACATCGTCGCGGCCGCTGCACTGCGCCAACACCTGTGCCCACGCGACGTGGAACAGGACCGACGACGTCACGCCCTCGCGCCGTGCGCTGTCGCGGATCCGCTTCGCCAGCGCGTCGTCGAGACGCAGGCGCCCTTCTTCCACCTTGCCGCCGCTGTCAGCCTGCACGTTCAACACGCCGAACGGCGCGGTCGGCTCGTCGACGTCCCCCAGTCGCTCACGGAAATACGCCTCATGCTCGGCTTCCGGCACCGCCATCGTGCGTGCGATGAAGTCGCGATACGGCATTGGCGGCGGCAATGCGTCCTCGCGCCCTTCCAGCAGCGTCTGGATTTCCGCCAGGATCAGATCCTGGGCGATATGATCGCAGACCATGTGGTGGTTCAGCAGCGCCAGCAGCCAACGGCCAGTGGCCGGGTCGCGAACGACATGCGCAGCCAGGAGCGGCGCCCGCCGCAAATCCACTCGGATCCGGCCCGGATCGGTGTGCGCCAGCAACTGCGCCAATGCCGGCGTGTCCGCCGATAGCGCCAGTTCGTGCACCGGCAGCGACGCACGCCGCTGTACGACCTGCACCGGCTTGCTTAGACCTTCCCAATGCACAGCGCTTCGCAGGATGTCGTGGCGATCGATCACCCGCTGCAACGCGGCCAGGAACGCGTCCAACTGCGCGCGCTCGTCGAATTCCGCGACCGTGCACAACAGATAGGTGTCGCCGCCGGTTTCGCGTTCGAGCAGATGATGGAACAAGATGCCTTGCTGCAGCGGCGCCAGCGGATAGGCGTCCTGGATGTTTCCCACCCCGCCGGGCACGGCGGCGACGAAGGCATCGATCTCGTCCTGGGTCAGGCGTGCCAGCGGCAACAGCTCCGGCGTGATCCGCGTGGTCGCCTGGGTAATCGGATTCGCGGGTACATCCGTACGCCGTGCCGGTACAGCGCCAGACAACCGCGCCGTCATGCCGCTCAGCGTCGGCGCCATGAACACTGTGCGCACATCCGTACCGAAGCCGCGCCGGCGCAACTGCTCGATCAGGCCGATCACCAACAGCGAATGCCCGCCGAGTTCGAAGAAATGGTCCTGACGTCCCACGCGCTCCACGCCCAGCAACGCTTGCCACACCTCGGCCACGGCGGATTCGGCATCGCCAACCGGTGCCTCGTACTCGCGGCTGGCCAGCGCGGCCTGATCGGGCTCCGGCAACGCCTTGCGGTCGAGCTTGCCGTTCGGTGTCAGCGGCAACGCATCCAGCCTCACGAATGCGCTCGGAACCATGTAGTCGGGCAGGTCCTGCAGCAGTTCCTCGCGCAATGCCGCCACCGGCACTGCCGCACCGTCGTGCGGCACGACGTAGGCGAGCAGACGCCTGTCGCCCGCCGGGCCCACGCGTGCGATCACCACCGCTTCGCGCACGCCAGCGCACGCCGCGAGCCTGGCTTCGATCTCGCCCGGTTCGACCCGGAATCCACGGATCTTTACCTGGAAGTCGTTGCGCCCCAGATATTCGATGTTGCCGTCTTCGCGATAACGTGCGCGATCGCCGCTCCTGTACAAGCGTGCCGTGGGGTTCGCACTGAACGGATCGCGCAGGAAACGTTCGGCAGTGAGTTGCGGGCGGTTCAGATAGCCGCGGGTCACGCCGTCGCCACCGATGTAGATTTCGCCAGCGACGCCCAGCGGCACCGGCTGCAGATGCGCATCGAGGATATAAATCCGGGTATTCGCCAGTGGCCGCCCGATGGTGGCGCTGGCCATCGCTTGGTTGAACTCATCGTAGCGCACGTACGCCGCCGTGCACGAGACCGTGGTCTCGGTGGGACCGTAGGTGTTGATGAGCTTCAACGCGGGCGGGCGCAGCGCGTCCCAGACCTGCAGCTTCTGCGTCGACAGCGCGTCGCCGGTGACGTTGATCAGCCGCAGCCCCTGCAACTGGCGCTGCGCTCGGCCCGGATCACGTTGCCATTGGGTCACCAGCGTATGCCAATGCGCTGCGGTGATGTGCACGAAGGTGAGCGGCAGCGCTGCTTCGTCGTCGCTGCCGAAGATCCGGCTGGTCGGCGCCAGGGCTGCGCCGCCGCACAGGGCCGGCAGCATTTCTTCGACCGATATGTCGAAGTTCAAGGAGTTCTGCTGCAACACCATGTCGCCAGGCACGATGCCGAACAGGCGCATCGCATCGACGACGTAGTTGACCAGGCTGCGGTGCTCCACCATCACGCCCTTGGGCTGCCCGGTGGTACCCGAGGTATAGATGACGTAGGCAAGATGGTGCGAGGTCAGGCCCGGCACGACCGGATCGTACGTGGGATGCTCGGCCGGCGTTTCCTCGCGATCCAGCAGAATCACCGGAAGCGCGGCCCCGTTAGCATGTGACGCGGCAGCCAGGCCTGACAGGTTGGACTGCGCCAGCAGTGCCACCGGCGCGCTGTCGTCGAGCATGAAGGCCAGGCGATCGGCCGGATACGCCGGGTCCAGTGGCACATAGGCGCCGCCGGCCTTGAGTATGCCCAGCACGCCGATCACCATCGCCGAATTGCGCTCGGCGCAGATCGCAACGCGGTTGCCCGGCGCCACACCGAGCGCGATTAGTCGATGCGCCAGCCGGTTCGCGCGCCGGTTCAGTTCGTCATAGCTCAGGCGCTCGCCTTCGAACGCGACCGCCACAGCGTCCGGGCGTTCCCGCACCTGGGCTTCGAACAAGGCGTGGATGCATGCGTCGCGTGGATAATCGGCATCCGTCGCGTTGAAAGCCACCAGCAATTGATGGCGCTCGGCGTCGCTCAACAGCGGCAATGCGCTGACACGCTGCGCCGGATCGGACGCCAGTGCCCGCAACAGGAACTCGAAATGGCCCGCCAGGCGCTCGATGCGTGCACGGTCGAACAGATCGGTCGCGTACTTCAACACGCCGCACAGCGCGCCATCCAGCTCGGTCAGTGACAAGGTCAGATCGAACTGGGACGTCGGGCTTGGCGTTTCCTGCATGGCCAACATCAGCCCCGACATCCGCAACTCGCCTTGCGGCGTATTCTGCAGATCTAGCGAAGCCTGGAACAGCGGACTGTGACTGAGGCTGCGCGCGGGTTGCAGCGCTTCGACCACCTGTTCGAACGGCAGGTCCTGGTGCGCGTACGCGCCCAGCGTCGTCGCCTTGATCTGCGCCAGCAACTCGGCCACGCTCGGGTCCGCATCCAGCTTCACGCGCAACGCCAGCGTGTTGACGAAGAAGCCGACCATCGGTTCCACCTCGGCGCGCTGCCGATTCGCGATCGGGCTGCCGATCACCACCTCGTCCTGCCCGCTCAAGCGCGACAGCAGCGCCGACCACCCCGCCAGCAGCGTCATGAACAGGGTCACGCCGTGGCGCTGCGACAAGGCGTGCAACGCTGCCGTCAGCTCCTGCCCCAGGCGGACCTCCACCGCATCGCCGCGATAGCTCTGCGTGGCCGGGCGTGGCCGGTCGGTCGGCAGTTCGAGCAAGGCCGGCGCCCCCGCCAGATGGTCGCGCCAGAAGCCGATCTGCCGCTGCAGCACGTCGCCCTGCAGCCACTGCCGCTGCCATGCCGCATAGTCAGCGTACTGGATCGGCAGCGGCGCCAGCGGATCGGCCTCGCCCTGGCTGAAGGCCGCATACAGCGCGCCGAGCTCCCGGATCAGCACTGCAATCGACCACCCGTCGGAGACGATGTGGTGCTGGGTGACCAGCAGCACGTGGTCATCGTCGGCCAGCTGCAGCAGCCGGCCGCGGATCAGCGGACCGGCCGCCAGGTCGAACGGCGCGTGCGCCTCTTCGGCGCTCAGCTCGGCGAGCGTCGCGGCCTGCGCCGATGCCGGCATCGCGCGCAGGTCGTGTTCGAGCAGGGCGAAGCCGATGTCTTCGGAGACGATGACCTGATGCGGCTGGCCATCGGCACTGGCGAAGATCGTGCGCAGGCTCTCGTGCCGCGCCACGATCCGGTCCAGGCTCGCGCACAAGGCGGCGCGGTGCAGCTTCCCGCTCAACCGCAACGCGGCGGGGATATGGTAGGCCGCCGCCGCGGCATGATCGAGCTGGTCCAGGAACCACAGCCGCTGCTGTGCCCAAGAGAGCGGCAGCGGTGCGCTGCGGTCCACCGACTCGATCGCGCCATGCGTCGGCGCCTCCGCGCTGGAAGCGACCCGCGCCAGCCCGGACAGGGTCGGCTGCGCGAACACGTCGCGCAACGCCAGGTCCACGCCCAGCGCGCCGCGCAGGCGCGTCACCAGCCGCACCGCCAGCAGCGAGTGTCCGCCCAGTTCGAAGAAGTGATCGTGGCGACCGACACGTTCGAGTCCCAGCAGTTCCTGCCAGACCTCGGCGATCGCCTGTTCGGTCGCCCCGACAGGCGCCTCGTAGGCCCGGCTCGCGACCGCGTCCAGGTCCGGGGCCGGCAAGGCCTTGCGATCGAGCTTGCCGTTGGGCGTCAGCGGCAGCGCCTGCAGGTGCACGAACGCGCTGGGGATCATGTACTCGGGCAGGTCCTGCGCCAGCTGCTCGCGCAACGCGGCGATCGAGGGCGCACTGTCGCCATCCTGCGCCACCACATACGCCACCAGCCGCTTGTCGCCGGCCAGGTCCTCGCGCGCGACGACCACCGCTTCGCGCACGCTCGCACAGGCGGCAAGCCTGGCCTCGACCTCGCCCAGCTCGATCCGGAAGCCGCGGATCTTCACCTGGAAGTCGTTGCGGCCCAGGTACTCGATGGTGCCGTCCGGCCGCCAGCGACCGAGGTCGCCGGTCTTGTACATGCGCGCACCGGTGTCTGGCGCGAACGGATCGGCCAGGAAGCGTTCGGCGGTCAGGTCCGGGCGGTTCAAATAGCCGCGCGCAACACCGGCACCGCCGATGTGGATCTCGCCCGCCACGCCGATCGGCACTGCCTCCCCCGCCCCGTCCAGAATGTAGATCTGCGTATTGGCGATCGGCCGGCCGATCGGCGGCAGCGCCGGCCACTGCTCCGGCGCGCCGGAGAGCGTCAACGCAGTGACGACGTGGGTTTCGGTAGGGCCATATTGGTTGTGCAACCGACAGGCCGGATTCGTTGCAAAGAACGCCTTGACCACCGGATTGGCGAACAGCTGCTCGCCGGCGGTGACCACGTCCCGCAGCGACGGCAAGGCCACTTGCGCATGCTCGACGGCAGCCGCGAGCCCCTGCAGCGCCACGAATGGCAGGAAGATGCGCTGCACCGCATGAGCCTGGATGAAGCCGATCAGTCCGAACGGATCCTGCCGGATCGCTTCGTTCACCAGGATCAGGCATCCGCCCGAGCCCAGGGTATAGAACATCTCCTGGAACGCGACATCGAATCCGAGCGCGGAGAACTGCAGTACGCGCTCATGCTCGACAACCTCAGACCTCTGCAGACCTTGCCATTCCAGCAGGTTACGCAGCGCCCGATGCGGCATCGCCACACCCTTCGGCCGGCCGGTCGAGCCTGATGTGTAGATCACGTAGGCCAGATGATCCGAGGCCAAGCCCTGCGGGCACGGGTCATGATCAGGCTGGCCCGCCAGCACCGCGGCGTCGTCCAGTGTCAGCCAGGTTGCCGACGACGACGCAAGATGCAGCGAAAGCAGGCGTTCGCGCAACGCCGTCTGCGTCAACACAGCCACAGGCGCACAGTCTTCCAGGACATAGGCGAGACGTTCGTTCGGATACGCGGGATCGAGCGGGACGTAGGCGGCTCCCGCTTTCAGCGTACCCAGCACGCCTACCACCATCTCCAGGCTGCGTTCGACGCAGATCGCAACCCGGGCGTCGGGTTCGACCCCGAGCAGCATCAGGCGATGCGCAAGCCGGTTCGCACGGCGGTTCAATTCGCCATAACTCAACTGCTCGCCGTCGAACTCCACCGCGATGACGTCCGGGTTTCGCGCCGCCTGCGCCTCGAACTGGGCATGGATCGTCTCGTGCGATGGATAGGCCGACTGCGTCGCATTGAACGCCGTCAGCACCTGCGCGCGCGCCGATGCCGACAGCAGCGGCAAGCGCGCGACGGACTGATTCTCGCCTGCGACCATCGCTTCGAGCAGTGTCTTCCAGCAGTCCAGCATGCGCTCGACGGTGCCGCGGTCGAACAGGTCGACGGCATACGTCAGGCCGCCGACCAGGCCCTCCGCTGTTTCGGTCAGCGACAGCGCGAGATCGAACTGCGCGGTCTGCTGCGCAGCGTCGACGACCGACAGCGCCAAGTCGGGAAGCGTTGCAGCCTCGCCGGCAGGCACGTTGTTCAAGGCCAATAGCACCTGGAACACCGGACTGTGGCTCAGGCTGCGCTCGGGCTGCAGGATTTCGACGACCTGCTCGAATGGCAGATCCTGGTGCGCGTAGGCCCCGAGCGTGGTCGACTTGATCTGCGCCAACAACTCGGCCACGCTCGGAGCCGACGACAGGTCGACGCGCAGTGCCAGCGTGTTGACGAAGAACCCGATCAGCGGTTCGATTTCGGCGCGCTGGCGATTGGCCACCGGCGTGCCGATCACGACATCGTGCTGGCCGCTCAGCCGCGACAGCAACGTCGACCAGCCGGCCAGCAGCGTCATGAACAAGGTGGCGCCGTGACGCGCCGACAGCGTGCGCAGCGCGGCCGTCAGCGCTTCGGGCACACGCACCTGGGCACGATCGCCGATGTAGCGCTGCAGCGCGGGCCGCGGCCGATCGGTCGGCAATTCCAGCAGTGTCGGCACGCCGCGCAAATGGTCGCGCCAGAAGCCGATCTGCGTCTGCAGCGCATCACCCTGCAGCCATTGCCGCTGCCACGCCGCGTAATCCGCATATTGCAGCTGCAACGCGGGCAATGGGTCGGCGTGGCCCTGGCTAAAGGCGGCATAGAGGGCGCTGACTTCTCGCACCAGCACGCCGATCGACCAGCCGTCCGACACAATGTGATGCTGCGTCACCAGCAACAGGTGCTCGCGCTCGGCCAATTGCAGCAGGCGTCCACGGATCAGCGGACCACACGCAAGGTCGAAGTGTGCGCGCGCTTCGCTTTCGCTCAGTTCGGCGACGGCAATGGCTTGCGCGACTATCTCCAATTCGCGCAAATCATGCCGAGTCAAAGCGAAACCTGAATCCGCTGGCGCGATCGTTTGCCGCGGCTCTCCGTCGACGCTGACGAATGTCGTACGCAGGCTTTCGTGCCGCGCCACGACCCGGTCCAGGCTCGCCTGCAATGCAGCCTGATCGAGCACCCCACTCAGCCGCAAAGCGGTCGGGATGTGATACGCCGCGCCGGCGCCGTCATCGAGCTGATCGAGGAACCACAGCCGTTGCTGCGCCCACGACAACGGCAACGCCATGTCGCGCTGTACCGGCACGATCGCAGCCTGCGACGATACGGTCGCACCAGAGACAAGTTGCGCCAGCTCCGACAAGATCGGCCGCGCGAATACGTCGCGCAGCGGCACATCGATGCCGAGCATCGCGCGCAGGCGCGCCACCAGGCGAACCGCCAGCAGCGAGTGGCCGCCGAGTTCGAAGAAGTGATCGGCGCGACCGATCTGCTTCAGGCCGAGCAATTCCTGCCAGAGCCCGGCAAGCATCTGCTCGCTGTCGCCGACTGGCGCCTGATAGTCGCGGCTGGCGATCGCGCTTTGGTCGGGCGCGGGCAAGGCCTTGCGATCGAGCTTGCCGTTGGGCGTCAGCGGCAGCGCATCCAGGCCGACGAAGGCACTCGGGATCATGTACTCCGGCAAGTCCTGCGACAGTTGCATGCGCAACTCCGCGGCCGACGGCGCCATGCCCGGCTGCGCCACAACATAGGCCACCAGGCGCCGGTCGTCCGCTACATCCTCGCGGACGATCACAGCCGCTTCGCGCACGCCTGCGCAAGCAGAGAGTTTCGCCTCGATTTCGCCGAGTTCGACGCGGAATCCGCGGATCTTTACCTGGAAGTCGTTGCGGCCGAGATACTGGAGGTTGCCGTCCGCCAACCAGCGGCCCATGTCGCCTGTCCTGTACATGCGGGCATCGGCATCGTTGGAGAACGGATCGGCAAGGAAGCGTTCAGCGGTCAGGTCCGGGCGCCCCAGATAGCCACGGGCCACGCCGGCGCCGCCGATATGGAGTTCGCCTGCGACGCCGACCGGCAGCAACGCGCCATGCCGATCGAGCACATAGATGCGCGTGTTCGCGACAGGTCGGCCGATCGGCACAGGACCGCCATCGCCTGCGCTGGCGCGATACAGCGTCGCCCACACGGTGGCTTCGGTCGGGCCGTATTCGTTGTAGAGCGTCAACGTCGGCACGAAGCTTGCGGCCATGTCCCGTAACGCAGGCGGACAGGTCTCGCCAGCGACGATGATCTCCCGCAAGCTTCGCTCTGTATGCCGGCTAAGATGTTCCAGGATCAAGCGCGCGAGCGAAGGCACGCAAAGCAGCGTCGTGGCCTGGAGTCGTTCGACCAGAGCCGCGATCGCGTCCAGGTCCCGCGCGGATACCTCCTCCGGAATCAGCAAGGTGCCCGCGCTGGCCAAGGTGCCGAAGATTCCGGCAACCGAACTGTCGAACGCGATCGAGGACAGCAGCAGAAAACGCTCGTACTTCGAGTACGCATGCGTGCGCGCCAGCGTCGAAGCCACGAGCTGCCGGTGTTCGACCATGACACCCTTCGGCCGCCCGGTCGAACCCGAGGTATAGATGACGTAGGCAAGATGATGTGGCGCAAGCTCTTTCACCTGCGGATCGTGTTGTGGATACTTCGCGATCGCACTCCGATCGTCCGCACCATCCAGCACCACCATGCGTGGCGGATTCAGCACAGAGAGCCGCTCCGCGTGCACCGTATCGGTCAGCAGCGCGACCGGCGCACTGTCGCTCAACATGAAGGCTAGCCGCTCGGGCGGGTAGTCTGGGTCCAGCGGCACGTAGGCCGCACCTGCCTTCAGGATGCCGAGCACGCCGACCACCATCTCGATACCACGCTCCATGCACAACGCGATGCGTTCGTCGCATCGCACGCCGAGCGCCGCCAGATGGTGCGCCAGTCGGTTCGCGCGATGGTTCAGTTCGCCGTAGCTCAGCCGTCCATCGCCGCACTCGACCGCGACGGCATCCGGATGCCGTGCGGCTTGCGCTTCAAACAAGGCGTGGATCGTCTTGTCGTGCGGATGCTCGACCCGTGTAGCGTTGAATCCCGCCAGGATGCGCTGGCGTTCGCCCAGCGACAGCAGCGACAGGCGGCTCAGGCTTTGCGCATCGTCGGTAACCATCGCTTCGAGCAGCGTCGTCCAATGCCCGAACATCCGTTGCACGGTGACCTGGTCGAACAGATCGACCGCATAGGCCAAGCTGCCGACCAGTCCGTCTGCCGTCTCGACTAGGGACAAGGTGAGATCGAACTGCGTGGTCCGTTGCGCGACATCGATCGTGGATAGCATCAGCCCCGGCAGGCGCAGCGCATCGGCGCTGGTGTTGTTCAGCGCCAGCAGTGCCTGGAACAGTGGACTGTGACTGAGGCTGCGCGCGGGTTGCAGCGCTTCGACCACCTGTTCGAACGGCAGGTCCTGGTGCGCGTACGCGCCCAGCGTCGTCGCCTTGATCTGCGCCAGCAACTCGGCCACGCTCGGGTCCGCATCCAGCTTCACGCGCAACGCCAGCGTGTTGACGAAGAAGCCGACCATCGGCTCGACCTCGGCGCGCTGCCGGTTCGCGATCGGGCTGCCGATCACCACCTCGTCCTGCCCACTCATGCGCGACAGCAGCGCCGACCACCCCGCCAGCAGCGTCATGAACAGGGTCACGCCGTGGCGCTGCGACAAGGCATGCAATGCCCCCGTCAGTTCCTGCCCCAGGCGTACCTCCACCGCATCGCCCCGGTAGCTTTGCGTGGCCGGGCGCGGCCGGTCGCTCGGCAGTTCGAGCAAGGCTGGCGCCCCGGCCAGGTGCTCGCGCCAGAAGGCGATCTGCCGCTGCAGCACATCGCCCTGCAGCCACTGCCGTTGCCATGCCGCATAGTCGGCGTACTGGATCGGCAGCGGCGCCAGCGGATCGGCCTCGCCCTGGCTGAAGGCCGCATACAGCGCGCCGAGTTCCCGGATCAGCAGCGCGATCGACCAGCCGTCGGAGACGATGTGGTGCTGGGTGACCAGCAGCACGTGGTCATCGTCGGCCAGCTGCAGCAGCCGGCCGCGGATCAGCGGGCCGGCCGCCAGGTCGAACGGCGCGCGTGCCTCTTCGGCGCTCAGCTCGGCCAGCGTCGCGGCCTGCGCCGATGCCTCCATCGCACGCAGGTCGTGTTCGAGCAGGGCGAAGCCGATGCCTTCAGAGACGATGACCTGGTGCGGCGCGCCATCGGCACTGGCGAAGATCGTGCGCAGGCTCTCGTGCCGCACCACGATCCGGTCCAGGCTCGCGCGCAAGGCGGTGCGGTGCAGCTCCCCGGTCAACCGCAACGCGGCGGGAATGTGGTAGGCCTCCGCCGCGGCATGATCTAGCTGGTCCAGGAACCACAGCCGTTGCTGTGCCCACGAGAGCGGCAGCGGTGCGCTGCGGTCCACCGGCACGATCGCGCCATGCGTCGACGCCTCCGCGCTGGAGGCGACCCGCGCCAGCCCGGACAGGGTCGGCTGCGCGAACACGTCGCGCAACGCCAGGTCCACGCCCAGCGCGCCGCGCAGGCGCGTCACCAGCCGCACCGCCAGCAGCGAGTGTCCGCCCAGTTCGAAGAAGTGATCGTGGCGGCCGACACGTTCGAGTCCCAGCAGTTCCTGCCAGGCCTCGGCGATCGCCTGTTCGGTCGCGCCGACGGGCGCCTCGTAGGCCCGGCTCGCGACCGCGTCCAGGTCGGGGGCCGGCAAGGCCCTGCGATCGAGCTTGCCGTTGGGCGTCAGCGGCAACGCCTGCAGCTGCACGAACGCGCTGGGGATCATGTACTCGGGCAGGTCCTGCGCCAGTTGCTCGCGCAACGCGGCGATCGAGGGTGCACTGGCGCCGTCCTGCGCCACCACATACGCCACCAGCCGCTTGTCGCCGGCCAGGTCCTCGCGCGCGACCACCACCGCCTCGCGCACGTTCGCACAGGCGGCGAGCCTGGCCTCGACCTCGCCCAGCTCGATCCGGAAGCCGCGGATCTTCACCTGGAAGTCGTTGCGGCCCAGGTACTCGATGGTGCCGTCCGGTCGCCAGCGACCGAGGTCGCCGGTCTTGTACATGCGCGCACCGGTGTCTGGCGCGAACGGATCGGCCAGGAAGCGTTCGGCGGTCAGGTCCGGGCGGTTCAAATAGCCGCGCGCAACACCGGCACCGCCGATGTGGATCTCGCCGGCCACACCGATCGGCACCGCCTCGCCCTCCCCGTCCAGGATGTAGATCTGCGTATTGGCGATCGGCCGGCCGATGTGCGGCGCGAAGCCGTCCGCACGCGCCATCTCCACCCATGTCGAGTATGTCGTCGTCTCCGATGGGCCGTACAGGTTGGCCACCGATTGCGCCTGGCTCGATGCAAAAATTTTATCGACCAGCGTCCGCTTCAACGGTTCGCCGGCCAGATTCACCGTCCGCACCGTTGCCGGCAACTGCGACGATTCGAGCACCGCCGCGATCGCAGACGGCACGGTGTTCACCAGCGTCGTGCCCGCCAACATCGGCGTCGCCGACACCAGGTCGCGCACCAGCCGCACCGTCGCGCCGACGCTCAATGGGACGAACAGCTCGAATACCGCCAGGTCGAAGTTGATCGATGTCGACAGCAGCGTCGTCGACAGCTGCGCTTGCGTGAAGCTCGCCTGCGCCCATGCCAGCAGGTTCGCCGCATTCGCGTGCTCGATCATCACGCCCTTAGGAAGCCCGGTCGAACCCGAGGTATAGATCACGTAGGCCAGATGCCGCGACGTCAGGCCGGATACCGATGGATCGTGCGAGGCTTGCGTGGCCAGCGTATCGCAATCGTCCAGCGCAATCGCCGGACACTGCATCGATGCCAACAGCGGCAACCGGTCGTTCAACGCCGATTGCGTCAGTACCGCCTTCGGCGCGCTGTCGGACAACATGTACGCCAGGCGTTCGCTCGGGTAAACCGGATCGAGCGGAACATAGGCGCCGCCCGCCTTCAGGATGCCGAGCAGACCGATCACCATCTCGATGCTGCGCTCGGCGCAGATCGCGACACGGTCGTCTGGTTCCACTCCCAGGGCAATCAAGCGGTATGCCACGTGATTCGCCCGTCGGTTCAACTCGCCGTAGTTCAGGAACTCTCCGCCGAACTCGATCGCGACCGCATCGGGCCGTGCCTGCGCCTGCGCTTCGAATGCGCCATGAATCAATCCGTCTTGCGGATACGCGGCCTGCGTCGCATTGAATGCGTACAGCACCTGCGCGCGCTCTTCGCCCGACAGCAGCGGCAAACGCGCAACGGTTTGCGCGTCGTTCTCCACCATGGCTTCGAGCAGCGTCGTCCAGTATCCAAGCATTCGCTCCACGGTTCCGTGGTCGAACAGATCGACGGCATAGACCAAGCTGCCGACCAGGCCGTCTGTCGTCTCGGCCAAAGACAGCGCAAGGTCGAACTGCGCGGTCTGTTGCGCCGCAGCCATCGTGGAGAGCAGCAGTCCCGGCAAGCTGAGTGCATCGGAGCCAGTGTTGTTCAGCGTCAACAGCGTCTGGAAAATCGGACTGTGGCTGAGGCTACGTTCTGGCTGCAGCGCTTCGACGATCTGCTCGAACGGCAGATCCTGGTTCGCGTACGCGCCCAGGGTCATGGCGCGGACCCGCGCCAGCAACTCGGCCACGCTCGGGTCGGCACTGAGGTCCACGCGCAACGCCAATGTATTGACGAAGAAGCCGATCAGCGGCTCAACCTCGGCCCGCTGCCGGTTCGCCACTGGGCTTCCGATCACCACCTGGTCCTGGCCGCTCAGCCGCGACAACAGCACGGACCAACTGGCCAGCAGCGTCATGAACAAGGTCGTACCATGGCGCTGCGACAGGCCGTACAGCTTCTCGCTCAATGCCTGCGGCAGGCACACTGCGATATGTTCGCCCCTGTAGCTCTGGACCGCCGGCCGCGCTCGATCGGCCGGCAGCGCCAGCAATGCCGGCGCATCGCCCAACTGGCTTTTCCAGAACGCGAGCTGTTCCTGCAGGGCGGCGCCCTGCAGCCAGCGCCGCTGCCATGCGGCGTAGTCTGCATACTGGACCGGCAATGCAGGCAACGGGTCGGGAGTACCCTGGCGGAAGGCGGCATACAGTGCGCTCACTTCGCGCACCAACACCCCGATCGACCAGCCATCTGAGACGATGTGGTGTTGGGTCACCAGCAACACGTGTTCGCGCTCTGACAACTGCAAAAGCTGGCCACGGATCAAGGGGCCGCGTGCCAGGTCGAACGGCGCGCGCGCTTCGGCGCTACTCAGTTCGGCGATCGCCGCTTCCTGCGCCACGGCGTCCAGTTCCCGCAGATCCCGCGCAGCCAGCGAAAACCCGCTGCCTACCGGGGCGATCATCTGCTGCGGCTCGCCCTCGACGTTGGCGAAGGTCGTGCGCAGGCTCTCGTGTCTCGCCACAACGCGATCCAGACTCGCTTGCAACACGGCGCGGTCCAACGTTCCGCTCAAACGCAGCGCCGCCGGCATGTGGTACGCCGCGCCCGCCGCATGATCCAACTGGTCCAGGAACCACAGCCGCTGCTGCGCCCAGGACAACGGCAGGACGCCTGTGCGATCCACCGGCACGATTGCGCTCTGCGCCGTCGCCGCGGCCGCGGCAATCGCACATGCCAACGACGACAGCACCGGCTGCGCGAACACTTCGCGCAAGGCCAGTTCCACCCCCAGCGCCGCACGCACGCGCGTCACCAGCCGCACCGCCAGCAACGAGTGCCCGCCCAGTTCGAAGAAATGGTCGTTCCGCCCCACCCGCTCCAAGCCCAGCAGCTCCCGCCAGATCGCCGCGATCGCCTGCTCGGCCTCGCCTTCCGGCGCTGCGTAGCTTCGGCTCGCCACTGCGGCCCGATCCGGCACCGGTAACGCTTGGCGGTCCAGCTTGCCGCTGGGCGTCAGCGGCAACGCTGGCAAGATCACGAACGCACTCGGCAGCATGTACTCCGGCAGTGCCTGGGACAGCGCGTCGCGCAGGGCCACGGCCGACGGTTCGGCGCCTTCTTCCGCCACCAGGTAGGCGACGAGCCGTTTTTCCCCCGGCACGTCCTCGCGCGCCAATACCACGGCCTCGCCTACCCCGGCGCACGCAGTCAGCGCAGACTCGATCTCGCCCAGCTCGATCCGGAAGCCACGCACCTTCACCTGGAAGTCGTTGCGTCCCAGGTATTCGATGCTGCCGTCAGGCAACCAACGGCCCAGGTCGCCAGTGCGGTACATCCGCGCGTCCGTGTCGTCTACGAACGGGTCGGACAGGAACCGCTCGGCGGTCAGGTCGGGCCGGTTCAGGTAGCCGCGTCCCACGCCTGTACCACCGATGTGGAGTTCCCCGGCTACCCCGACAGGTACTGGCTGTGCTCGTGCATCGAGAATGTAGACCCGTGCATTGGCGATCGGGCGGCCGATGTGCGGGAATTCTCCGGCTCCGTTGACGACGGCAATGGTGCTTTCGACCGTACACTCCGTCGGGCCGTAGGCATTGAAGATGCGGATCGATGCGGACTGGCTCAGTGTCCTCCACATGCCTGGCGCAATGGCTTCACCGCCGACCAGCACGGCTTTCAATGACGCGACGGATCCTTCAAGCAGGCCGGCGTCCAGCAATAATCGCAGTTGCGCCGGCGTGCAGTCGAACGCTCCGATCCGCTGCCGGCTGAGGAATTGCAGCAACGCGCCGGTATCGATCCGGACAGCTTCCGGAATCACGACGACGCAGCGGCCGGACAGGAGTTGGGTCAATGTTTGAACAGAGGCGTCGAACGATAACGACGAGTTCAACGCGACACGCTCTTCGGCGCACAGCATGCCGAAGACCGAGTGCTCCAGTTCTGTCCACAAATTCACCACGGGCGCGTGTTCGATCATCACCCCTTTCGGCCGCCCGGTGGAACCTGAGGTGTAGATCACATAGGCCAGGTGTCGCGGTGTCAGCCCCGCGACGCTCGGATCATGGACGGGTTGCGCATCCAGCGCGGCGTCGTCATCCAGCGCCACCACCGCCAGCGCGGCCCCGGCGGGACGGAGCCCGCGGACCGTCTCCACCAGTGCGACCTGGGTCAGCAACGCCACCGGTGCGCTGTCGGCCAGCATGTAGGCCAGCCGTTCGGCGGGATAGGCCGGATCCAGCGGCACGTAGGCGCCACCGGCCTTGAGGATGCCCAGCAGCCCCACCACCATGTCCGCACTGCGTTGCATGCAGATCGCGACGCGGTCGTCGGGCGTGACGCCCAACCCGATCAGGCGGTGCGCCAACTGGTTGGCACGCGCGTTCAACTCGCCATAGCTCAGCCGCTGGTCCCCGCACTCCAGCGCGAGCGCCTGGGGCTGCTGCGCGGCCTGCGCTTCGAACAGCGTGTGGATCAGCGCATGCCGCGGATAGTCGATTTCGGTAGCGTTGAAGCCGGCCAGCACCTGCTTGCGCTCGTCCGCCGACAGCAAGGGCAGCCGGCTGACCGGCTGCACCGCGTCGGCCGCCATTGCGATCAACAGCGTCTGCCAATGCCCCAACAGCCGTTCCACGGTGGCGGGCTCGAAAAGGTCCTGCGCATACACCAGCGCGCCCACCAGTCCGTCCGTCGTCTCGTTCAGCGACAAGGACAAATCGAATTGCGCGCTAGGCGTGCCCGTCTCTACCATCGCAACGGCGAGTCCAGGCAATCGCAAGCCGCCATCGCTTGGCGTGTTGTTCAAGCTCAGCATCGCCTGAAACACCGGGCTATGACTCAGGCTGCGCACCGGTTGCACCGCTTCCACCACCTGCTCGAACGGCAGGTCCTGGTGCGCATAGGCGTCCAGCAGGGTCGTGCGGACCTGCGCCAGCAACTCGGCCACGCTCGGATCGGCACGCAGGTCCACGCGCAGCGCCAGCGTGTTGACGAAGAAGCCGATCAGCGGCTCGACCTCGGCCCGCTGCCGGTTCGCCACCGGGCTGCCGATCACCACCTGGTCCTGGCCGCTCAGCCGCGCCAGCAACGCCGACCAGCTGGCCAGCAACGTCATGAACAGCGTCGTGCCGTGGCGTTGCGACAATGAACGGACCGCGTCGACCGCTTCAGCCGGCAACCGCACGGGCAGGCTGCCGCCGCGATAGCTCATCGACATCGGCCGCGGCCGATCGGTCGGCAGTTCGAGCAGCGCAGGCGCGTCGCGCAACTGGTTCTTCCAGAATGCGAGCTGCTCCTGCAACGCGGTGCCCTGCAGCCAACGCCGCTGCCACGCTGCATAGTCCGCGTACTGGACCGGCAGCGCCGGCAACGGATCCGCTTCGCCCTGCAGGAAGGCGGTATACAGTGCGCTGATTTCGCGCACCAGGATCCCGATCGACCAGCCATCGGAGACGATGTGGTGCTGGGTCACCAGCAGCACGTGCTGTTGTGCGGACAGTACCAGCAGGCGTCCACGGATCAGCGGGCCCCGCGCCAGATCGAACGGAGCGCGCGCTTCGGCGATGCTCAGTTCGGCCACCGCCCGTTCCTGCGCTATGGCGTCCAACGCGTGCAGGTCATGCACGGTCAGCGCGAACCCGCTGTCCGCCGCTGCGACGGCCTGTTGCGGCTCGCCCTCGACGCTGACGAAGGTCGTGCGCAGGCTCTCGTGCCTCGCCACCACGCGATCCAGGCTCTTCTGCAACGCGATACGGTCCAAGCCGCCACTCAACCGCAGCGCTGCGGGGATGTGGTACGCCGCGCCTGCCGCATGGTCGAGCCGATCGAGGAACCACAGCCGTTGCTGCGCCCAGGACAGCGGCAACGAGCCCGCACGGTCCACCGGCACGATCGCCTCATGCAGGGAAGCCACTGCCACGGACACGCTCTTGGCCAGCGCTGCCAGCACCGGCTGCGCGAACACCTCGCGCAACGCCAGTTCCACCCCTAGCGCCGCACGCACGCGCGTCACCAGCCGCACCGCCAGCAACGAATGTCCGCCCAGATCGAAGAAATGGTCGTGACGCCCCACCCGCTCCAGGCCCAGCAGATCCTGCCAGATCGTCGCGATCGCCTGCTCGGCCTCGCCTTCCGGTGCTGCGTAGGCGCGGCTCGCCACTGCGTCCCGATCCGGCGCCGGCAACGCTTGGCGGTCCAACTTGCCGTTGGGCGTCAACGGCAACGCTGGCAAGATCACGAATGCACTCGGCAGCATGTACTCCGGCAGCGCCTGCGATAGCGCGTCGCGCAGCGCTACGGCCGACGGTTCGGCGCCTTCTTCCGCCACCAGGTAGGCGACGAGTCGTTTTTCGCCCGGCGCGTCCTCGCGCGCCAACACCGCTGCCTCGCGTACCCCGTCGCATTCGGACAGCCGGGCCTCGATCTCGCCCAGCTCGATCCGGAAGCCGCGCACTTTTACCTGGAAGTCGTTGCGCCCCAGGTATTCGATATTGCCGTCAGGCAACCAACGGCCCAGGTCGCCAGTGCGGTACATCCGCGCGTTCGCGTCGTCCACGAACGGGTCGACCAGGAACCGCTCGGCGGTCAGGTCGGCCCGGTTCAAGTAGCCACGCGCCACGCCCGCACCACCGATATGGAGTTCCCCGGCCACACCGATCGGCACCGGCTCGCCATGCGCGCCGAGCGCATACACCCGGGTATTGGCGATCGGGCGACCGATATGGCCCACGAACCCGCCGGCCCGCGTCATCGCCGTCCACGTCGAATAGGTCGTCGTCTCCGACGGGCCGTACAGGTTGGCCACCATCTGTGCCTGGCTCGCGGCGAACACCCGCTCCACCAACGCCCGCTTCAGCGGCTCGCCGGCCAGGTTCACCGCCGTCACCGTCGCCGGCAGCCCATTGCCGTCCAGCACCGCCGCGATCGCCGAGGGCACCGTATTGACCAGCGTCGTTCCGACCAGCGCGGGACCTGCCGACACCAGATCCGCGACCAGCCGAACCGTCCGGCCCGTGCTCAGCGGCACGAACAGTTCGAACACCGCTAGATCGAAATTGATCGAGGTCGCCAGCAGCGTCGTCGCCAATTGTTCGACCGAAAAGTTTGCCTGCGCCCACGCCAACAGATTGGCTGCGTTGGCGTGCTCGATCATCACCCCCTTCGGCCGCCCGGTGGAACCGGAGGTGTAGATCACATAGGCCAGGTGTCGCGATGTCAGCTCCGCGATGCTCGGATCATGGACGGGCTGCGCATCCAGGGTGATGTCGTCATCCAGCGCCACCACCGCCAGCGCGGTGCCTGCGGGATCGAGCGCGCGGACCATTTCCACCAGTGCCGCCTGGGTCAGCAGCGCCACCGGTGCGCTGTCGGCCAGCATGTAGGACAGCCGTTCGGCGGGATAGGCAGGATCCAACGGCACGTAGGCGCCGCCCGCCTTGAGGATGCCCAGCAGCCCCACCACCATGTCCGCACTGCGTTGCATGCAGATCGCGACACGATCGTCAGGCGTGATCCCCAACGCGATCAGCCGGTGCGCCAGCTGGTTGGCACGCGCGTTCAACTCGCCATAGCTCAGCCGCCGGTCTCCGCACTCCAGCGCGAGCGCCTGCGGCTGCTGCGCTGCCTGCGCCTCGAACAGCGTGTGGATCGGCACCTCCGGGTACTCCGCCTGCGTAGCGTTGAACCCATGCAGCACCAATTCGCGTTCCGCTTCGGGCAGCAGCGGCAAGCGCGCAACCAGCTGCGCATCATCGGCGACCAACCCCTGCAGCAGGGTCAGCCACGCGCGGCTCAGGCGCTCGACCGTCTGTTGTTCGAACAACGCCTGATCGAACTTGAAGGCGCATCGGATGCCTTCTTCCAACTCGATCGTCTCCAGCAGCAGGGGAATGGCGTCGTTGGCGCCGCTGCGGCACGCGGGATAGGAGGCCAGCCCGACGCCACCCCACGCGACCGGGCCACCGGCCTCCATTCCGCCCCACAAGCTGCGCAGGCCGCCGCCGTGCCTGGCGTTCTGGAACACGAACATGGTCTGGTAGAAGGAATGCTGCCCTGCGATCCGCAGGGGATGCAGGTCTTCGACCAGCAATGCGAAGGGATAGTCCTGGTTCTTCATCCCGCGCAACGCGGTATTGCGCACCGTGCGCAGCGCATCCGCAACGCTCGCGTCCTGCGGCAACGAGGAGCGCAATACGATCGGATTGACGAAGTCGCCGACCACGCCATCCCACTCGGAACGGCTACGTCCAGGCATCGGCGAGCCAATCGAAATGTCGTCCTGGCCGCAATAGCGATGCAACAGGATCGTGTAGGCGGCAAGCAGCGTCGTGTAAAGCGTGCCTGCATGACGCCTCCCCAACGCATGGAGGCCAAGACTCAACGAAAGTGGGATCGTCAATACGATCTCGCCCAGCTGGCCCGAGGCGGCTGCCAATGGCCGATCCGCCGGAAGCTGCAGGCTCTGTGCCGCGCCATGCAACGCGTCTTTCCAGTAGGCACGCTGCGCCTGCGCTGCGGGGCCTTGCAACCATTGCGCTTGCCAGCGAACATAGTCCTCGTAGTCTGCCTCGGCATCCGGCGCCTCCCACTCGACCGCGCCGCTGCCAAGCAGCCCCCCCAGCTCCTCCAGCAAGCGCCAGTAGGACCAGCCATCGACGGCGATATGGTCGAACGTCAGCAGCAGGATCTGCGTTTCGTCCGCGCGGCGGTATAAACCCGCCCGGACCGGCGGCTGCCGGAAAAGATCGAAGGCCTGCGCGGCATCGTCCCGCACGCGCTGCAACAAAGCCGCCTCGTCGAGCGACGCGACGTCATCGAGGATCAGCGGCACATCCGCGGAATGCGCGACCGACTGCTCGACTTCCCCGGCTTGCTCGCGAAAGCGGACCCGCAGCATTGGATGGCGCAGGGCAAGCTGCCGTAAAGCGCGCGCAAGCTGGTCCGGCGCGAGTACTCCGTGGACAGCCGCAGCGAAGGCGTTGTTGTGGGTACCCTGTGCATCAGGATTGAGCCGATAGAGGAACCAACGGCTACGTTGCGCAGCCGACAGCGGCATCCATGGCCCTGCCTGCGCATCGTGCTTCATGCATCGATCCTGCGATCATGGTTCGGCCGGGCCGGCATGGCATCGAGCACGCCAAAATGCGAGTCAAGGAACTGCGCCAGTTCGCGAATGCTGGGATGGTCGAACAGCCATTCAAGGTCGACCTCCAAGCCTAGCGACTCTTCGAGCTTGCGGGTCAGGCGCAAACCGATCAGCGAATCGACCCCTTGCTCGGCGAAGGTCCGTGTCGCCGAGATCTGCGCCACATCGACCTCCATCAATTCCGACAACGCATCCTTCAGCCACAGCTCGCGCGCATTCATCAATCACCGCTCCTCAACCTTGAGAAAAACGCCAAAGCCACCCACGACGTGACAAACAGCAAATCCTTTGAGATGCACTCGCATGACCGCGTACACGCGGTCGATCAGCTGCCGATATCAATGCGCCGCGACGCGCTCCAACTCACCAGACAGGTAGTCCATCCGGCATTGCATCCGTCGCACCTTGCCGCTCGAGGTCCGCGGCAACGCACCAGGCTTGAGCAGCACGATATCCGCTACCGGCAACCCGTATTCGGCATTGACTGATGCGCGCATCGAACCGACCACAGCGGGCAAGTCGGGACGGCGCCGCAGCCATTCACGCTTGAGTTCGAACACCACCACCAGCCGTTCCCCCTCCACGTCGCTTATGCCGAAGGCGGCACCGCCGGCTTGGCGCAAGGCTTCGTGGCTTTGCTCGCACCTGTCTTCGATGTCCTGAGGTGCGTACTTCCTGCCGTTGACGATGATCAGATCCTTGAGGCGTCCGGTCACGTACAACTGGCCATCGAGCATGAAGCCGAGATCACCGGTACGCAGGTGACCGGGGCCCGCACCGTCTATCCGCGCGTGGAAAACACGCTGGCTCAACTCCGGCCGCATCCAATAACCGTGCGCGACGCTGCCACCCCTGACCCATATCTCCCCCTCCTGCCCTTCCGCCATCCTTGACGAGGTCTCGGGATCGACGATCTCGATGCGCGCATCGCCACGCGGCGACCCGCAGCCCACCACCTCTGCGCCGCCATGCCGACGTAGCGTCGGCGCAGCGCCGACCTGCACGCCGGTGATCAGCAACGTCGATTCCGCCATGCCATAGCAGGGATAGAACGCCTCTGCGCGGAAGCCATGTGCAGCAAATCGCTGCGTGAATCGGTCAATGACGCCGGCGCGGATGGGCTCGGCTCCGCAGAACGCCACACCCCATGAAGACAGATCGACCCCAGCGATGGCTTCGCCCCTAACCGTGCGTGCGGCCAGATCGTACATGAAGTTCGGACCACCACTGACAGTGATGCGAAACTCGGAGATGACGTGCAACCAGCGCTCCGGATACTGCACGAACTCGGCAGGCGACAGGAAGCTCGCCGAACATCCGGAATACATGAATTGCAGGACGCCGCCAACCAGCCCCATGTCGTGAAACAACGGTAGCGCAGTAAATAATCGTGATTCCCCTGTGATTTCCATCCCACCTTGGATCGCAGCACAATTGTCTACGAGATTTCCATGGGTGACGACGACACCTTTCGGATCTCCGGTGGAGCCGGAGGTATATTGAAGAAAAGCAGGTGTCGATGCTTCCACGCGCGCAGGCTCCCATTGTGCGGCGCACACTGGGTCCGCGAACGTTTCCACAGGTTCGCGCATATCGATTCTGAGCAGCGCCTCATCCCCCACCGCCAACTCCGCCTGTAGAAACTCGTCGGAATCGAAGATGATCGCATGCGCGCCGGCATCATGGACGATGATTTGTAGACGATTTTGCGAATTCTGCCGGCGTGGCGGAGAGGCGGGAACGGCGACGACGCCCGCAAGCAGGCACGCATAGAAGGCGACAACGAAGTTCTGTTGCGATTTGCATACGAGCACAGCACGCTGCTGCGCAAGGCCCTGCGCCTGAAACTTGCGGGCCCAGCCCGACGCGCGCTCCCATAGCGCACCAAACGTCATGAGCTCATGCGCAAGCGCAGGCCCCTTGAAAAAGCGGCAGGCGACGTCGTCCGATTTCAACTGCGCACGCTGGAGCACGATCTCGGGAAAACTCTGCACGACCACCCTCTCCTTGAGTACGCTTCATTTTCCTGACGCATCTTGAGCTAGGGCATTGGACAAACAGCGGCAGCAGTAGCTGCAACGCTAGGTTCCAAACTGGCTGAAGAGGTCTTCCCCCGGGGCGGCCCGCAGAATATCGAGGGGCCAGCCCATCACTCCGATTTACTTTTCCACCGATATCTTGATTAGTCAAGCCCAGTCCGTGTATATATCCGCGACGGAATCACATGGACGGACTGGAACATGCCATGCTCTACGCGTTGCTCTTTCAAACGAACTCTCGACTGGACGAGCCACGCGGGCCTGCATGGACCTTGCACTCGGTTGTGTCCGGGCGTGCTTGCTGAAGCAGTTAGCGAATCCGCAGCGGTGCACGTAGAGCTGGATTCCTTTCTCCATACGCTGTTCTTCAGCCTCGCTCCGGGTATCCGACAGACCGCCGGCATCGCGCGCAGCGACTCGCCATCGACCCTCGTCGCCTGATGACGCCACGATCGTTTCCTCTGGCGGCGCGCCTGGTCGCGCTCGTCGTGCTGCCACTACTCGCCGGTGCGGGGTGGCTGTTTTTCTCGCTGCACGCCAGTCTGCCTGCCGATGGCACGCTGCGCCTCGAACACGGAGTCTCCGCGCCCGTGGCGATCGCGCGCGACCCCAACGGCGTGCCTCACATACGGGCCGACAGCGACACCGATGCTTTTTTTGCTATCGGCTACGTGCATGCGCAGGACCGACTGTGGCAACTGGAGCTGCAACGGCGCATGGCGCGCGGCCGCCTGAGCGAGATATTCGGCAAGGCCAGCATCGAGACGGACGTCTGGTTCCGCACCTTGGGACTCTATGATTCGGCGAAGTCGGCCTGGCCCGCTCTCAGCCCGGAAGCGCAGCGATCGCTGACTGCCTATTCGGCCGGCATCAACGCCTGGATAGCGGAAAAGCATCCCCTGCCGCCAGAGTTCCGGGCGCTGGGCGTCACCCCCGCGCCTTGGACCGAATTGGATTCGCTGGCATGGATCAAGGTGTTCGCACTTGATCTTGGCGGAAACTTCCGCCGTGAAATCGATCGCTACGTCGCCAGCCAGACGCTGACGGACGCGCAACTCGCCGCCTTTTTCCCTTCCTATCCATCCGATGCACCGACGACGGCCGCTGCCTTCCCACCCACCAGCCACGACGCGCAACGGCTGCTAGCCCTGGCCGCTTTCCAGCGAGGCCTCGAAAGCGCCTACGCGCTCGGCGGACGCAACGTCGGCAGCAACGCATGGGCCGTCGCTGGCCGGCATTCCAAGGACGGCATGGCATTGCTCGCAAACGATCCGCACTTGGGCCTGCAGATTCCTTCACTGTGGTATGTAGTCAGCGTCGATGCGCCGACTTACAAGGTTTCGGGCATGAGCCTCGTCGGCCTGCCCGTGACCGTCCTCGGGCGTAATGCGCATATCGCCTGGGGCGGCACCAACATGATGGCCGACGCACAGGACCTATTTCTCGAACGACCTGATCGGAGCGGCGAGCGCTACGAAATCAACGGCGCATGGCAGCCCTTCCAGACGCGTACCGAGACACTGCAGGTCCGCGCGGATTTTCCGCAGCAGTTGCGCAAGCAGTACGCACCAGTGACGCTTAAGGTTCGCCAGACCCGGCATGGCCCCATCATCAGCGATTATTACGGGGTGTTCGACCAACCCGTCGCGCTGCGCTGGACTGCGCTTGATCCGGGCGACACTAGCTACGAGGCTTTTTTCCGCCTGAACTACGCCACCGACTGGAAGAGCTTCAAGGCTGCCCTCGCAAGCCATGTCGCGCCGGCGATGAACATCCTCTACATCGATCGCGGCGGCAACATAGGCTATCTCGGCGCAGGGCGGATCCCTATCCGCAAACAGGGCCAGGGAACGCTGCCCTCGCCCGGGTGGGACGACTCCCACGACTGGTCTGGGCACATACCAGAGGCTGCCTGGCCGCAAAGCTACAACCCGCCTTCCGGTTACATCGTCAATGCCAACAACAAGATCGTCGATAACGATTATCCTTACCTGATCTCGCACGACTGGGCGTCGCCGGCGCGCGCGCGCCGTATCGAGCAATTGCTGCGGCAGCGTACCGATGCAGGAAAGCTCTTAACGGTCGGCGACATGCAGCGGATCCAGGCAGATACCACTGATCTGGACGCGGCCGAGCTGATGGCGGAGCTGAAGCACCGCCTGCCGCAGGGAGAGCACGGCGCCCAAGCCGCCGCGTACCTGAAGACATGGAATGGAGACATGCGCGCGGACAGCCAGGCCGCCGCCATCTTCACCGTGTGGATGCTGCACTTTCGCCAGCGTGTTTTCAGCGACGAATTGCATGGGACCTGGAACAACCAGCAGGCCTCGAAGATCCTGCGTAGCCTACAAAGCGAAGTGTCCCTGGCGTATCTGCGCGAAATGCTGCAGCGCAATGACCCTGCCTGGTGTGACGACAGCGCGACTTCCGCGCGCAAGACCTGCGACGCCGAGTTGGCCGCGGCGCAGAACAGCGCGCTGTGGGAGCTGTACAAGCTGAAGGGCGACTGGAGCATGGCCAGTTGGCGCTGGGGCGAAATCCAGAGCACCGTGTACACGCATCTTCCCTTCAGCCAATGGAAGCCACTGGACAAAGTGTTCGAACGCCGGATCGGCAACGGGGGCTCTGAAAACACGATCAACGTCGCCTCCTCCGATTTCGCCGGTGCCGATGGCTACCTGCAAAAGTTCGGCGCGGGGTTCAGGCAGGTGGTCGCCTTACGTAGGGTCCACGCCGAACACTATTACATGAACTCGACCGGTCAGTCCGGCAATGCGCTGAGTCCGCACTACGACGATATGGTCGAGCCGTTTCGCGACGTGCGCTACCAGACGCTGGACAGCACCTTCGACAAGGGTCGGACTTCCGACGCGCCTTGAATCGGGGCGGCAGGAACGTTGAAGACTCTCAGGAGCCGCGAGATGAACATGTTTGCCGAGTTTTCCCGCAAGGCGCCCAACAAGGTGTTCCTGTCGATCGTGCTCGGCGGCCTATCGGGCGTGTGCTACTCCTTGCTGATTCCGTTGATCCTGAGCGTGCTCAAGCCAGGTGATACGCGCCTGGACGAAATCGCGGCCTCGCCCACACGCCTGTTTTCGCTGGAGATCGCCAATGCGCCGTTTGCGCTGATCTTCATCGCGGTGTGCGTGTTCATCCTGGTCAGCAGAACGCTGTCGCAGGTAATGCTGAGCCGGGTCGCGATCGATGTGGCCTCGCAGCTGCGCACCGGGCTGTACCGGCAGATTGCCGGCGCTCCAATATCCGCCCTGGAGCGCATCGGGTCCGCACGCCTGCTTACCGCATTGACCACCGACGTTCCGCGCATTGTGATCGGAGCGCGCATGCTGCCCGACCTGCTGATCAACATGGTCACCCTGATCGGCATGCTCGGTTTCCTGCTGATCCTCAATTCCGATGTGTTCTGGTTCGTGCTCGGATGCATCGCTTTCGGTGTGCTGACCTATCAGGTGCCGATGATGATCGGCCGCCACTACTTCATCCGTGCGCGCCGTGGTTTCGATGGCCTGCAGGAATCGATCAACGGGCTGTTGCGCGGCATCAAGGAACTCAAGCTCAACGACGGCAAGCGCCAGGCATATTTCGAATCGGTACTGATGTCTTACGAAAGCGAGGTGCAGCGCAACGAAAAGGCCGGCCATACAATCGTTCGCACCGCCAGCAACTATGGCGATCTGCTCAGCTTCTTCGTGATCGGCTCGATCATCTTCGTCTTCGTCAACTATCGCGTGGTCAGCAACCAGGAACTGATCGGGGTCATCATGGCCTTGCTGTACGTAACCGGCCCGGTTTCGATCATTCTCAACTACATTCCGCAACTCGCCATCTCGCGCGTGTCGATGCAGCGGGTCGACAAGCTGTTTCGCGATATCCCGAGCGAGGACATCGCTACGCAGCAGGAGGCGCCGCGGCCCTGGGAGCATGTTCGATTCGAAGGCGTTCGCTACCATTACAACGGCACCGGAAACGGCTTCGAGGTCGGCCCCTTGGATCTGGAATTCCGCAAGGGCGAGATCACGTTCATCGTCGGCGGCAATGGCTCTGGAAAATCGACGCTCGGCAAGCTGCTGACCCTGCACTACCGTGCCGACAGCGGAACCATCTACTTTGGCGACCAGGCCATCGGCAGCACGTCGATCGGCACCTATCGGCAGGCCATCAGCGCGATCTACTCCGATTATCACCTGTTCGACCAGATCCTGGGCGTGACCGACGAAGGCCTTGCGGCGATGGTCGATCACTACCTGCATGCGCTCCAGTTGGATGGCAAGGTGAAGTACGAACAGGGCAAGTTCTCGACCCTGTCGCTGTCGGATGGGCAGCGGCGCCGCATGGCGCTGCTCGTCGCCATGATCGACGACAAGCAGCTGTACCTGTTCGACGAATGGGCAGCCGATCAGGATCCGACCTTCAAGTCGGTGTTCTACGACGAGATACTTCCGGCGCTAAAGGCAAAGGGCAAGGCAATCGTGGTAATCACCCACGATGACCGCTATTTCCATCTCGCCGACCAACTCGTCGTACTCGGCGAAGGGGTCGTCACCCGCGTCGAGCGGCAATACGGGCAAGCCGAAGACAGGCCGACGCCGCACGCGGATGCGGCCGATGAACCTGCCACGTTGAAAACGGTCTAGATCGTCACAGCAACGGTCCAGCCTCGGACCGAGACCCGCAGTCGCGCCACGCCGCTCGGCATGGCGGTTGGTCGGCGGCGCCATCACCACGTGACGGCCGTCATTGGCCGCATGCTGCAGCAAGCCCATCCCGGTATGGCTGCTGAGTGCGCACCGGTCGTCCCGCAAGCGAGTTTGCTCAGATCGAACGCGTCGCCGCCGCAGGCGAGATCGACGCAGCATGCCGCGCAGGCGCAAGTACCGCCAACTGGCCCAACAGCCACAGCACGATCGCCCCGATCGGCAGATAGGTCAACGGAAGCCGCGGCAACTCGTATTTGCTCATCAGCAGCAGATTGATGGCGTAAGCCAAGAACATCCCGAGCACGATGCCAGCAGTGGCGAGCAGGAAGTTCTCGGTCTGAAAGTAACGCAGGATCTGCGTGCGCGTTGCGCCAAGCGCGCGCCTGACACCGATCTGCCGGGTACGCTGCTGCACCCAGAAACTGGCAAGGCCGACGATGCCAAGCGCCGTGATCACCAGCAATGCGACGCAGACGACGACCAGCAGCCATGCCATCTCGCGATCCTGCCGGTAGTAGCTATCGCGCATCTCCTCGACGGTATCCTGCTCAAGGATGATCCGGTTCGGATCGATGCGCTTCAAGCTGTCCACGGCACGCTTCAGCACCTCGGCGCGGCGCGACGGGTCCGCGACGCGCAGCAGATAGGTGGAGAACCCCCCCTCCACCGGCAATAGGATCGCGTATTCGTAGGAGGATGGATCATTAAAGCCATGCGGCTGCACCAGGTGCTCGACAACACCGACCACCTTGATCGGCGCATCGTTCCAGGCGTAGAAGGATTTGCCGAGGGGATCCTGGTCAGAAAACAGCTTGTTGGCCATCGCGCGCGTGATGATGGCCGAGGGGATCCCGACGTTGCTGTTGGGTGCGTCGAGCGCTGCCCAGTCGACGAATTCGTCTGCCAGGAAACGGCGCCCCGCCACCAGGTTCAGCCCCATCGCATCGAGCAACTGCTTGTCGCCAATATAGTAGGCGGTCTCGAACAGCGGCGTCTGATCCGGCGTCAGCTTGACGTCCAGGCTTCTGCCAAGCAAGCCGAGCGGCACCGAGTTGGAAACCGCTGCGACTTTGACCCCTGGCAATGCACGCAGCGCAGCCAGATCTTCCTTGGCCCGTGCTGCGGCCTGATCATTGTTGTCGTTCTTCGCCAACTGGATGCGCACGAGTTCGCTTTCCGCCAGGCCGGTGGTGCGATCCATCAGCTGCAGGCGGCTATGGATCAGGAACACCGCATTGCACAGGATCGCGCAACTCACGGCGATCTCCAGCACGATCAGTATCGCAGCGGTCTTGTGCCGGCGCAGTGCGGAGAAAATGGGGCGGATGTCCATGTCGTTCCTCGGTAATGGCGCGTTCCCCCGACTGGCCCGGGGGCGATTGGAAGTAACGCGCAACGTTCAGGTCGGCGCGATCTAGGTGCAGGCCACTAATCCGTCTTGAGCTGGATCGCTGGAGCAACCTGGCATGCGCGGAACGCAGGCAGCAGCCCGGCGAGGACGCTGGCACCGACTGCGAGCACGAAGGTGACGATCAGCATGGCGGGATCCAGCTGCGCCAGTTCCGCATAGCTGGTCGAGCGCTGGCGCACCGCCCACAGCCCCAGTAGCGCGAAGCCCAGCCCTAGGATGCCGCCGGCCAGCCCGATCACGCCGGCTTCGACGAGGTACTGCGTGAAGATCGCGCGGTGGGAGGCACCGAGCGCACGCCGAACGCCGATTTCGCTGGAACGGCGCAGGAACTTCGCCAGCAGCAGACCGCTGGTATTGAGCAGGCACACGACAAGGAATCCGAATGCCAGCCAAACCTGCAAGCGGACGTCGCTCGGCACCACCTTCTTGTAGTCCAGCCATTCCATCAAGCTGCGCAGGCGGATGTTGGTCGGTCGCTGGAAGCGGCCAGCGGCACGCTGCTGATTGGAGTAATTGGTGAGGTATTGCCGATAGGCGGCCACTTTCTCTGGCGTGTCGAGCTGGACCCAGTATTGCAACCAGGCGCATGGCGCACTGACGCCGGTGGTGCCATCGGGATCGTCCTCCATATCGTCGGCACCCCAGCAATGCATGCGGCCCGACACGTCCATCTTGAGATCGCGCGAGGTCGAGAATGGAACGAATACCTGCTCTATCTCGCCGTAGAGTCCACCGTATGGATCGTAAAACTTAGGGATTGGACGCCAGTCGTCGAGGACGCCGACGATGCGGAACTCGTTCTGACTCAGCCACAGCGATTTGCCTACGCTATTCTCCCCGCCAAAGAGCTTGTCGTTGAGCGGCTTCGAGATCACCGCGATACGGCTGCGCCCGTCGTCCTCGGCGTTGCCCCAGGCGTTGCCGTACAAGAAAGGCGTGGCGAACATCGGAAAGAAGTCGCCGGATGTGTAGCGGGCATCGACCGAAAACGAACCGAACTCGGCGCGCTGCGGCTTGACCACCACGCTGCCGCGTTTCATCACCGCCTGACGATCAGCGCGGCGCTGTCGCAGCAGTGTTTCGGCGTCGTACCGCGTCATCTGGTCCTCGGGCTCTTCGCCCGGGGTGAAATTCTCCATGTCGCCCGGATCCAACTGCGGATAGAACAGCGTTTGGCTTCGGCCCGGCAGCGGATCGCCTGACAGGATGTAGAACACCGTCAAGGTTGTCATGCTGGCACCGATACCAAGCGCGATCGCCAGCACCATCAGTGCGGTCAACACCCGGTTGCGTTTGAAGCTGCGCAGTGCCAGGTCGAAGTAGTATCCGAACATGTGTTCTCTCTTAGCGCTATCCGTAGAAGCGGAGCGAGTTACGCGGCTCTGCGGCAATCCAATGAAGAGGGAGCGGTGTTGTCGTTCTATGTGGCTGTGTTGTCTTGTGTCAGGGAATTTTCGTTGCGAGGCTTTCCCGACAGGTCCGTGGCGATACCATCGACGATATGAACATTGCGTTTCGCACGCGCAGCAAGCTCGGAATCGTGCGTCACCATGATGACCGTTGTACCTTGCGCATTGATCTGTTCGATCAGCTCCAGAATGCTTTGCGCCATTTGCGTATCCAGGTTGCCTGTAGGCTCGTCGGCCAACAGCAAGCCTGGGCTGCCTGCCAATGCACGGGCGATCGCCGCGCGTTGCTGCTGGCCGCCGGACAACTCGGCGGGGTAATGGCGCATGCGCGAGGCCAGTCCAACCTGATCGAGGGCTGCCTCGATGCGCAGCTTGCGTTCCTTGGCTGTCATGCCGCGGTAACGCAGTGGCACGTCGCAGTTGTCGAACAGGTCAAGATCGGCGATCAGGTTGAAGCTCTGGAAGATGAAACCGATTTTTTCGTTGCGCAGCTTGCTGCGCTGGCGATCGGACATGCCCTTCACGTCGACGCCATCCAACCTGAACTCGCCTCCGCCGAATGTTTCCAGTAGACCGGCGATATTGAGGAAAGTCGTCTTGCCGGAACCAGAAGGACCAGTGACAGCGACGAACTCCCCCTGCCTGACGTGCAAGTCGAGCAGGCGCAGCGCGTGCGTCTCGACCATCTCCGTGCGATAGACCTTGCTGACCTGGCGCATTTCAAGCATATGGAGGTCCTATCTGTGGGCGTAACAAGGCATTCGGTCGCGGAACGAGGCGCTACGCCGCAATTTCTGCATGATCTCGCTCGATAGCCGGTTCCAGCGACCAGCGCTTGAAGACAGGACATGCCGCGGACACCGTGCCTTCTTGGCTGCATGCCGACAGCCGCGGATAGCGCCCGGGCAAGCTCGGTCGCCGACTGCTCCTGCCGAGCCGCGGAAAACGGCGTTTAGGCGTTCATCGGCAGCAACCGCGTCTTGAACCGCGTCTTGCCAAGTTTCCGGTTCGGACGCTGACGCGGCGATACTCTCGATTGCGCCCATACCAGACTCGATGCCGCCCCGTGGATTGCGGCGTCTACGCAGATCCCCGAATCCTTGCGGATCGCACGCCGTGGCCATTGCCGTGCCGATCATCCGGCAGCGGCCGGCACGTCGAAGCAGATATCGGAAACTGAAAGGTCGCGGATGCGGCGTTGGTCGTCCATGCGTATGCCGTCGTTGCGTTGAATTGGCGGACTGACATTAAGCAATATCCATGCCCTCAACAGGTAGACGATTTGAACGGTGGGATACGCCTCGAAAGTGTCCGGCCGGACACTTCGGGTGTCCGCCGGACACTTTCCGGACACCTGTAGGGTGCGACGCGATACCTTCGACCGCTCCTTCCCCGGCCGCCTAGTTCGACTAAACCATCCGCGGCAAGCGCACCAGCGCGCACAAGCCGCCACCCTCGCGGTTGCTGAATTCCAGCGCGCCGCCATGCGCCTGGCAGATCGCCGCGGCGATGGACAGGCCCAGGCCGCTGCCGCCCGAATGTCGCGCACGCGAGTCCTCGGCCCGCCAGAAGCGGTCGAGCATCCGCGGCAATACCTCGGGGGCCACGCCGGGGCCGCGATCGCAGACGCAGACCAGCACCTCGCTGGACTCGACGCTCACTTCGATCAGCAGGCGCTTGCCGGCAGCGCCATAGCGCAGGGCGTTGTCGACCAGCACCGACAGCACCTGGCCGATACGGTCGCGGTCGGCGCTGATCGACAGTCCGGCCGGCACGCGCAGCTCCACCTCCATCTGCGCGGCCTGCAGCGGCTGCGCCAGCCAGGCCAGACGCTCGCGGATCAGGATGTCGATCGGGAAGCTGTGCGGCTCCAGCATCAACTGGTTGGCGCGGGCCATCGACAGCAGGTGCAGGTCGCCGACCAGGCGATTGATCTGCTCCAGCTGGCGATGGACCATCTGCAATTGTTCGTCGCTGCACGGGAAGACCCGGTCCAGCATGCCCTGCACTCGGCCCATCGCCGCGTTCAATGGCGTGCGCAGTTCGTGCGCGAGCATCGCGCTGGAATCGCGGATCTCGCGCTCGTATTGCTGCAGCTGCGCGGTCATGCCGTTGAAGTCCATCGCGAAGCTGGCCAGTTCGTCCGGCGCACGCGCGATCACCTTGGCGCGCGCGGAGAAGTCGCCGTCGCTGATGCGACGGGCCGCCTCCGCCACGTTGGAGAACTGGCGCGACAACGGCCGCGAAGCCAGCAGCCCGCATACCACGATGACCGGGATCGACGAGATCACCAGCACCGCCAGCAGCAGCCAGTCGCGGCTGGCCAGGCCGGGCAGGAAGTCGGCCACGTCGTAGTAGCGTTCGAACAGTTGCCACAGGCGCTGCTCGTTGCTGTGCGGGTCCTGGCGCAGCTCCATCATTTCCTGGCGTGCCGCCGGCGGCAGCTTGTTCAGCGTCACGATGTCCCAGATCGCAAAGCGCAGCCACATGCCGAACACGATGGCCAGCACCGTGACCACCGCCAACGCGCTCATGCGCAGGCCGACCCACTGCCACAGCGGCGCGTGCGCGGTGCGGCGAGCGAATGGCCATTTCATCGGAAGCGGTAGCCGATCGCGCGCACCGTCACCAGCACGCCGGTGATGCGTTCGCCTTCCAGCTTCTTGCGCAGGTTGTGCACGTGGGCGTCCACCACCCGCTCCAGCGCGTCGCTTTCCGGCAGGCAGATTTCCAGCAGCTCGCTGCGCGTATAGGCCTTGAACGGCGTCTTCAGCAAGGTGGCCAGGATGTTGAATTCGGTCGGGGTCAGGTCCAGCGGCACCGGGTTGCCGTCGCCGTCCTGCACTGTGGCCAGGACCGCATTGGTGTCGACC
Organism: Xanthomonas sp. WHRI 7945; assembly: GCF_035026585.1. Classification (NCBI taxonomy): domain Bacteria; kingdom Pseudomonadati; phylum Pseudomonadota; class Gammaproteobacteria; order Lysobacterales; family Lysobacteraceae; genus Xanthomonas; species Xanthomonas sp. WHRI 7945. Next base: position 33,744 of record NZ_JAYIQP010000009.1, read on the forward strand.
GTGAGTCGTTCGTATTTCAGCGGCTCCTCGCTCGTCCTGGCCGGGCCGGCGCGGCGTAGCACCGCATACACCCGCGCGACCACTTCCTTTGGACTGTAGGGCTTGACCACGTAGTCGTCGGCGCCGTAGCGCAGCGCGCCGAGTTTTTCCGGCTCGTCGCCCATCGCGGTCACCATGATCACCGGCGTATCGCTGCTGCGGCGGATGCTCGACAGCACTTCGGTGCCACTCAGCCTGGGCAGCATCACGTCCAGCAGCACCAGGTCCGGTTTCCACTGCGCGTGCAGCTGGATCGCGCGCTCGCCATCGCCGGCAATGGCGACGTCGAATCCGTCGCGGCGCAGGTACGCCTCGAGGATGCTGGCGCTGTCGGCGTCGTCTTCGACGACGAGAATCTTCTTGGAACTCATGCCCGGTGCAGCCCTTGTCGTGCGTCTTGACGAAATCTTGAAGATTCCTAGAAGCCAGCTTGAACTGGCCGGCCGACTCTATCACTCGAGATTGGCCACCGACTGACCACCATGATTCTATCGCCCGCAGGCAAGGGTCCGCACCGCCCTCGCCTCCTCCTCGCCGCGCTGGTCGCACTGCTCGGCGGCTGCTCGCTGGCGCCGGTCTACGAGCGCCCGCAGGCCGTAGTGCCGCGCACGCTGGGTGGCGTGTCCGCGCCGGCGCCGCAGGCAGCGGCCGCCACGGCACCCCTGTCGGAACAGGAACAGCGGTTCCTGCATGCGTTCTCGCCGAACCACGACCTGGCGCCATTGGTGCTCCAGGCGCTGGCGCACAATCCGGATTTCCGCAACACTGTGCTGCAGGTGCGGCAGGCGCGCGCGCAATACCGGATCGAGCGCGCGCAGCGGCTGCCGCAGATCGGGATCGACGCACAGCAGGCCCGGCAGAGCTACGACGCTTCGCAACAGCAGGAGCGCTACGGGCAGAAGCTGGTCACCGCGGCGGTCGGCGTCGACGATTTCGAACTGGACCTGTTCGGCAAGCTGGCCTCGTTGTCCGCTGCCGCACAGCAGCGCTATCTGGCGTCCAGCGCCGGCCAGCAAGCCGCGCGCGGCGCGCTGGTCGCCGAGCTGCTGCGCACCTATACGCTGGAACGCGCCGCCGCGCAGGCGCAGGCGCGCTTCCAGGCCATTGCCGACGACAGTAAAGCGCTGCTCGCATTCGCCAGCGACCAGCACGATGTCGGGCTGATCTCCACCGACACGCTCGACCGCCAACGCCACCAGGCCGATCAGGCCCGGGTCCGCGCCCTGCAGGCGGCCAGCGACCACGCCGCCGCACGCCGCGCCCTGCAACTGGTCGCCGGCTACGACGCGCCGGCCGGCGCCGGCGATATCGAGGAATTGCTGCCGACCGACGCGGGCGGCATGGCCCTGCGTGACCTAGATTCGGCGGTACTGCTGCAGCGTCCGGACATCCAGCGGGCCGAAGCCGAGTTGCGCGCGCGCAATGCCGACATCGGCGCCGCGCGTGCCGCGTTCTTCCCGTCGATCCGCCTGAGCACCTCGCTGGGGACCGCCAGCGACACCCTCAGCGGCCTGTTCGAGGCCGGCAGCCGCACCTGGAGTTTCGTTCCGCAGTTGACCATGCCGCTCTTCGACTTCGGCCGCAATCGGGCCAACCTGGACATCGCGCAGCTGCGCAAGCAGGCCGGCGTCGCCGACTACGAGAAGGCGATCGAATCCGCCTTCCGCGAAGTGGCCGATGCGCTCGATGCCGGCCCTGCCTTGCAGCAACGCGAACAGCGCGAGCAGGCCAATCGCGATCGCGAACGGCAACGCATCGAGCGCATGGGCCGGCGCGTCGCGCAAGGCCTGCAGGATCGGCCCGCGCTGCTCGGCGAACGCATCGCCGCCGAGCAGGCCGCACTGGATCACCTGCAAGCTCGCCAAGACCTGATCCTCAACCGCATCGCGCTGTTCCGCGCGTTCTATGGCGTGCAACTGCCGCACGCATCCTGATCCCCACGTCGAAGAGACCGCTCATGAAAACCATCGCCTTGCTCCCGCTCCTGGCCTGCGCCGCATCACCGCTGGCGGCCAACGCCGCAGATGCGGACGCATCCGGCTTCCGCCTGTTCGGCCACCAGACCGAACTCAGCGTGGGTGTCGCCGCAGTGGCGGCGCCGCGCTACTTCGGCTCCAGGGACGATCGCGTGCAATTCGCCCCGCTGATCGCGGCGCAGAGCGGCGTGCTGTTCTTCGACAGCGTGCGTGGCCTCGGCGCGCAATTCCAGAGCGATGGCGGCTTCTACGTCAGCCAGTCGTTCGGCTACGACCTGGGCCGGCTGGACCGCAACAGCAGCTGGCGCCCGGGTTCCAGGACCCTGGCCGGCATGGGCGACGTGCCCGGCTCGATCACCAGCCGCACCATGGTCGCGCAGCAGTTCACCCCGTATCTGATGCTGGACGCCGAAGCCGAATTCGCCGTGAAGGACGGCGCGCGCCGCAACAACTATCGCGCCGGGGCCAAGTTCACCCTGCTGCAGAACGACAGCGACACGCTGACCATGAACCTGGACGCGCACTGGGGCGACCGCCGCTACAACCAGGCCTATTTCGGGGTGACCGATGCGCAGAGCGCGCGTAGCGGGTTGGCCGCCTACAACGCCGGCTCCGGCCTGTACGCCTATTCGGTCGAGGCCAACTGGGACCACGCGCTGTCCAGGCACTGGAGTACCTCGCTGACGGTCGCCGGCACGCGCTATGTCGACAACGCCGACGGCAGCCCGATCGTGCAGCGCCGCGCCTTCGCCAGCGCCATCGGCGCCGTGACCTACACCTTCTGACCCGCCCACGTAGAACGCCCATGAAACCGAGTCTTGCGATGTTCCTTTGCGTCTGCGTGCCATTGGCTGCAGTGTCGTTGACCGCCTGCAGCCGCGACACGCCGCCGCCTGCGGAAGCGCCGCGCGCGGTGAAGCTGGAGGCCGTCGGCAGCCGCGACGACACCGACGGTCATCGCTTCGTGGCCCAGGTGCGCCAGGCGCAGCGTGCCGAGCTCGGCTTCGAAGGCGGCGGCCGCATCGCCTCTGTCGAGGTGGACGTCGGCGACACGGTGCGCCAGGGCCAGATCCTGGCGCGGCTGGATCCGGAGCCGAACCGCTTGCGCGCCGAGCAGGCCGAGGCCAACGTCCATATCGCGGCCGCCGACCTGCAACAGCAGCAGACCCAGCTGGCCCAGCAGCAGGCCATGTTCGAGGACGGCGCCGCATCCGCGACCACCTTGACCGCCGCCAAGACCGCGTTCGCCAGTGCGCAAGCGCGCCTGCGCAGTGCGCGATCGGACCTGGCGCTGGCACGCCGCGGCTTGCGCCAGGCCGATCTACGTGCGCCGTTCGACGGCAGCGTGGTGGCGCGGCTGCAGCAGCCCGATGCCAACGTGGCCTCGGGCCAGCCGGTGCTGCAACTGGAAGGCCGCGGGCATGCGCAGGTGACGGTCGCGCTGCCGGCGGCGCTGGCAGCGGCGCTGCGTCCCGGCCAGGCGGCGGCCGCGTATCGGGCCGACGGGCCCGGGCAGGCGCTGCCGTTGCGACTGCGCAGCGTATCCGATCGCCTGGACGGTGGCGCCACCGTGCAGGCGCTGTTCGAAAGCGCCGACGACAGCACCCGCCTGCGCAGCGGCGAGAACCTGCTGCTTGCACTGCCGCAGGAGCGGACACCGCCATTGAGCGTACCGCTCAGCGCGGTGGTGCCGAGCATGGGCAACGGCAAGCCGATGGTGTTCGTCTACCAGGACGGCAACGCCACCGTGCGCCGCCGCCAGGTGGTGACCGGGAATGCCGAAGGCGGCCGTGTGCAGATCCATCAGGGCCTCGACGCCGGCGAGCGCATTGTCGCTGCGGGCGCGGCCTTCCTCAGCGACGGACAACGCGTCGTCCCTTTCCGCCCCGCTACCCGCCTGACCGGCAACGCCTCGCCATGAACCTGACCCGCGCCACCCTCGCTTCGAGCCGCTTCGCGCTGTTCACCGCCGTGCTGATCCTGATCGGCGGCATCGTCACCTTCCTCGGCTTCCCTTCGCAGGAGGAGCCCAGCGTCACCGTGCGCGACGCGGTGGTGCAGGTCGCGTTTCCGGGCATGCCCAGCGAGCGCGTCGAGAATATGATCGCGCGCCCGCTCGAGGAACACCTGCGCGAACTGAGCGGCATCAAGAAGATCGTCACCACGGTGCGGCCGGGCAGCGCGATCGTGCAACTGACCGCGCGCGACGACGTCGACGACCTGCCCGCCCTATGGCAGCGGGTGCGCACCAAGGCCACCGACGCGAGCGCCGAGTTGCCGCCGGGCACGCAGGGGCCGTTCGTCGACGACGATTTCGGCCGCGTCGCGATCGCCTCGATCGCGGTGACCGCGCCGGGCTTCACCACCAGCGAGATGCGCGCGCCGCTGCGGCAGATGCGCGAGCAGCTGTACACCGTGCCCGGCGTGGAGCGCGTCAGCTTCCACGGACTGCGCGAGGACCGCATCTACGTCGCCTTCGAGCGCACCCGGCTGAGCGAGGCCGGGGTGACGCCCAGCGCGGTGGCGCAACAGCTGCGCACGCAGAACGTGGTCGCCAGCGGCGGCCAGATCGCCGCCTCCGGCCTGGCGATGACCGTCACCGCCTCCGGCGAGATCCGTAGCCTGGAGGAACTGCGCGACACGCTGATCTCGGTGCCCGGCGCCGACGGCGCACGCCAGATCCCGCTGTCGCAGCTGGCCCGCGTCGAGCTGATGCCGGCCGATCCACCGGAGAGCGCCGCCATCTACCAGGGCCGACCGGCGGTGGTGGTGGCGGTGTCGATGGCGCCCGGCTACAACGTCGCGCAAGTGGGCCAGGCGCTGCGGCAGAAGCTCGGCGAGACCGCGCGGATGCTGCCGGTCGGCTTTGCCCAGCACGTGGTCACGTTCCAGGCCGACGTGGTCGAGCGCGAGATGGGCAAGATGCATCACGTCATGGGCGAGACCGTGCTCATCGTGATGGCGGTGGTGATGCTGTTCCTGGGCTGGCGCACCGGCCTGATCGTCGGTGCGATCGTGCCGCTGACCATCCTCGGCACACTGATCGTGATGCGTGCGCTGAGCGTGGAACTGCAGACGGTGTCCATCGCCGCGATCATCCTCGCGCTGGGGCTGCTGGTGGACAACGGCATTGTCATCGCCGAGGACATCGAGCGCCGCCTCGCAGCCGGCGAGGAGCGCCGGCACGCCTGCGAAGCAGCCGGGCGCACGCTGGCGCTGCCGTTGCTGACCTCCTCGCTGGTCATCGTGCTCGCGTTCTCGCCGTTCTTCTTCGGCCAGACCAGCACCAACGAATACATGCGTTCGTTGGCGATCGTGCTGGCGGTGACCCTGCTCGGCTCGTGGCTGCTCAGCGTCACCGTGACCCCGCTGCTGTGCATGTACTTCGCGCGCGCACACGGCACTGCGCATGCGGAAGGCGCCGACCACTACGACTCCAGGCTGTACCGCGGCTACCGGCGCATCATCGAAACCCTGCTCGGACACAAGGCGCTGTTCCTCGGCAGCATGCTGCTGCTGTTGGCGGTGGCCGCCACCATCCTGGGCGCGATTCCCTACAGCTTCCTGCCCAAGTCCGACCGCCTGCAGTTCCAGATGCCGGTGACCCTGCAACCGGGCAGCGATGCGCGCGAAACCTTGCGCACCGTGCAATCGATCAGCCGCTGGCTGGCCGATCGCGAACGCAACCCCGAGATCGTGGACAGCATCGGCTACGTGGCCGACGGCGGGCCGCGCATCGTGCTGGGCCTGAACCCGCCACAGGCCGCGGCCAACATCGCCTACTTCACCGTCAGCGTTCGTCCCGGCACCGACCTCGACGCGCTCATCGCCCGCGTCCGCCAGCACATGCGCCAGGGCTATCCTGCCGTGCGCGCCGAGCCCAAGCGCTTCTCGATGGGCTCGACCGAATCCGGCGTGGCGATCTACCGTGTGGTCGGGCCGGACGAAGCGCAGTTGCGCCGGATCGCCGCCGGCATCGCCCAGGCCTTGCGGCAGCTGCCCGGGACCATCGACGTCAGCGACGACTGGGAGATCCGCATTCCCCGCGTCGACGTCCGCGTCGACCAGGTCAAGGCGCGCCGCGCCGGAGTCGGCAGCGACGACATCGCCCAGGCGCTGCAACTGCGCTACAGCGGCATCGATGCCTCGGCGATCCGCGACGACAGCGTCAACGTGCCGATCGTGCTGCGCGGCGGCGCCGGCGAACGCGACGCGGCCAGCGATCCGGGCAGCACCCTGCTCTACCCACCATCCGGTGGTGCCGCCGTGCCGTTGTCGGCGATCGCCGAGATCGCCCTGTTCTCCGAACCGTCGGCGATCCAGCGCCGTAACCTGAGCCGCGCCATCACCGTCACCGGGCACAACCCGGGCATGACCACCGACGAAGTCGTGACCGCCCTGGCCGACAAGGTCGCCGCGCTGCGCCTGCCGCCCGGCTACCGTATCGAAATGGGCGGCGAACTGGAGGATTCGGCCGAGGCCAACCAGGCCTTGCTGCAGTACATGCCGCATGCGCTTGGCGCGATCCTGCTGTTGTTCATCTGGCAATTCAATTCGTTCCGCAAGCTGTTCATCGTCGTCTCCAGCGTGCCGTTCGTGCTGATCGGCGCCGCCCTCGCGCTGCTGCTCACCGGCTATCCGTTCGGCTTCATGGCCACCTTCGGCCTGCTCGCGCTGGCCGGCATCATCGTCAACAACGCGGTGCTGCTGCTGGAACGCATCGATGCCGAACTTGCGGACGGCCTGAGCCTGCATGACGCGGTGGTCGCGGCGGCGGTCAAGCGCCTGCGCCCGATCGTGATGACCAAGCTGACGTGCATCGTCGGGCTGGTCCCGCTGATGCTGTTCGCCGGCCCGTTGTGGACCGGCATGGCGATCACCATGATCGGCGGCCTGGCGCTGGGCACGCTGGTCACGCTCGGCGTGATCCCGGTGCTGTACGAACTGCTGTTCGCGCTGCGCACCGGCCGCAGCGCGGCACGGGCGGCCGCGGCGTGATCGGCCAGCGCAAGCCCGGCCGGGCCTGGCGCCTGCTCGCCGTGCTGTGCCTGGCGCTGGGCGCAAGCGGCTGCGCCATGGTCAAGCTGAAGTCGGTGAGCGCAGCCGAGTACATCCAGGCCAAGCGCGGCGACCCGCTCACCACCGGCCATCTCAGCGCCCCGGCGATCGAGACACTCGCCATGCTCGGCCTGAGCGAAAGCGCCTGCAGCGCCCGGACCCGCTACTGCGCCGAGCAGTTGCTCGACAACGATGGCGTAGCGCAGGAGCGCACGCTGGCGACCGTCGCCGAACTGTGGTTGCAGGCGTCGCTGCATCTGGCCAAGCGCCAGCCGCGTAGCGACGCCGAACTGAGCGCATGGCTGGAAACCGCGCGCTACGCCTATGCCTACCTGTTCTTCAGCGCTCGCGCGCCCAGCGAACGCGCCTTCGAGGATCGCCAGACCCAGGTACGCGACTACTACAACTACGCGGTGCAACAGGCAGTGTCGGCGCTGTTCGTGCGCTATCGGCAACAGGGCCAGCTCGCCGACAGCGCGGCGGAATTGTCGGCCCTGCCCGGCTGGAGAATCATGCTGGATGTAGGCCATCTGGGCGCGTTGCAGGAAATGCGGATGCCGGACACGATGTTGCCGGCCAGCGGCCTGCGCTTCACCGGGCTGCGCAGCGTCTACCGACGCGACGGGTTCGGTGCGGAGATGGTCGCGGTACTGCCGAACGCGGCCTCGTTGCGCGACGCGGCAAGCGCGCCTGACGAGACGAGCCCGGCCTACAGCGAAATGCCGACGCCGAGCCTGACCGTGCTGCTGCGCTTCGATGGCGACAGCCTGGCCAAGGTGCTGGCCAGTCGCGCCGTGCGGGTGGAAGCCTACGATCCGTACCTGAGCGCCGACGCCACGTTGGGCGGCCACGCCGTTCCGCTGGCCGGCAACTTCAGCGCCGGCCACGGCGTGTGGATGGCGCGCTCCGGTTTCGCCGCGCAGTCGTTGCGCACGCTGTTCGGCATGGCCCGTGGCATCGACCGGCCGCACATCTTCCTGACCCAGCCCTACGATCCCAACCGCCGCGTGCTGGTGCTGCTGCATGGCCTGGCCAGCAGCCCCGAGGCCTGGGTGAACCTGGCCAACGAGCTGCTCGGCGACGAACAACTGCGCGCCCGCTATCAGATCTGGCTGGTCTACTACCCGACCAACCTGCCGATCGCCTACAACCACATCGAGATCCGCAAGGGCCTGCAGCAGGCGCTGGACCATTTCGATCCGCACCGGCGCAGCGCCTCGGCGCACGGCATGGTGCTGGTCGGGCACAGCATGGGCGGCGTGCTGGCGCGGTTGATAGTGTCCTCCAGCGGCGGCGACCATCTGTGGCAGCGCCTGTTCGGCGACGGTGCGCTCGACCCGCAGGCGCAGCAGGCACTGCGAAACAGGCTGTCGCCGATGCTGCATTTCGAGCCGATGGCGGAAGTCTCCGAGGCGATCTTCCTTGCCTCGCCGCATCGCGGAACCCCGCAAGCGAGCGGCATGCTCGGCAGCCTGGTGGGCGGCCTGATCGGCATGCCCGCGCGCATCCTCGACCAGTTCAAGGACATCGCCGGCACCGGTCTGGTCGGCAAGCTGCCGACCAGCATGGACAACCTCAGCGACCACGACGACTTCGTCCAGGCCGCGGCGGACCTGAAGATCTCGCCGAAGGTGACCTTTCACTCGATCATCGCCCGCCGCGATCCGCGCGTGCCGCTGGCGCGATCCGACGACGGCTTCGTGCCCTACTGGAGCGCGCATCTGGACGGCGCGGCGTCGGAAACCGTCATCACCTCCGGGCACAGCGTGCAGGAAACTCCGCAAGCCATCCTGGAAATCCGCAAGCTGCTGCGTTGAAGAAAACGCACGGCGCGTCGCAGACAAAAAAACACCCGGCAGTGCCGGGTGTCTTCTTGCGAAATGGCGTCCCCACGGGGATTCGAACCCCGGTCGCCACCGTGAAAGGGTGATGTCCTAGGCCTCTAGACGATGGGGACGCTGATGGTGTTGCCGCTTTGCGGACAGGCCTATGTCCGAAAACTTGGTGGAGCCAGCCGGGATCGAACCGGCGACCTCTTGCATGCCATGCAAGCGCTCTCCCAGCTGAGCTATGGCCCCACGTGTACTGGCAGAAGCGGAATCGTACCCGATTCCCGCGGAATGTACAAATCCCGCACAAAAAAAGTCCGGCAGCGCCGGACTTCAGATGTCTTGCAAATAAAATGGCGTCCCCACGGGGATTCGAACCCCGGTCGCCACCGTGAAAGGGTGATGTCCTAGGCCTCTAGACGATGGGGACGCTGATAACGATGTAGCTTTTGCGGACAGGCCTAGTGCCCGAAAAAGTTGGTGGAGCCAGCCGGGATCGAACCGGCGACCTCTTGCATGCCATGCAAGCGCTCTCCCAGCTGAGCTATGGCCCCACGTGTGCTGCGAGGAGCGGAATATTAGCGATGGCGCCCGGCACGCGCAAGCGTTTTTTGAAGTTTCTTCACTGTGGCGAGCCGCGCGATCGGCGCGTGCGCAGGCGCAAGCGTCGATCGCGCCCTGCTCGACAAGTCGAACGCGATCCATTGCGGCCTTGGAAAACCCGGATGCCGCATGCGTTGTACCCATGCGCCGGACCGAAGACGCACAGGCGCGCCGCATTCCAAGCAGCTGGCCAACTGCCGTTTCGGTCCTGCATATGGCCCTGGTCCTGCGGCGCAGGAATGCATCCGCGCGCGAACACGCATCCGCAGCGACAGCGGGTTCCGTAGCTGCAAGCGGCGTACGTCTGCACGCGATCGCGCGCGGCAAGCGCGAACGATCGCCCGGCTCCCACGCAGAAGGTTCGGCTCAAGGAAACTCGGAAGCCATCTTGTCCTGCGTGGCCGGGGCTGCCTGGCAGCGCCGCAGGCGCCGCAACACGTGCGGCGAAAAAACAAACGGCAGCCGAAGCTGCCGTAGGTCCTGGTGCCGAAGGTGGGACTCGAACCCACACGCTTTTAAGGGCGGCGGATTTTGAGTCCGCTGCGTCTACCGATTCCGCCACTTCGGCGCGGCCGCGAAGTATAGCCGACCGTATCGGCCTGCGACAGGGGTAAATCCTTCATCTTCGCCGGGATCGGGGTCTAGCCGAGGCCGTCGCCGCTGCCGCTATAATTTCTGTTCCCAAACCTTAACGAGCAAGCGATGTCGGCATTGCAGGGCCTGCGCATCCTGGTGGTCGAGAACGACGAAATGAACGCCACGCTGCTGGAACTGCAGCTCGCTCAGGCCGGCGCCGAAGTGCTGGGCCCGGCCGAGTCGGTACGGCAGGCGCTTGCGCTGATCGAGCAGGAGCGACCGGACCGCGCGGTGCTCGATTTCCGCCTGGCCGCCGGCGAAACCAGCGAAGCGGTCGCACGCACGCTCACCGAGCATGCGATCCCCTATGTGCTGGCCACCGGCGTCGCCGCCGAATCGCTGCCTGCCGGCTTCGCCGCCGGGGTCGTGCTGACCAAGCCTTACCTGTCGGAACAGCTGATCAAGGCGCTGCTCGATGCTCACGCGAAAATGACCGCGCGGCCTTGACAATCCCGGGTCGGGAGCCTGCCCCACGGCAGGGATAGACTCAAGGAACACCGCCATCGACGCCCATGACCGCTCGGCCCCACCTGTCTGGCTGCCCGCCAACAGCGCCACGGGAGCGTTGCTGTGCGCCACCGATTGGTCCGGCCACGAACTGGGGCCGCTGCAGGAATGGCCGCAGAGCCTGCGCTCGGCGCTGTCGCTGTGCCTGAACTCGCGCTTCCCGATGGTGATCCGCTGGGGCCAGCGGATGATCAACCTGTACAACGACGCCTACATTCCGATCCTCGGGATGCGCCATCCCTTCGCGTTCGGGCGCGCCTCGGCCGAGGTGTGGCCGGACGTGTGGCCCACGGTCGGGTTGCAGGCCGAACGCGTGCTGGCGACCGGCGAGCCGACCTGGAACGCGCACGTGCCGTTCGTGCTGACGCGCAACGGCTACGACGAAGAGGCGTATTTCACTTTTTCCTATAGCCCGATCTTCGACGACCACGGCGGCATTGGCGGCGTGCTGTGCGTGTGTACCGAGGACACCGCGCAGATCAGGCTGGAACGCGAGCGCGATGCGCTGTTGAAGGCGCTGGACGCGCAGCGCACGCAGATGGCCGACGCGTTCGAGCAGTCGCCGGCGGCGCTGGCGATCCTGCGCGGCCCGGACTACGTGGTCGAGAGCGTCAATCGGCGCTACCAGCAACTGGTCGGGCCGCGCGAGGTCGTCGGCAAGCCGCTGGCCGAGGCGATCCCGGAGATCCTGCAGCAGGGCTTCATCGACCTGCTCGACAACGTGCGCACCAGCGGCCAGCCGTTCACCGGCGAATCGATGACCTTCAACCTGCGCCGAACGCCGCACGAGGCGGTCTCGGAGACTACGCTGGAGTGCGTGTACCAGCCGATGCGCGACGCCGAGGGCAACGTCACCGGCGTGCTGGTGCACGGGATCGACCGCACCGAGCAGGCGCGCGCGCAGGCCCACGACAGCTTCCTGCTGATGCTCGAGGATGCGCTGCAGAACCTTGACAGCGTCGAGGCCATCTGCGAAACCGGTGCCGCGCTGCTCGGCCAGCACTTGCAGGCGAACCGCTGCGCCTATGCGATCGTCGACACCGACGAGGACGCCTTCGACGTGCGCGCCGACTACGTCGACGGTACCGCGCACCTGACCGGCCGCTCGCGTTTCAGCGATTTCGGCAGCGACCTGCTCGACTGCGTGCGCGAGAATCGGCCGTGGGTGGTGCAGGACACCGAGGCGCATTCGCCGCCGCTGCGCTTCGACGATCCCGGCTACAGGCGCCTGGGCATGCGCGCGATCCTGACCGCACCGTTGCACAAGGCCGGCCGCCTGGTGGCGGCGATCGGCGTGCATCAGGTGCAGCCGCGGGTCTGGACCTCGGCGGAAATCGAACTGGTGCGGCTGGTCGCGGCGCGCTGCTGGGAATCGATGGAGCGCGCCGGCGCGCAGTCGGACCTGGCACGCAGCGAGGCGCGCCTGCGTGAGCTGGCCGACGCGATGCCGCAGATCGTGTTCACCGCCACGCCCGAGGGCGATGTCGACTACTTCAACCGGCGCTGGTACGAGTACACCGGGCTGCCGCCCGGCGACCGCGGCCCCGACAGCTGGCGCGCCGTGCATACCGAGGAAGGCCTGGCGCGGGTGATGCAGGCCTGGCCGGAGGCCGTACACAGCGGCCGGCCGTACGAGATCGAGTACCCGTTGCGCCGCCACGACGGCAGCTACCGCTGGCATCTGGGCCGTGCGCTGCCCATCCGCGACGGCGACGGCCGGATCGTGCGCTGGATCGGCACCAATACCGACATCCACGATCGGCGCGTGGTCGAACAACGGCTGCAGGAAAGCGAACTGCGCTTCCGCAACCTGTGCGACAACGCGCCGGTGCTGATCTGGATGGCCAACGCCGACGGCGATTGCGAGTACGTCAGCCGCCAGTGGTTCCTGTTCACTGGGCAGACCGAGCAGGAGGCGATGGGCTCGGGCTGGATGGAGAAGATCCATGCCGACGATGTCGCCGCCGTCGGCCATGCGCTGACCCGCGCCGCCGCCGATCGCCGCGCGTTCACCATCGAATACCGGCTGCGCCGCCACGACGGCGAATACCGTTGGTGCGTGGACACCGCCACGCCGCGCTTCAGCGCCGCCGGCCAGTTCCTCGGCTTCATCGGCTCGCTGATGGACATCGCCGAGCGCAAGCGGATCGAGAACGCCACCGCCGCCGAACGCGCGGCGCTGGAGATGATCACCACCGGCAAGCCGCTGACCGCGGTGCTCGAAGCCATCGCGCGCGGCATCGAGGCGCAGAGCGACGTGGGCCTGCGCTGCACCATCATGCTGGTCGACGAACACCGCCAATGCCTGCTGGAAGGCGCCGCGCCGAGCATGCCCGCGGTGTTCCGCAAGACGGTGCAGCGCCTGCCGATCGGCGAGCACAGCGGCAGCTGCGGACGCGCCGCGTTCCTGCGCCGGCAGGTGCTGTGCAGCGATGTGCGGGTGGACGCGAACTGGCAGCAGTATCTGGTGATGGCGGCCGAAGCGGACATCGTCGCCTGTTGCTCCACCCCGATCCTGGCCAGCGACGGCCAGGTCCTGGGCGTGGTCGCGCTGTACTACCCGTTCGTGCACTACCCGACCGCGCACGAGCAGGACCTGGCGCGCTCGGCCTCGCACCTGGCCGGCATCATCATCGAACGCCGCGAGACCGACCTGCGCCTGCAGCAGCTGCTTGCCGCCGAGCAGAGCGCGCGCGGCGAGGCCGAGCGCGCCAGCCGCATGAAGGACGAATTCCTGGCCACGCTGAGCCACGAACTGCGCACCCCGCTCAACGCGATCCTGGGCTGGTCGCGGCTGATGCAGGGCGAGGCGGTACGCGAGAAGGACCTGACCCGGGGCCTGGAGGTGATCGAGCGCAGCGCCCATGCGCAGGCGCAGATCATCGACGACCTGCTGGACATGAGCGCCATCCTGTCCGGCAAGGTGCGCCTGGAACCCGCCGAGCTGGACCTGTGTGCGCTGGCGGGCGAAGCGATCGATACGGCTCGGCCCGGTGCCGAGCGCAAAGGCATCGACATCGTCCTGACCCCGTGCAGCGACAGCGCCACCCTGCCCTATCTCGGCGACGCGGTGCGCCTGCAGCAGGTGCTGACCAACCTGATCGGCAATGCGATCAAGTTCACCCCTAGCGGGGGCAAGGTCACGGTGACGCTCGACCATAGCGCCACCCATCTGCGCATCAGCGTCAGCGACAGCGGCGCCGGCATCGACCCGCTGTTCCTGCCGCACGTATTCGACCGTTTCCGCCAGGCCGACGCCAGCAGCACGCGCAGCGCCGGCGGCCTGGGCCTGGGCCTGGCGATCGCCAAGCAACTGACGGAAATGCACCACGGCCAGCTGTCGGTCAGCAGCGAAGGGGTCGGCCTCGGCGCCACCTTTACCCTGCTGCTGCCGCGCAACGACCTGCCAGGCCTGGATCCGGCGCGGCGCAGCGACAGCGCGGCGCTCGCCGCCGCGGCGATGCAGCGCGGCAGGATCCGCCTGAACGGGCTGCGCGTGCTGGTCGTCGACGACGACATGGATTCGCGCGGCGTCACCCAGCGCTTCCTGCAGCAAGTCGGCGCGGTGGTCGACGCCGCGGTGTCCGCCGACGACGCCGAATCCCTGCTGCGCGAGCGTCCTTACGACCTGCTGGTCAGCGACGTCGGCATGCCGCGCCGCGACGGGCACAGCCTGATCCGCAGCGTGCGCGCCCGCGGTGCCGGTGCGGCCAGCCGCATCCCGGCGATCGCGTTGACCGCGTACGTGCGCGGCGAGGACCGCTCGCTGGCGCTGGAAGCCGGCTTCAACGCGCATCTGGGCAAGCCGGTGGACCCGGCCAAGCTGATCGCGCTGGCGGCCTCGCTGACCCAGCCGCAGATCGCCGCCGAGCAGGATCCGAACGCGCACACCGAACCGGCCTGAGCCGGCGCGGCAACGCTGCGCGCCGTGCGTCCCGCGGCCCGGCCAGCGGCACGCGGCTGCGCCTGTGCCCGCTCAGCTGCGCTTGGCGCGTGCGAACGCGTCGGCCAGGGCGCTGTTCTGCGGCGGCGCGGCCGCGGCGCGCGGCTTGCCGTTACCTCCGCCATTGCCGCCATTGCCGCCGCGCGCATCGCGTTCGCGACGCGGCGCGCCTGCCGCCGGACGCGCGCCGCCGTCGCGCTCGCCGGCGCGCGCCGACGCCGGCGCCGGCGTATCGTCCAGGCGCCGGGTCAACGCGATGCGCTTGCGCGCCACGTCCACTTCCAGCACCTTGACCTTGACGATGTCGCCGGCCTTGACCACGTCACGCGGATCCTTGACGTAGCTATCGGACAGCGCGGAGATGTGCACCAGCCCGTCCTGGTGCACGCCGATGTCGACGAACGCACCGAACGCGGCGACGTTGCTGACCACGCCCTCCAGCACCATGCCCGGCTTGAGGTCCTTGATGTCCTCCACCCCGTCGGCGAAGCGCGCGGCCTTGAACTCCGGACGCGGATCGCGGCCCGGCTTCTCCAGTTCCTTGAGGATGTCGCGCACGGTCGGCACGCCGAACTTTTCGTCGGTGAACTGGTCCGGCTTGAGCGCGCGCAGGAAGCCGCCGTCGCCGATCAGCGCCTTGATCGGCTTGCCGGTGGCGCCGACGATGCGCTCCACCACCGGATACGCTTCCGGGTGCACCGCCGAGGCGTCCAACGGCTCGTCGCCGTCGGCGATGCGCAGGAAGCCGGCGCATTGCTCGAAGGTCTTCTCGCCCAGCCGCGGCACCTTCAGCAGCTCCTTGCGGCGCTTGAACGGGCCGTTGTCGTCGCGGTGACGGACGATGTTCTCGGCCACGCTGGCCGACAGCCCGGACACGCGCGACAGCAGCGCCGCCGAGGCGGTGTTGACGTGGACGCCGACCGCGTTGACGCAGTCCTCCACGCGCGCGTCCAGCGCCCGCGCCAGGCGGTACTGGTCCACGTCGTGCTGGTACTGGCCCACGCCGATCGCCTTCGGCTCGATCTTGACCAGCTCGGCCAGCGGATCCTGCAGGCGCCGCGCGATTGACACCGCGCCGCGCAGCGACACGTCCAGCTGCGGGAACTCCTTGGCCGCGAATTCGGACGCCGAATACACCGACGCGCCGGCCTCGCTGACCACGATCTTCTCCAGCTTCAGCTGCGGGTTCTGCTTGATCAGGTCGGCGGCGAGCCTGTCGGTCTCGCGGCTGGCGGTGCCGTTGCCGATCGCGATCAGTTCCACGCCATGTTGCGTGCACAGCTGCCTGAGCGTGTGCAGCGACTGGTCCCACTGCTTGCGCGGCTCGTGCGGATAGATGGTGTCGGTGGCGAGCAGCTTGCCGGTGGCATCGACCACCGCGATCTTGCAGCCGGTGCGGATGCCCGGATCCAGGCCCAGGGTCACCCGCGCGCCGGCCGGCGCGGCCAGCATCAGGTCCTGCAGGTTGTCGCCGAACACCGCGATCGCCTCGGCTTCGGCCTTCTCGCGCGCCTGGTTGAACAGGTCCAGCAGCAGGTGCATGTGCAGCTTGGCGCGCCAGGTCAGGCGGCACGCATCGAGCAGCCAGCGGTCGCCCGGGCGGCCCTGGTTGGCGATGCCGGCGCGCAGCGCGACACGGCCCTCGGCGTACTGGTGACCGGCCTCGGCGTCGCTGCCCGGATCCAGTTCCAGGTACACGATTTCCTCGCGGCGCGCGCGGAACAGCGCCAGCAGCCGGTGCGAGGGAATCTTGGCCAGCGCTTCGGCATGGTCGAAGTAGTCGCGGTACTTGGCGCCTTCCTGCTCCTTGCCCTCGGCCACGCGCGCGCGGATCACGCCGACGTCGCCGAGCCAGCCGCGCAGTTCGCCGACCAACGCCGCGTCTTCGCCCCAGCGCTCCATCAGGATCGCGCGCGCGCCCTCCAGCGCCGCCTTGACGTCGGCCACGCCCTTGTCGGCGTCGACGAAGCTCGCGGCGAAGCTGTCCGGCGTCAGCGACGGGTCGGCCAGCAGGCCATCGGCCAGCGGTTCCAGGCCCGCTTCGCGCGCGATCTGCGCACGCGTGCGGCGCTTGGGCTTGTACGGCAGGTACAGGTCTTCCAGCCGCGACTTGGTATCGGCGGCGACGATCTCCGCGCGCAGTTCGTCGCTGAGCTTGCCCTGTTCGTCGATGCTGGCCAGCACCGCGGCGCGGCGGTCTTCCAGCTCGCGCAGATAGGTCAGGCGGGTTTCCAGGTTGCGCAACTGGGTGTCGTCGAGGCCGCCGGTGACTTCCTTGCGGTAGCGCGCGATGAACGGGACGCTGGCGCCTTCGTCGAGCAAGGCGATCGCGGCGCGCGCCTGCGCGGGCTGGGCGCCGATTTCCTCGGCGATGGTACGGGCGATCTGCTGGGCGAGCTGAGTGTCGTGCATTGCGTCCGGCCGGAGCCGCCTTGCGGAAAACCGGCATTTTCGCAGCGCCCGGGCCATCGGGGAACCCGTTGACAGGCGCACGCCGACCTGTCGGCGTCAGCTCACACCGGTCGGCCCGTCCAGCACGATGCGCACCTTGCGGGTCAGCTCCTGCCGGTTGTAGGGCTTGGACAGCACCTCGAACTCGGCGCCGCCGGCATCGGTGCGCTCGATCGAGGACTCGGCGTAGCCGGTGGTCAGCAACACCTTGAGCTTGGGCCGGCGCCGCCGCGCCTCGCGCGCCAGCATCACCCCGTTGAGCCCGCCGGGCATGATCAGGTCCGAATACAGCAGGTCCACGTGCACGCCGGTGTCGAGCAGTTCCAACGCCTCGCGCGCGTTGTGCACGACATGGGTGGCGTAGCCCTGGTCCTCCAGGAACAGGCGCGCCAGTTCGGCGATGTCCGGCCGGTCCTCCACGATCAGGATCGTCTCGTCGCCCTGCCGGTCGAACGCGCGGCGGGTGCGCGAATCGCGCGGCGAGACGTTCTCGACGTTGTCGTCGATCGGGAAGTACAGCCGCACCGTGGTGCCGTGGCCCTCTTCCGAATACAGCCGCACCGCGCCGCCGGACTGCTTGGCGAAGCCGTACACCATCGACAGGCCCAGGCCGGTGCCCTTGCCCTCGTCCTTGGTGGTGAAGAACGGATCCAGCACGTGGGCCAGCACGTCCGGCGACATGCCGCTGCCGTTGTCGGTGACCGAGACGCAGACGTAGTGGCCGGGCAACAGGTTGTCGTAGGTGGTGGGTTCGTCGGCGCGGATCGACACGTTGCGGGTCTGGATGACCAGGCGCGGCGCAGGCTGCGCGGCCATCGCGTCGCGCGCGTTGATCAGGATGTTGAGCAGCGCCACCTCGGCCTGGGTCGGATCGATCCGGCAGTTGCGCAGGTCGGCCGCCAGGTCCAGCGCGAAGGTGATGCCGTCGCCCAGCGTGCGCTCGGCCACGTCGCTCATGCCGGCGACCAGCGCATTGAGGTTGAGCACGCGGCCTTCCAGTTTCTGCTTGCGCGCGAAGGCCAGCAATTGCTGGGTCAGCCGCGCGGCCTGGCCGGCGGCGTCGCGCGCGCGCTCCACGCTCTTGCGCAGCCGCGCCGGATCCAGCGGCTCGCGCTCCACCGCATGCTCGATCAGTTCCAGATAGCCGGACATGACCTGCAACAGGTTGTTGAAATCGTGCGCGATGCCGCCGGTCAGCTGGCCCAGCGCCTCCATCTTCTGCGCCTGGCGCAAGGCGTCCTCGGTATCGCGGCGGCGGCTGACGTCCAGCTGCGAGCCGAAGAAGTAGACCAGCTCGCCGTGCTCGTTGTAGACCGGCGAGATGAACAGCGCGTTCCAGAAACTGGAACCGTCCTTGCGGTAATTGAGGATCTCCACGGCGACTTCGCTGCGTGTGGCGATCGCCTCGCGCACGCTGTCCACGGTATCGCGATCGGTGTCCGGTCCCTGCAGGAAGCGGCAGTTGTTGCCGAGCAGTTCGTCGCTGCTGTAGCCGGTCATCTCCACGAACGCGCGGTTGACGAACACGATCGGGTTGTCCGCCTGCCTGGGATCGGTGACGATCATCGGCATGCGCGTGGTTTCCACCGCGGCGAAGAAGATGTCGCTGCGGTGGTCGGACAGGTCGGCGGTGGTGTTTTCGTGGACGGTGACGCGCGATGGCTTACGGGTATCGGGTGCTGGCATGGTCGATCGTAGTTCCATGCGAACCGTTGCTGGCCCGCCTATGCGGGCGACCACGCCGGGGTCCGCACGCCGGCGTCAACGCGAATAGTACTTGTGCAGCCGTTCCACGACGATTTCGTCCTGCAACGATTCCAGCGCCATGATCCGCACCTGCCGATCGCTCACCGCTAGCACGCGTTCGACGTAGATCTCCGGCCCTGAGGCGGTTTCCTTCATCGACTTGCTGAAGCCGTAGGGCATCACGCCCTTCTCGCCATCCTTGCTGCCACCGATATACAGAACGACCGACATGACGCTTCCTCTGTTGGGAATTCGTGGAACTGGCGCGCAGCCTACACAGCGCCACGTGAGGGGATTCTCCACGCAGGTTAATCGTCGCTGTTTGCCCGCAGATGACTTACTTCTTTCTCACACCGGCTTAACTGCCCATGCCCGGTAGTCGCGCACCCCTTCCTGGCGGACATGCATGGATCTCAAGAGCGGCTACCCCTTCTGGTCCGTGCGCAACGGCCTGATCCAGGCCTTCCCGCAACTGCGCAGCGACCTGCGCTGCGATGTGGCGATCGTCGGCGGCGGCATCACCGCCGCGCTGATCGCCGACGAACTGTCCGCGCACGGCCACGAGGTCGTCGTGCTGGAACAACGCGACGTCGGCTGGGGCAGTACCGCCGCCAGCACCGCATTGCTGCAGTACGAGATCGACACCCACATGATCGACCTGGCCAAGCGCTACGACGAGGACGCCGCCGCCCTCGCCTACCGCTCCTGCGCGCAGGCGGTGGAGCAGTTGCGGGCGCTGGCGCGGCCGCTGCGCGATGTCGACTTCGGCTGGAACGACAGCCTGTACTACGCCAGCCGCCGCCGTCACGTGCGCGTACTGCAGCAGGAACTGCAGCTGCGCGCGCGCCACGGGCTCGAGGTGGAGTGGCTGGATGCGCAGGCGCTGCGCGCCGACTACGGCATCGACGCCCACGGCGCGATCCTCAGCCGCCAGGCGGCGCGGGTGGATCCCTACCGCCTGACCTACCGCCTGCTCGGCCGCGCGCACAAGCGCGGCGTCGGGGTCTACGACCGCACCCGCGTCGAGCGCATCGACCTGAGCCGCCGCGGCGCCACCCTGCATACCGAGCAGGGCCTGCAGGTCCGCGCCGGGCATGTGGTGATCGCCGCCGGCTACGCCAGCCAGCGCTGGCTGGACCCGCGCGTGGCCCGCAACCGCAGCAGCTACGCATTCGTCAGCGACCCGCTGGACGACGCGATGCTCGGCGCGCTGAAGCACACGATGGTATGGGAAAGCGCGCGCCCCTACCTGTACCTGCGCACCACCGGCAACGGGCGCATCGTCGCCGGCGGCGAGGACGACGGCGTGGACATCCCGCTGCGCCGCGACGCCCGCGTCGACGGCAAGGCGCGCACGCTGTCGCGCAAGATCGCCAAGGCGATGCCGGGCCTGGACCTGAAGCCCACCTTCGCCTGGGCCGGCACCTTCGCCGAAACCGAAGACGGCCTGCCCTTCTTCGGCCCGCATCCACAGCGCGGGCCGCGCATGCAGTTCGCGATGGCCTACGGCGGCAATGGCATCACCTACAGCATGCTCGGCGCCAGCCTGCTGCGTGCGCACATCGAGCGCCGCGCGCATCCGCTCAAGCAACTGTTCGGTTTCGCGCGATTGGACTGAACTCAGCGCCGCCCCGGCCACCAGCCGTGGCCGAGCATCGCGTAGCGGTCGGCGGCGCGCTCAAGCGGGTTGCGTACATGGACGCCGCCGCAGGCGAAGTACACCGGCAGGAACAGTGGCCCCAGCACCAAGTACTGCAGCACGTGCGCGCGCTCGTGATCGCCCAGGCGTACGTTCGGGTGCCGGCAGCGGCCGGCGGCGTGTTCGTAGGTGGCGCAGGCCACGTCCAGGTCGTCGGCGCTGACCAGGATCACGTTGCCGAGCGTCAATGCGCCGCGCGGCCCCCAGGGAAACCGGTCGAACACCAGTGCCAGCTCGCGCCGGCTGACGCGTGCACGGGCACCGACCAGCATCGCGGCGAGTCCGGCGATCAGGCCCAGCAACGTATTGGGCAAGGTCCACAGCGCGCCCAGCACGAACCCGGCCCGGCGCAGCGCCGTCGCCGGCTGCGTCAATCGGCTTCGTTGGGAATCAGCAGCCACAGGATCAGGTAGACCAGGATGCCGGGGAACGCGGCCGAGGCGATCGAGCCGATCACGTAGACCACGCGCAGCAGCGTCGCGCTCCAGCCGAAGCGATGCGCGATGCCGCCGATCACGCCGGCGATCATGCGCTCGTCGAGCGAGCGCGACAGCGTACGGGTGGGTTTGGGCTGGGACATGGCGGCGGCTCCTGCGGCAAATGCGCGTTCAGTCTGGGCGCGCCGCCGCGGACGGGGCGTGACGGCGCAGCGCCGCCAGCTGTTGCGCGAACCAGGCCGCCGCATCCTGCTCCGGCTGGCCCGGACACGCCACCCGGTAAGCCTTCCCGCTGCTACTGCTTTGGCTGGCGCCGCGCTCGATGAACTGCTCGGCGGTGGCGGCCATCTCGCGCTTGCGCAGGTAGTCGTACTTGCGCTGCAGGTGCGCCTTGGCCTCCGCCGCCGGATACCAGCTGCCGTTGCGCTGGAACCGGCACGGCGAGGCCTGCAAGGCCGCCAGCAGTGCGTTGATCTCGCGCTCGGCGACCGGCGACGGCGCGGCTGCGGCCGCGACCGTGCAAACGCAGGCCAGGCCGAACGCGAACAGGCGCATGCCAAGCCGCTGCGCGGATCGCGTGGTGGGTTTCATCATGCGTCTATTCTCCGCCATCGCGCTCGGCCAGCCAGCGGTGCAGCGCCGCCGGCACTTCGCGCTGCGCGCGGCCGGACACGTAGATGCCGATGTGGCCGCCACGGAAGCTGAGCTCGGCGTAGTCCTCGCTCCCGACCAGGCCGCGCAGCGCGCGCGATGCGTCCGGCGGCACCAGGTGGTCCTGCTCGGCATAGACATTGAGCACCGGCATGTCGACCCGGGCCAGGTCCACGGCGTGGTCGCCGATGCGCGCGCGGCCATGCATCAGCGCGTTGTCCTGGTAGAACTGCTTGACGAACTCGCGGAACGTCTCGCCGGCCAGGTCGGGCGAATCGAAGATCCATTTTTCCATACGCAGGAAGTCTTCCAGCGCGCGCGGATCGTCGAGGATGTCCAGCAGCCCGACGTATTTCTGCAGGTTCAACCGGAACGGTTTGAGCATCAGGTAGCTGGCGTTCATCAGATCCGCCGGCACGTTGCCCAGCGTGTCCACGAACAGATCCACGTCCACCTGGCGCGCCCAGTTGGACAGCATGTTGTCCGGGGTATGGAAATCCACCGGGGTCACCATCGTCACCAGGTTGCGCACCTTCGCCGGCTGCAGCGCCGCATAGCACAGCGAGAAGGTGCCGCCCTGGCAGATGCCGAGCACGTTGACCGGCGCGCCGGCCGTGGCCGCGCGCAGGTGGTCGACCGCGCCGTCGATGTAGCGCAGCAGATAGTCTTCCAGGGTCAGGTAGCGCTCGGACCGGTCCGGATAGCCCCAGTCCAGCACGTAGACGTCCTCGCCCAGCGCCAGCAGGCCCTGCACCAGCGAGCGGTCGGCCTGCAGGTCGACCATGTACGGGCGGTTGACCAGCGCATAGACGATCAGCAGCGGCACCTTCGCGGTCGGCGGCTTGTTGCCGACGAAGCGGTACAGCACCACCTTGCCGTCGCGCCACACCTCCTGCCGCTCGGTGACGCCGTACTGCACCTCGTCCAGCCCGGGCAGCACGCGCAGCCCTTCCATGAGCTTGCGCTGCAGCTCCAGGGTTTCCTGCAGCAGGTCGTCGCTGCTGAAGCTCAACGGCCCTTTCATGCGCGGCCCCGGTGCGGCGCCGCGCCCGGCTTGCCGCGCGCCGGCCTGGCGGCGGGCTTGGACGCCGCGGCGGACCTGGACGGCGCGACAGGTTTGGACTTGACCGGCGGTTTGGACGCGGAAGCGGCGCGCTTGGTGGGCTGCTTAGCGGCGGCCTTGACCGGCGTGCCGGCTGGCGCCGCCTTGGACGCGGGAGCAGCGGCAGGCCGGCCGCGCGACTGCGGACGCGATGCGGGTGCGGCGTTCTCGGTGGACTGGGGGTTCGCCGTCGCCGCGACCGGCGCGGCACCGCGCTCCAGCCGCCGCAGCCGCCGCTCCAGATCGGCGATGTGCCGATGCGCCGCATCCAGCTCGCTGCGGGTCGGCAGGCCCAATTGCTCGCACAGCTGCTCGGTCTCGCGCTGCAGCAGCGAACGCAGGCGCATCTGCGCGTTGGCGAAGCCGGCATAGACCTCGCGGAACTCCTCCGACAACGCCGAGGCCGCATAGGCTTCCTCGGCGGCGTCGATCCACAGGTCGAACATCGCCCGCGCGTTGGTCAGCTGGCGGCCGGGATCCTCGTGCTCGCGCAGCTTGGCCTCGAACACGCCGAAGGCGTTGTCGATCGCGCCCTGCAACTGGCCCATGTACGCCTGCAGCTGCGCCTGGTAGTCCTGCTGCGCCTTGGCCAGCGCGCGCCAGCGCGCATGGTGGTTGCGGCCCGGGCCGAAGCCCGGCATCTGCAGCCACGGCCCGCTGTCGCGCTGCCAGCCCTGCAGCCATTGCGCCGCCTGCTGCAGCCACGGATCCACGCCGGCCTGGCCGGCGCCGCGGGCGGTGCCGAGCAGCCATTGCAGCATCTGCTCGCGCTGGCCCTGCACCTGCTGCTTCCAGGCCGCGGCCACGTCCGCGCTGCCCGCATCGCGCCCGGCGAACTGCGCGGCCACCTGCTGCATCGCGCCGAACCAGTCGCCGGCCTGTCGCTGCAGCTGCGCCACCGCATCCTCGGTCTGAGGCGCGGTGCCGCGCGGCAGCCATTGCGCCCAGGTGTCGATCGCCTCGCGCCACGGACCAGCGGCGCCATCGGCGGGCGCTGCGGGCGCAGCCCCGCCCTGGCGCAGCGCCTCGCTCCACGCGCCCCAGTACTGCCGCGCCAACGCCTCGAAATCGCCGGCATCGTTGCCGCCGCTAGCCTTCATCGCCACCCTCCCAGGTCAGACGGGGATGATAGCAACTGCACCCGGTCAGGGCTTGGGAATACGCAGGGTCTTGCTGATCATCAGCGAACCGGACAGCGCGAACAGCAGCACCAGCGGGTGCAGCAGCCACGGCCCCAGCCGCCATTGGCCCCACCACAGCGCGTCGCCGATGTGGCCCAGGTACGCGGCGACCGCGAGCACGATCACCAACGCCAGGCTGCTGGGGATTGGCGTGCCTTCGAAATACGGGACCTTGTCGCCGTCGCCGGCCAGCTGCTCGGCGGTGACGTTGTAGCGCGCCAGGCGGCTGACCCCGCAGCACACGAAGAAGCTCAGCACCAGCCAGTCCCAGCCGCCCTGCATGCCGCAGGCGTAGGCCAGCGCCGCCGGGGCGACGCCGAAGGAAATCACGTCGGCCAGCGAATCCAGTTCGCGGCCGAGGGTGGACGAGGACTTGCGCCAGCGCGCCACGCGCCCATCCAGCGCATCGAACACGAACGCCAGCGGGATCAGCGCCATGCCGATCAGCAGGTCGCTGCGCCGGCCCTCCTGCAGGAAGCGCATCGACGCGAACACCGCGCCGGTGCCGCAGAAGGCGTTGGCCAGGGTGAACCAGTCGGCCAACTGGAATTCGCGCAGCATGGAGAAGTGGCGTTTCATCGGCATAGCGTGGCGGATCCGGCGTGAGAAGGGTGCGACCGGCACAGGGTAGCGTGGCGCCAGCGCAGTGGCGAGGATCGCCGCCATGGCGGCGTCGCGGCGCGCTGCTACGCTTGTCGCCCCCTCGCCCACAGGTGTTTCCCATGCAGACCGTCCTGATCACCGGCGCCGCCAGCGGCATCGGCGCCGGCATCGCCCGCGAACTGGCCGCCGGCGGCCGCCACATCGTCGTCAGCGACCTGGATGCGGACGCGGCCGCCGCAGTGGCCGCACAACTGCGCGAGGCCGGCGGCTCGGCCGAAGCGGTGGTCCTGGACGTGAGCAGCGAGGCCAGCATCGATGCGGCCCTGGCGGCGATCTCGCGGCCCGTGGACGTGCTGGTCAACAACGCCGGATTGCAGCACGTGGCGCCGCTGCAGGACTTCCCGATGGCCAAGTGGAGCCTGCTGGTCGAGGTGATGCTGACCGGCGTGGCGCGGCTGACCCAGGCGCTGCTGCCGGGCATGCGCGCGCGCGGCTTCGGCCGCATCGTCAACATCGGCAGCATCCATTCGCTGGTCGCCAGCCCGTACAAGAGCGCTTACGTCGCCGCCAAGCACGGCCTGGTCGGGTTTTCCAAGGCCGTCGCGCTGGAGACCGCCGATACCGACATCACCATCAACACGCTGTGCCCCAGCTACGTGAAGACGCCGCTGGTGGACAAGCAGATCGCCGACCAGGCGCGCACCCGCGGCATCTCCGAGGCCGACGTGATCGCGCAGGTGATGCTCAAGCCGATGCCCAAGGGCGTGTTCATCGATTACGACGAACTGGCCGGCTGCGTCGCGTTCCTGGCCTCGCCGGCGGCGCGCAACATCACCGCGCAGACCATCGCCATCGACGGTGGCTGGACTGCGCAATAGCGCTACGGCGTGTGCCGGCAACAATGGGGTTGCGGAAGGGCGATCCTTGCTGGCGAATTTTTCGCCAATGCGGCGGCGGGCGTTGCGCTGCAACGCGGCCGCACTCTTATCCACAGACTTCGGCCGGTTCCATCCACACCCGCTGTGGAGAAGCGCGGCAGCGGCTGGCGAAAGTTTCGCCAGTCGGCAAAATCGGCCAGCCGTATCAGCGACTTGCCACGCTTGCCCACAGGCTTGTGCAGGATCGATCCACAGCCGCTGTGGACAAGCACAGCGCAGGCGCGGCGGCACTCAGGCCCGCGAGTAGCGCCACGACAGCATGCGCCCGTCGCGATACGGCATCACCCCGTGGAACGGACGTGGATCGGCGTCGAACACCAGCGGCAGGAAATGGCGGTCGCCCTCCCACAGCGGCAGCGATGGCATGTCCGCCACCGGCACCCAGGCCAGCGTGCCCTCGGCATTCTCGGCGAACGGTTCGCCGCTGTAGGCGCTGATCAGGAACAGGAAGCCCAGCCAGTCCTCGCCGTGCTTGCCGAAGCCGGGCCAGCTGATGGTGCCGCGCAACTGCAGCGACTCGCATTCGATGCCGGCCTCCTCGCGGATCTCGCGGCGCATGCCGTCCAGCACGTCCTCGTCCGCCTCGACCTTGCCGCCCAGGCCGTTGTACTTGCCCAGGTGATGGTCGCCGGGCCGCGCATTGCGATGGATCAGCAGCACCTTGGAACGGTCGGGCGACAGCACGTAGCCCAGCGTGGCGACGATCGGGGTGTAAGGCATGCGGCGGTCGGGCGAGTCGGTGGGCGCGCAGTATGCCGCATCCGCCGCGGCGAGCGGTCTATGCCACCACGCTTACAGCAGCGGCACCGGCGCGTCCTGCGCCGGCCGCGGCAATGGCGCGGCCGGCTTCAGCGTGGCCACGCCATGGCCACGCTCGGCCAGGTATTCCAGCCATTTGCTGAGGAAGGTGTTCATGCGCATGCGGTGGCTGATCAGTTCCGCCGGCGGCGGATACAGCCCCATCACGTCCTGCCAGCGGCGGCCGACGTAGCAATGCGTGGTCTCGGCCTGGCGCGCGTCGCGGTACAGGCGCACGTAGGCCGACGGGTCCGGCTCGCCGGTGAGCGGGTCGCACAGGTCGTAGGTCAGGCGCAGTTCCACCGTGTAGCGGTGGTGCTCGATCACGTCCAGGCGCAGGTCCAGGCCGTCGCCGATCGAGGACAGGTAGCTGCCCACGGCCAGGTCCGACGGGACGAACAGGCGATTCAGGTGAACGTAGTTCTCGGCGTACAGCCCCATCAGCCAGCCGAATCGGCTGAGCCGGGGGATGCGTTCGCTGCGGGTCAGGGCGTGCTGCATGGAGCCGATGCTACACGTTGAAACGCCCGCGCGGCAGCATTGACGGATCGCCCGTGCGGGCCTACCTTGGAGGTCTCGGCACGACGTTTTGCGCCCTGCCCGATGCGCCCTCCCTCTGGCGCCGTCGCATTCAGAACATCTCGCGCTGCAGGCCCAGCGTCGCCAGCACCTTGCTGGAAATCTCCTCGATCGAGGTATGCGTGGTGCTCAGGGTCGGGATCCGCTCCATCCTGAACATGGTCTCGGCCGCGGACACCTCGCGCCGGCACGTCTCCAGGTTGGAATAGCGCGAATTCGGCCGCCGCTCCTGGCGGATCTGCTGCAGGCGGTCCGGGTCGATGGTCAGCCCGAACAGCTTGCTGCGGTAGGGACGCAGCCGCGGCGGCAACCGGTCGTGTTCCAGGTCCTCCTCGGTCAACGGATAGTTGGCCGCGCGCACGCCGTAGTGCAGCGCCAGGTAGATGCAGGTCGGCGTCTTGCCGGCGCGCGAGACGGCGACCAGGATCAGGTCGGCCTCGTCGTAGTTGATCGCGATGCCGTCGTCGTGGGCCAGCGCGAAGTTCATCGCGTTGATGCGGCGGTGATAGGTCTCGAAATCGACCATGCCGTGCGCCCGCCCTACCCGCGAATGCCGCGGCGCGTTCAATTCGCGCTCCAGCGGCTCGATGAACGGCGCGAACACATCGAGCATCAGCGCGCCGCTTTCGGACAGCAGCATGCTCAGCTGCGGATCGACGCAGGAGTTGACCACGATCGGCCGCACCTGGTAACGCTCCCCCGCGGCGTGGATGCGCTGCGCCGCTTCACGCGCTTTTTCCGGATCGTCGATGAACGACATGCGGTCGGTGACGAAGCTGAAACCGCTGAACTGGGTGAGCAGGCTATGCCCAATGGTTTCAGCGGTGATACCGGTTCCATCGGACACGTAGAACACCGGTCGGATCGTCGACATAGCCTGCATTCTCCTTGCTGAAACCCAACGGATGCACCCGCTTGAGCTTGTGCCCACTCGGGTGCGCACTGCATGATATCGGCTTCTTCCCCCACGGACGCGGCCACTCTGCCCGCCTCGGGCGATGGCCCTACGGAGCATCGCGCTTGAACGAGAACATCCTTTGGTTGCACGAGTTGCGCTTGACCGACCTGGCCCGCGTCGGTGGCAAGAACTCTTCCCTCGGCGAAATGATCGGCAACCTGGCAGGACTCGGCGTCTCGGTGCCCGGCGGTTTCGCCACTACCGCCGAAGCGTTCAAGGCGTTCGTCGCCCACAACAATCTGTATCAGCGCATCTTCGACAAACTGGCGACGCTGGACGTGGAAGACGTCGGCGCGTTGACCGTGGCCGGCAAGGAAATCCGCGGCTGGGTCACCGAGGCGCCGCTGCAGCCGGAGCTGGACCAGGCGATCCGCGACGCCTACGCGCAGCTGTGCGCCGAGAACGGCGGCGGCGACGTGGCCGTCGCGGTGCGCTCCTCGGCCACCGCCGAAGACCTGCCCGACGCCAGCTTCGCCGGCCAGCAGGAGACCTTCCTCAACGTGACCGGCGCCGACGACGTGCTGCACAAGGTCAAGGAAGTCTTCGCCAGCCTGTACAACGACCGCGCCATCGCCTACCGCGTGCACCACGGCTTCAAGCACGAGGACGTGTTCCTGTCGGCCGGCGTGCAGCTGATGGTGCGCTCCGGCGTCGGCGCCTCCGGCGTGCTGTTCACGCTCGACACCGAGTCCGGTTTCCGCGACGTGGTGTTCGTTACCTCGAGTTTCGGCCTCGGCGAGATGGTCGTGCAGGGCGCGGTCAATCCCGACGAGTTCTACGTCTACAAACCCACCCTCAATGCCGGCAAGCCGGCGATCCTGCGCCGTTCGCTGGGCAGCAAGCTGATCCGCATGGTGTATTCGGATGTGCCCGGCGAGCGCGTGCGCATCGAGGACACCCCGGCCGAACTGCGCAACACCTTCTCGATCAGCGACGAGGACGTGCAGGAGCTGTCCAAGCAGGCGCTGGTGATCGAGAAGCACTACCAGCGGCCGATGGACATCGAGTGGGCGAAGGACGGCGTCAGCGGCAAGCTGTTCATCGTGCAGGCGCGTCCCGAAACCGTGAAGTCGCGCGGCCATGCCACCCAGATCGAGCGCTTCGCGCTGGAAAAGCGCGGCACGGTGATCGCCGAAGGCCGCGCCATCGGCCAGAAGATCGGCGCCGGCGTGGCCCGCGTGGTGCGCAGCCTGGACGACATGAGCCGGGTGCAGCCCGGCGACGTGCTGGTCGCGGACATGACCGATCCGGATTGGGAGCCGGTGATGAAGCGCGCCTCGGCGATCGTCACCAACCGCGGCGGCCGCACCTGCCACGCGGCGATCATCGCCCGCGAGCTGGGCGTGCCGGCGGTGGTCGGCACCGGCAACGCGATGGAACTGATCGAGGACGGCCGCGAGGTCACGGTCAGCTGCGCCGAGGGTGACACCGGCTTCATCTATGCCGACCTGCTGCCGTTCGAGCGCACCACCACCGACCTGGGCAACATGCCGCCGGCGCCGCTGAAGATCATGATGAACGTGGCCAACCCGGAGCGCGCGTTCGACTTCGGCCAGCTGCCCAACGCCGGCATCGGCCTGGCGCGGCTGGAGATGATCATCGCCGCGCACATCGGCATCCATCCCAACGCGCTGCTGGAGTACGCCAAGCAGGACGCGGCGACCAAGAAGAAGATCGACGAGAAGATCGCCGGCTACGCCGATCCGGTCAGTTTTTACATCAACCGCCTGGCCGAAGGCATCGCCACGCTGACCGCGTCGGTGGCGCCGAACCCGGTGATCGTGCGCCTGTCGGACTTCAAGTCCAACGAGTACGCCAACCTGATCGGCGGCAGCAACTACGAGCCGCACGAAGAGAACCCGATGATCGGCTTCCGCGGCGCCAGCCGCTACGTCGATCCGAGCTTCTCGGCCGCGTTCGCGCTGGAATGCAAGGCCGTGCTCAAGGTCCGCAACGAGATGGGCCTGGACAACATGTGGGTGATGATCCCGTTCGTGCGCACCCTCGAGGAAGGCCGCAAGGTCATCGAGGTGCTGGCCCAGAACGGGCTGCGCCAGGGCGAGAACAACCTGAAGATCATCATGATGTGCGAGGTGCCGTCGAACGCACTGCTCGCCGACGAGTTCCTGGAGATCTTCGACGGCTTCTCGATCGGCTCCAACGACCTGACCCAGCTCACCCTGGGCCTGGACCGCGATTCGTCGATCGTGGCGCACCTGTTCGACGAGCGTAATCCGGCGGTGAAGAAGATGCTGTCGATGGCGATCAAGGCCGCGCGCGCCAAGGGCAAGTACGTCGGCATCTGCGGCCAGGGTCCGTCGGATCATCCGGACCTGGCCGAGTGGCTGATGCAGGAAGGCATCGAGTCGGTATCGCTGAATCCCGACACCGTGGTCGATACCTGGCTGCGCCTGGCCAAGCTGAAAGCCGCCAGCTGATGGGGACGGTAGCGACGTTGCTGGCGGCGGCCGCGACGGCCGCCCCCGCCGCGCCGGCACAGGTGCGGCAAACCTTGAGCTGGCGGGACCTGGATTGGGCGCAGTACGCGCTCAACTGGGGCGTGGCGCTGGTCATCCTGGTGCTGGGGATGTGGATCGCCAAGCGCCTGAGCCAGTGGCTGCACCGTGCGCTGATGCGCGCACGGGTGGAAACCACGCTCAGCAATTTCCTGCGCAACGTCGCCTATGCGCTGCTGCTGGTGCTGGTGTTCGTGTCGGCGCTGCAGAAGATCGGGGTGCCGCCGACGTCGCTGTTCGCGGTGCTCGGCGCGGCCGGCCTGGCGGTCGGCCTGGCGCTGAAGGATTCGCTGTCCAATATCGCCTCGGGGGTGATGCTGATCGTGCTGCGGCCGATGCGCGACGGCGACCACGTGGTCATAGCCGGACAGGAAGGCATCGTCGACGAGATCCGGATCTTCCAGACCCGCATCCGCAGCTTCGACGAGCGCATGATCACCCTGCCCAACAGCACCATCACCACCGCGCCGATCGTCAACTACAGCACCCTGCCCAACCGGCGCCTGGAGATCACCGTCGGCGTTGGCTATGGCGACGACCTGAAGAAAGCCCAGCAGTTGCTGCTGCAGATCGCCCAGGACAATCCGGCCATCCTGGAGACGCCGGCGCCGTTCGTGCAGGTCACCAACCTGGGCGAGAGCACGGTGGACCTGATGCTGTTCGCCTACGCCAGGAACAGCGACTTCGGCGCGGCCAAGAGCACCACGCTGGAGAACATCCGCAACCAGCTGCTGGAGAACGGGCTCAGCATTCCCTATCCGCAGCGCGATCTGCACGTGTACCACCACGATGCCGATGGCCGCCCGATCGCCGAGCTGTTGCTGAAAGGCGTGACCGACGACGGCGAGACCAAGCAGGGCCCGCCGCTGGCGCGTTGAGGCCATCCAGGCGCGCCGCAAGACCGTGCCCGCCAGGCACGGTCCTACGCGCTGCATCGCGGGACTTCAGCGCGCGGCGCCGCCGCCCTGCCCGCCCAGCGCGCCCATGAACGGACGGTAGTAGCGCAGTTCGTCGATCGAGTCGTGCACGTCGCTGAGCGCGGTGTGCGAGGAGGTCTTGTTGAGTCCCGAGGCGATCGCCGGTGCCCAGCGCCGCGCCAGTTCCTTCAATGTGGACACGTCCAGGTTGCGGTAATGGAAGAAGCGCTCCAGCCGCGGCATCTGCCGGTGCAGGAAACGCCGGTCCTGGCAGATCGAGTTGCCGCACATCGGCGAAGCGCCCGGCTTGCACCACTGCGCCAGGAACGCCACGGTCTGCGCCTCGGCCTGGCCCAGGGTGACGTTGCTGTCGAGAACGCGCTGCCACAGCCCGGAATGGCGATGCTGGTTGCGGTTCCACTCGTCCATCGCCTGCAGCGTCTGCAGCGGATGGGCGATGGCGAATTCCGGACCCTCGGCCAGCACGTTGAGCTGCGTGTCGGTGACCACCGTGGCGATCTCGATGATCGAATCCTTGTCGGTATCCAATCCGGTCATTTCCAGATCGATCCAGATCAGACGATCGTTGTCCACGCGCGGTTCCGCCATAGCACCATCCAGTCGTTCGCGGCGGCGATGCCGGCGCGGGGGTTTCGTATCGGTCGCGCATGATAGCGCGCGCCGCGCAGCGGCTTCACGCCCGGCGGCAGCGCTCAGCCGCCGAGCAGCGGCCTGCCGCGCTTGGCGCGGAAATAGTTGGTCAGGCGCAGCCCGGCCGGTGCCGCCAGCACCCCGCCGCGTACCTGCACGCGGTGGTTGTGGCGCGGATCGGCCACCAGGTCGAACACGCTGCCGCAGGCGCCGGTCTTCGGATCCGCCGCCGCGAACACCAGCTGCGCCACCCGCGCATGCACCACCGCCATCGCGCACATCGCACACGGCTCCAGGGTCACATACAGGGTGCTGCCGACCAGGCGATGGTTGCCGAGCCGGCGCCCGGCCTGGCGCAGCGCCACGATCTCGGCGTGCGCGCTGGGATCGTGCTCGGCGATGTTGAGGTTCCAGCCCTCGCCCAGCACCTCGTCGGTGGCCGAGACCAGCACCGCGCCGACCGGGATCTCGTCGAACTCGCGCTCGGCGCGGTCGGCCAGGGCCAGCGCGTGCAGCATCCAGCGCTCGTCGCGCGCGGCGCTGTCGCCGGTGCCGTTCATCGCGCCGCGGCGTGCTTGCGCACGAACTCGGCGAACACCGCCAGCGTGGCTTCGCTGACGTGGTGTTCGATGCCCTCGGCGTCGCGCCGCGCGATGTCCTCGTCGATGCCCAAGGCCAGCAGGAACTGCTCCACGGTCTGGTGCCGCTGCCGGCTGGCGGCGGCCAGCGCCTCGCCCTCGGGCGTCAGGAACACGCCGCGATAGGGCCGCTGCACCACCCAGCCGCCCTTGACCAGGCGCTTGAGCATCTTCGCCACGGTCGGCTGGGCCACGCCCAGGCGCGCGGCGATGTCCACCTGCCGCGCCTCGCCGCCATCCGCCAGCAAGTCGGAGATCAACTCCACATAGTCCTCGATCAGCTCCAGGCGGTGCGCCTCGCGCACCTGGCGGAAGCTTTCGACCTGTACCTGCGCGTCGAGCAGCACCGCCCCTGGCGCCGTCAACTTCCCGCTTTTCTGCATCGCAACGCCCTTGTCCGGTGCCGGCGCATGCCGGCCGCCGCCTATTCTGGCCGAAATCGCGGCTATCGCCGCGATTGTATTTGCCAATGCTAAGTAGCATAGCAAGTGCTATATACTTCTCGCGCTCCTTCCTCGCGCGCTTCCGCCATGGCCGATCCCCTGCCCCTGCCCGATTCCAACGCCGCCTGGCCGCAGGCCAGCGACCCGCCGCGGCGCAGCCTCGGGCGCATGAACGGCAGCGTCGCCGTGCCCAGCGGCGGCCTCGGCTGGCGCCGCTTCCTGGCCTTCCTCGGGCCGGGCTACATGGTTTCGGTGGGCTACATGGACCCGGGCAACTGGGCCACCGACATCGCCGGCGGCTCCCATTTCGGCTACCTGCTGCTGTCGGTGATCCTGCTGTCGAACCTGATGGCGATCGTGCTGCAGGGCCTGGCGGCGCGGCTGGGCATCGCCACCGGCCGCGACCTGGCGCAGGCCTGCCGCGAGCACTATTCCAGGCCGGTCAACTTCCTGCTGTGGCTGGCCTGCGAGGCGGCGATCGTGGCCTGCGACCTGGCCGAGGTGATCGGCACGGCGATCGCGCTGAAGCTGCTGTTCGGCATCCCGTTGACCGTCGGCGCGATCATCACCGCGGTCGACGCGCTGCTGGTGCTGTATCTGATGCGGCGCGGCTTCCGCACCCTGGAGGCATTCGTGATCGCGCTGCTGCTGGTGATCTTCGCCTGCTTCCTGGTGCAGATCACGCTGGCCGCGCCGCCGCTGCGCGAGGTGCTGGCCGGCTTCATTCCGCGTGCCGAGGTGGTGACCAACCCGGCCGCGCTGTACCTGGCGATCGGCATCATCGGCGCCACGGTGATGCCGCACAACCTGTACCTGCACTCGTCGATCGTGCAGACCCGCGCCTACGAACGCAGCGACCAGGGCCGCCGCTCGGCGCTGCGCTGGGCGCTGACCGACAGCACCATCGCGTTGAGCCTGGCGCTGTTCGTCAACGCCGCGATCCTGGTGCTGGCCGCGGCGGTGTTCCATGCGCACGGCCGCACCGATGTGGAGGAGATCGAGCAGGCCTACGAACTGCTGG
This sequence comes from Xanthomonas sp. WHRI 7945, assembly GCF_035026585.1. Lineage (NCBI taxonomy): Bacteria > Pseudomonadati > Pseudomonadota > Gammaproteobacteria > Lysobacterales > Lysobacteraceae > Xanthomonas > Xanthomonas sp. WHRI 7945. The sequence goes on from NZ_JAYIQP010000009.1 coordinate 67,664, forward strand.
CGCCGATGCTCGGCGTCGGCCTGGCCTCGACCCTGTTCGCGGTGGCGTTGCTGGCCTCGGGCATCAACTCCACGGTGACCGCGACGCTGGCCGGACAGATCGTGATGGAAGGCTTCCTGCACCTGCGCATCCCGGCGTGGGCGCGGCGGCTGCTGACCCGCGGCCTGGCGATCGTGCCGGTGGTGGTGGTGACCTGGCTGTACGGCGAGCAAGGCACCGCCAAGCTGCTGGTGCTGAGCCAGGTGCTGCTGTCGATGCAGTTGCCGTTCGCGGTGATCCCGCTGGTGCGCTTCGTCGCCGACAAACGCAAGATGGGCGCGCTGGTGGCGCCGCGCTGGCTGATCAGGCTGTCGTGGGCGATCGCCGCGCTGATCGTGGCGCTGAACGTGAAGCTGCTCGCCGATACCCTGCTGCACTGAGCCGCGGCTGCCGCCTGGGCAGCGCGGCGTGGCCGGGTCACGAACACAACGGCGCGGTCTCCGACTTGCCGGACGTGTCGGCGTTGGCCCGCACCTGCTGCAGCGCGGCGGCCAGTTCGTCCAACCGATAGGGCTTGGATAGGATCTGCACGCCTTCGGCCTCGGCCGCGGACTTCGCCGCTTCCGCATAGCCGCTGGTGAGCAGGATCGGCAGCGCCTTGCGCCGCGTACGGATCTCGTGGACCAGTTCCAGGCCGTTCATGCCGCCGGGCATCATGATGTCGGAGAACACGATGTCCACCGCGCGCTCGTTGGCCAGCGCGCCCAGCGCCGCCGCCGCGCTGGCCACGCGGGTGACCTGGTAACCCAGCTGGCGCAGCATCTCGCCGACCAGGGCAGCGACCTCGTCGTCGTCCTCCACCAGCAGCACATAGCCGGCTTCGCCCGGGGCACGGCGCGCGACCTGCACGTCCACCAGGTGCCGCTCGTCCGGCGCCGGCGCGCGGAACGAGCGCGGCAGCAGCAGGTGGATCGCCGTGCCCTGCCCGAGATCGCTGTCGATATGGATCGAACCGCCGGATTGCTGCACGAACCCGTGCACCTGCGCCAGGCCCAGGCCCGAGCCCTTGCCGATGTCCTTGGTGGTGTAGAACGGCTCGAACACCCGCGCCTTCACCTCCGGCGCCATGCCGGTGCCGGTGTCGATGATCGACAGGCGGATGAAATCCGGATCGGTCTTGCCGGCGCCCGCCACGTTCTGCGCCCGCACCACGATGGTGCCGCCGTTGGGCATCGCATCGCGCGCGTTGACCGTGAGGTTGAGCACCACCAGTTCCAGTTCGCCCGGGTCCACTTCGATCGGCCACAGGTCCTCGGCGAAATCGAAATCCACGTGCACGTCGCCGCGCAGGCTGCGGTCCAGCAGTTCGCGCATGCCGCCGATCTGCCGGGTCAGGCCGACCGGCTCTGGCTTGAGTTCCTGTCGCCGCGAGAACGCCAGCAGTTGCCGGGTCAGTCCCGCGCCGCGTTGCGCGGCCTTCTGCATGCCGTCCATCAGCCGCTTGCGTATGGCCGGATCAGCCTGCGTGTCGAGCATCGCCAGGCCGCCGGAGATCACCATCAGCAGGTTGTTGAAATCGTGCGCGACGCCACCGGTCAATTGCCCGATCGCCTCGATCTTCTGCGCCTGGCGCAGGGTTTCCTCGACCCGGGCGCGTTCGTCCATCTGTGTGCGCAGCAGGCGGTTGGCCTCTTCCAGCTCGCGCGTGCGCGCCACCACCTGCGCTTCCAGTTCCTGCGCCGCCGAGGCCTGCACCTGCAGCAGCGAGCGCACTTCGTACTGGCGGGCGCGGGCGCGCAGCGCGGCACGGATGGTGCTGGTGAAGGTGATGGCCTGCACCGGCCGTTCGAGCAGCGCGACGTTGCGCAGCGAGGCCACCAGGTTGCGGCGCCAGGCCACCACGGACGGTTGTTCCTGATGGCTGGTCAGCACCAGGAACGGCAGGTCCGACCAGGCCGGCTGCGCATCGGCCCAGGCATACAGTGCCGCCGCATCCTTGCCGAACAGGCCTTCCTCGGCGACGAACACCGCCGCGGCGCCGACGTTCAACTCCCGCACCAACGCGTCCAGGTTCGCGCAGTTGTAGGCCACCACCCCGCCACGCCGCAGCAGTTCCACCGAGGCCGCGCCGTCGCGCCCGATCGGCGCATGCACGAGGACGCGGTGTTCGGTCGCGTCGCTGCTGCTCATGCAAGCGTATCCAGCAGCGGCAGATCCTCCCCGCTGTAGCGTGGCGTTCCGGAGAAGATGCCGCTGAATCCCTTGAGCGGCGGACCGACGTGGATGCCATCGCTGCTGAGGCGGAATTCGCGGATGGTGTTCTCGTGGCTGCCGCTGCGCTTCTTCACCACCGACAGCGCGCGGCGCACCGTACCGTTCACCTCGAAATAGCGCAGCATCAGCACAGAATCGCTCAGGTAGCTCAGGTCCAGCGGCGTTTCCATCGGGCCGACCAGGCCATGCTGCGCCAGCACCAGGATGGTCAGCACGCCCTGCTGGCCCAGGTAGCTGAGCAGCTCGTGCATCTGCAGGATCAGGAAGCGCTCGTCCGGCATCGCATTGAGGTAGCCGTTGAGGCTGTCGATGACGACCACCTTGGCCCCTTCCACCTCCACGCTGCGGCGTACCGTCGCGGCGAACTGGCCCGGCGACATCTCCGCCGGATCGATCTGCTGGAACCGGATCAGCCCGTTGTCGAGTTTTTCCTGCAGCGGCAGGCCCAAGGTCCGGGCGCGCGCCTCCACCGTGCTGCGGCCCTCGTCGAAGGCGAAGAACACGCTGTGTTCGCCACGCTCGGCCGCGGCGATGGCGAAGCTCAACGCCAGCGAGGACTTGCCCACGCCGGCCGCGCCCAACAGCAGGACATTGGTGCCGCGCTCCAGCCCGCCGCCGAGCAGGCGGTCCAGCTCGGCATTGCCGCTGGGGGCGACTTCTTCGATCTGGTGATGCTTGTACTCGGCCGCTATCAGCCGCGGATAGATCTCCAGCCCGCCCTTTTCGATGGTGAAATCGTGGTAGCCGCCGCGGAACTGGATGCCGCGCATCTTGACCACGCGCAGGCGCCGGCGTTCGGCACCGTAGTCGATGGCCAACTGTTCCAGCAGCACCACGCCATGGGTGATGGAATGCAGCTGCAGGTCGTTTTCCTGCGAGGACAGGTCGTCGAGCAGGATCACCGTGCACTGGCGGCTGGCGAAGAAATGCTTCAGCGCCAGCACCTGGCGGCGATAGCGCAGCGGACTCTGCGCAAGCAGGCGCAGTTCCGACAGGCTGTCCAGGACCACGCGGCTGGGATTGAGCTGTTCGACCTTGTCGAAGATCAGCTTGGTGGTCTCGGTCAGTTCCATTTCCGCCGGATGGAACACGGTGAGTTCGCGCTCCGGATCCAGCGCGGTCTCCGGCGGCACCAGTTCGAACACCTCGACCTGATTCATGCTCCAGCCGTGGCGGGCAGCCACCAGGCGCAGTTCGCGCTGGGTCTCGGACAGGGTGATGTAGAGCACGCGCTCGCCATGCCGCGCGCCTTCCAGCAGGAACTGCAGGGCGATGGTGGTCTTGCCGGTGCCTGGGCGGCCTTCGTACAGGTAGAGGCGGTTGGCATCGACGCCGCCGCCAAGGATGTTGTCCAGACCCACACTGCCGGTCGAGATGCGTGGCAGGTCATCGCTGTTCACGTGCTCGGGCTGCCGATGGGGCGTCATGGTCGTCCTTTTTGGTTGCATTTGGATTTGAAAGGCGTTGCTCTCCACGGCGCTTCCGCGGGCCAGGCGCAGCGACTCGGGGTGGAGTTCGCCTTCGCCAGCACGCCTTGTCCAGGATGTCGCGGCCGGCGCACGCATCACCTGCGCACCGCCATGCTCACGCATCATCGACGTGAAGCACACTACGTTCGGCAAAGTGATTTTCTTGTGTAGGCAAGCGGCGCCGGGCTCGCCGCCGTTGGCCTCATCTCACACGCGCCGCAACCACGCGCCGATCGCCGGCCTGCTTGCGGGACCATTGCGACGACGCCGGTTCCTGAAACGAACCGATTTTTTCGAGCTGTCCTAGCGTTACAGCGCGGCCGATCCGACACGCCGTGGCGCGGCGCGGTGGCGACGTCATGCGCTGCCTTGCGAATCGAGCGTCCCCAACAACTCGTGCATGCGATACGGCTTGGACAGGAAACGCGCGGTCGGCGGCAAGGGCGGCAGCTGCGAGAGCGCGTAGCCGGACACCAGGATCGTCACGCAGTCCGGATTCATCGCCTGCGCGGTCCGCGCGACCTCGATGCCGCTCACGCCGCCGGGCATGCTGATGTCGCTGATCACGCAGTCGAACTGGCCGATGGCCAGTTCCGCCTGCGCCTGGATGCCGTTGGCCGCCTCGAGCACGTCGAATCCGGCATCCTTCAGAGCGAGGACCGTCACCATCCGCAGCAACGCGTCGTCCTCGACGTACAGGATCTTTCTGTTGGTCATGGCGTCAATTCGCAACGGGGATGTACATGGTGACCTGGGTGCCTTCCCCCTCCTCGCTTTCGATGGTCGCGAACCCGCCCGACTGGCCGGCGAATCCGAACACCTGGCTCAAGCCCAGGCCGCTGCCGCTGCCGACGTCCTTGGTGGTGAAGAACGGCTCCATGGCGCGCAGCCGCACCTCCTCGGTCATGCCCGGGCCGTCGTCCTGCACCGCGACGCAGACGTAGTCGTGATCGGGCTTGGCTTCCACGTGCTGGGTCGCGTCGGACCGGCAGAGCCGGGTGGAAATCACGATCCGGCCGTGCGGCATCGCATCGCGCGCGTTCGCGACCAGGTTCATCAGCGCCGCCTCGAACTGGCTGGCGTCGACCACGACCGTCGGCAGCGCCTCGGCAAGCTCGAACTCGCAGGCGATGCTCTCGCCGGCCACCCGCCGATACAGCTCGGCGGCCTCGACGATCAGCATATTGATCTCGTTCGGCTCGGGCACCAGATCCTGCCCGCGGGCGAAGGCCAGCATCTGCTGCGACAGCCTGCTGCCGCGCTCGGCCGCATCGGTCGCCGCGCCGATCAGCAGCTTGCTGCGCGCGTCGTGCTGGCTCTTGGCCAGCAGGTCCAGGCTGCCGACGATGATCGCCAGCAGGTTGTTGAAATCGTGCGCGATGCCCAGCGTCAAGCGGCCGATGGCCTGCACCTTCTGCGCCTGCGCCAGGGCGCGTTCGGCCCTGCGCAGGTTTTCGGCGGCGTTGAACTTTTCGGTGACGTCGCGGGTGACCTTGGCATAGCCGACCAGGGCGCCATCCTTCCACACCGGATCGATGACGACGCTGGCGCGGAAATGCGAGCCGTCCTTCCTCACCCGCCAGCCCTCGGCCTCGTAGCGGCCTTCGCGCTTGGCCGTGTCCAGCCCCTTCCGCGGCAAGCCGTCGGCGGCGTCCTGCGGGGTATAGAACCTGGAAAAATGCTGGCCGATGATCTCGGCCTCTTCGTAGCCCTTGATGTGGCGGCCGCCGGTATTCCAGCTGAGGATGAAGCCGTCCGGATCGAGCATGTAGATCGCGTAGTCGGTCACGCTCTGCAGGAGCAGCCGGTCTGCTTCGGTCGCAAGCGGAATGCGCATTCAATCAAGGTGGCGCTGTGAAGTGCACTCAAAGTAGCCAGCTATTTGTTAGTTTTTTGTGGATTTCGTCCCCGTTGCAGCGAATCGCCCGCGCGCCCTTGCCGCGCCCGGTGCAGGACAGCCAGCCGGCGGGACGCTAGGGGCTTCGCTTGTTGCAAACGGCGCTTCCTAGCCGCCATGGTGGATTGCCTTGGCCGGCCGGCTTCGGTCGGCGCCACCCGCGCCGGCGCCGGCGGGATGCGCAGCGGGCGCGGGCTCGGTGGCCAACCCGGGTTTGCGCTGCGGGCCGATCATCTCGTTGACATGATCACCAGCGCCATCCTGACAACGCCTTCGAACAACGCCGCCGGGAAGCCGGCGCGTTGATCGGATCAGCGGTCGGATCCGTCGGCTCTGATCGGCTTGCGGATAGCCAGCGCGATCTTCGTCCGTGCTCGCCGAAGATCCGAAAACCGGCACGCGCTACCGCACGGTATTCGACGCCTTGGTCGTGGAATTTGCATGTCCTGATCCACAGCGATCCAAGCCGAGGCCATTGCAGGTAATCTTCGCCGCAATTTGCTGTGGCTGGAGCCGCTGATCTCGGACGAGCTCTGTGAAGGTCCGGCACTGCGAGCGAGAGACCGGCGCATTCGAAACCGCGTTTGGCTTCTACCGAGAAGCCGGCGCAAACGATGGGAAGGAGTTTTGACATGATTGCGACAGCGTTCGCTTGGCGAAGTGGCTGGCGGTTGCTCGTCGCCGCAACGGCGTGTCTTGTCGGCGTCTCCACGGCCGTCGCGCACACGCCGACGCTTCCGGTCCAGACGCTGGAGAGTCCATCGATCGCGCGGCCGGACGACCACGTCTTTGCCGGCACGATCGAACTCGACGTCGAGCAGGCCGATGTGGCGCACAAGCTGTTCGTCGTTCGCGAGCGCATCCCGGTACAGCAGGCGGGCGCCATGACGCTGCTCTACCCGCGCTGGGAAGCGGCGAGCCATGGACCGAGCCTCTCGGTAGTCGATCTCGCCGGGCTGCAGGTAGAAGCCGATGGCCGGCCGCTGGCATGGCGCCGCAATCCGCGCGATCCGCACGCCTTCGATCTGGAGGTGCCTGCCGGCACGCGGACGATCGAGGTGCGGTTCCAGATCGTGGGCGCCGACGATGAGCTCTCGCCGGACCTGGTGGTCGTGCCCTGGCAGCGGCTGATCCTGTACCCGGCCGGCTGGTACGCGCGCAACTTGACCATTGCCGCGACCGTGACATTCCCCGCTGGACTGCAGCCCTTCACCTCGCTCGTGGCGCTCGACAGCCGCGACGGCAGATCGCGGTTCGCGCCAGTCTCGCTCGAAACCCTGCTCGACGCGCCGGTCTACGCTGCGCGCCACGCTCGGCAGCTGCCGTTGTCCGCGCTGGGACCGGCGACGGTGTCGGTCGACCTGATCGCGCGCCGGCCCGACGATCTGGCCGTGGCGCCGGAGCGCATCGATGCACTGAGCCGCATGGTGGAGCAGGCGGGCGCCGTGTTCGGCGCGGCACCGTTCGGGCGCTATGCCTTCCTCGCCCGGATGGAGGACGACGGGTCGGCCGGGGGAACCGAGCACCGGAGGTCGAGCGAGATTTCCCTGCCCTCGAACTACTTCTCCGACTGGGAAGCGCAGCTCAACAACCGCGATATCCTCGCGCACGAATTCGTCCACGCCTGGAACGGCCTCTATCGGTCGCCTGCCGATCTGTGGACGCCCACGCCGAACGAGCCGCAGGGCGGCAGCCTGCTCTGGGTCTACGAAGGACAGACAGAGTTCTGGGGCCGCGTGCTCGCCGCGCGATCGGGGCTGCGCACGCGCGAGGAGACGCTCGACAAGCTGGCGCTCGATGCGGCCGAAATCGCCAACCGCCCGGGCCGGGCCTGGCGACCGCTGTCGGACGACGTCAACTATCCCTCGTTCATGCTGCGCAAGGCGGTTCCATGGCGCGACTGGCAACGCCGCCGGGACTATTATCTGGAGGGCGTCCTGCTGTGGCTCGACGTCGATGCCCTGTTGCGCAAGCAGAGCGGCGGGCGGCGCGGGATCGATGATTTTGCGAGGATCTTTTTCGCCGGCGCCGCGCCCGATGCGCCGACGCGGACCTACGTATTCGACGATGTGGCCAAGGCGCTGAACGCTGTCGCGCCGTATGACTGGCCCCGCTTCCTCCGGCGCTGGCTCGACGGCCACGCGGAACTCGATGTGTCCGAGGGGCTGGCACGCCAGGGATGGCGGCTGGCCTACAGCGACACCGCGACCGCTACCTACCGCCAGAACGAGAAGGAACTCGACGTGACCGATCTGTCCTACTCGATCGGGTTGACGGTGGCCGATAGCGGACTGGTCCGTTCGATCGCGTGGGATGGTCCGGCCTACCGGGCGGGAATCGGCCCAAAGACGAAGATCGTGTCCGTCGGCGGCGTGCCGTTCACGGGCGAGGGGCTGATCGAAGCCGTGCGCCATGCGGCGCACGCTCCGATCAACGTGACGTTCGAGCAGGACGGCCGCACTGTCGCCCGCACCCTGGATTACCGCGGCACGCTGCGCTACCCGCACCTGGAACGGATCGCGGGGCAGCCGGATCGGCTGGGGACGCTGTTGGCGCCGCGGCAAAAATGATCCAGCCTCCGCTGCGCGTCGCCGGCGCTGCCGCCGCCCTGCCCTGCTGACCCCCGATCGGGCCGCGGCTTTCCCTCGATCCCCAATATCGAAGATGTTCCAAGCATGGCGATCGTCCCAAGCTGGGGACAAGCACCTGCCTACGAGCTTCTGCGATGCGCGCGGCCCACTCCAGCATGGCAACCCGCGCCACGTCTTCCAGTTCCTTGTGGCTGGCACCGTCGCGGACCAGATCGACATGCCGGTCTGCACGGTCTGGACGAAGCGGCGAGAGCGCGGACATCGGTCGAGCCGGGATCTCTGCATCGGCAATGGCACGGCGCAGACGTGACTCGAGGCGTCCAGGGTGACCGCCCGGGCGATTTCACCAGTTCGCCGAGTCCCGCATGGCCTTCGCTGCCGACCGAGGAGCGCGTGGCCATGCAGCCGCGCGAAATGTCGGCCACGCCCCCGTCAGGGCCGCCGCTTGGCACGGCCATATATTATGGTCATCATATAAACAGAAAGGCGATGCGCCCTGCAGACGCCAATCTTGCCGAAGCCGTCCGCGCCCTGCGGCCGGCCCACATTGGAGACATGCCAGTGAATCTCGTCGACGAAATCGCCCCCGGCCTTTCCGGGCTTGAGACCCTGCAGGCGCTGATCGCCGCCGGAGGCCGACCGCCGATCGGCGATTCGCTGGACTTCACTTTCGTCGAAGCCGGCGATGGATGGGCCGTCTTCGCAGGCACGCCCGGCGTGCACGCCTACAACCCGATCGGCACTGTCCACGGCGGCTATGCCGCGACGCTGCTCGATTCGGCGTGCGGTTGCGCCGTACACTCCACGTTGTCGGCGGACCAGGCCTACACCACTTTGGAACTGAAGGTTTCGTACCTGCGCCCGATCACCGCCGATACCGGCCCGCTCCGCGCGGAAGGCCGCGTCCTGTCCGTCGGCCGCCGTGCCGCCTTTGCCGAGGCGACGCTGAAGGACGCCAACGCGCGCATCTATGCCAGCGCGACCTCGACCCTGCTGGTGATGGAGCGCCCGCAACGGCAGCGCTCCTGACCCGAAAAAACAGCAACTGCAAAGTTCGTCCGGGTACGCCGGAAGATCCGGAACCGTCTCGATGGACCTTGGGACGGTCGCGTGCACCGTGAGAGCGCCCTCCGGCACGTCTCCCTCACGCTCGAGCGCAATCTCGGCGAAGGCCCTTGGCGCTCCCAGCGCCGGAAAGCCCGCCGGCGGCACAGCCGTAGCCCAACGGCCATGAAGTCGCAAGCCTCACGACGAGCTTTACCGAGCCAGTACAGCGCATTGCCCCGGCGTTCGACGGGCTGCAGCGCATGTTCCGTTTCGCCGTCCACCGACATAGCGCTCCAGGATGCATCTAGCGGCGCCCAGGCATGCACGAAAGACAAACCGTAGATCGCGGCCGGGTCATTCCACCCATCGCTTGCTCTCGTCTCCTACGTTGAGGCCCGTCCAACGCGCCGCGAACGCCAGCATGTCGGCCGCCTCCTCGATCACCTTGCTGGTCGGCTTGCCTGTGCCATGGCCCGCTCGGGCATCGACCCGCAGCAGCCGCGGCCGGGGCCCCAGGTCCGCAGCCTGCAGTGCAGCGACATATTTATAGCTATGCGCCGGCACGACGCGATTGTCCGCATCGGCGGTCATCACTAGGATCGCGGGATACGGCTTGCCTGCCCTGACATTGTGATAGGGCGAATAGGACAGGAGGTTGCGGAAATCGGCCTCGCGCTCGCTATCGCCGTACTCGCCAAGCCACAAGGCGCCGCCGGTGAACTTGCCGAAACGCAGCATGTCCATGACGCCGACGCTCGGCAGTGCCGCCGCAAACAGGTCGGGACGCTGGTTGACGACCGCGCCGACCATCAATCCGCCCGCGGAGTCGGCATAGATCGCGACGCCGTCGGACGGCGCCATCTTGTTCGCGCGCAGATACTCGGCCGCGCCGATCATGTCGTCGAAGCCGTTCTGCTTCTTCAAGCCGCGCCCTGCCGCATGCCACGCTGCGCCATATTCGCCGCCGCCGCGCATGTTGACGAACGCGACAGCGCCGCCCTGCAGAATCCACGGAGTCAGCATGGCGGAATAACCCGGCGGCATGCTGATCGCGAAGCCACCATAGCCGGTCAGGAGGGTCGGAACGGGGCCAGACGTACCTTTCCGCCGTGCGATGAACATCGGCACCCGCGCGCCGTCCTTCGACCGATAGAAATGTTGCGAGACGGTGATCGAGGCCAGGTCGGCGCCGATCTTTGGCGTTACCCATGCACCCACTCGTCCGCTCGCGACGTCATATCGATAGACCGTATTGGGCTGGTTGAAGCTCGCGTAGACGAAGAATGCTTCGCGATCCTCCAGCTCGCCGACGACAGTGCTCACGCTGCCGATGCCGGGCAAATTCACAATGCCCTCGGCGCTGCCATCAAGCTTGAAGCGGTGGATCTCCGATTTGGCGTCGACAAGGTAGGTCGCGAGGAGCCGCCCCCCGGACAGATATCCGCCGGTCAAGATGGCGTCCTGCTGCGGCAGCAGGTCCGTGAACACTGGCCTCGGCGCATCGAGATCCACGCTCACGATTTTCGATCGTTCGGCGCCCTTGTCGGTCATCAGCAGGAGCCTCGTGCCGACATTGCCAATGACCGACCATCGATCCCGTGCGTTCTCGATCAATGGGCGGGGCGATCGGCCGCGCCGCCCCAGGTCGACCACCGAGACGTCGGCATGCACCAGATCATCGCTCGAATAGACGATCGCATAACGGCCATCGGCGGTGAGGCCGGCGGAGTTGATCCGCCCAGGCTTCGATGGTGTCGCGAAGAACAGCGTGTCGTCCGCCTGTGGCGTGCCGATCCGATGGAAATAAATGGCGTGATTGAGAAGACTTGCGGCGTCGGCGGCGCCGCGCCTGGGTTCGGGATATCGGGAATAGTAGAAACCCGATCCGTCATTGGCCCATGCGATCTGCGTGAACCGTGCCCACTGCACGACGTCACCCGTCGCCTTCCCGGTTGTCACGTCGAGGACGCGGATCGTGCGCCAGTCGCTGCCGCCATCCTGCACGGCATAGGCCACGCGCGTCCCGTCTCGTGATGCCCTCCATTCCGCAAACGCGACGGTGCCGTCCTTCGACCATGCCGCGGGATCGATCAGGACGCGCTCGGCGCCCGCGCCGTCGCGCATGACCAGCACGGGTTGGTTCTGATCGCCCGCTTTGCGCGTGAAGAAGTAATGGCCCCCGCTCTTCTGCGGGATGCCGAGGCGCTCATAGTCATAGGTCGAGGCGAGCGATCGGCGGAAGACCTCACGGCCGGGAAGGTTGGAAAGGTACGCCGTCGTCAAGCGCTGCTGCGCGTGGATCCACGCTGCGACGTCCTTGTCGGTGCGGGAATCCCCTTCGAGCCAACGATAGGGATCCGGAACGGATACGCCGAACCGATTGTCGGCCACCATACCGCGCGTTGTCTCCGGGTACGCGATCTGCATGGTGTCCGGGCCGGGCGAAGATTCTTTCGCCGTGCTCCCACCATCGAAGCAAGCCGTCTGCGCACCCGCCAACACGGCGGACACGCATAGTGCTTTCCCGAACCGTCGTCGGGAGATCAACGGCACCACTCCGGCCGCTCGCCGCGTTCTCGCCCTCGCTCGGCCTCACGGTTGCACCGCATCCTGCGGACTGTCTCCACATTGTCCCGCGCGGCTTCAGCATTGTTCCGCTGCTGCTCGGACGCGTTGAGCAACGCGTCGTCGCGGCGGCGCTGCTGTTCAAGCATGCACCTCGTGAAATCCCTGCCGTGATCCGCCCCAAACCGTTCGCAAGTTCTACGGTCTTCTTGGTGGGCTTCGCGCCCCCAATCGATCGCGGATGCGCTGCCCGCGACGCCAGCAGTGGCCAGAATCGCGGCGAGCGTCATCAATGCGGATCGATACAAGCTGATCGGATTTTTTCTGGTCATTTCCTTGCACTCCTTTCGGTGCCGTCATCGGCGACACCGCTAGGAAAGCAGGCCAAGATTGCGGGAACCTGGGCTCGAGCAAAAAACGTCAGCGCGAAGCAAACTCGGCACGCACGATCGTGCCGCCGCCAGGCGCGCTTGAGATCGAAACCCGTCCGTCGTGCCTTTCAATGATCTGCTGCACCAAGTTGAGGCCGAGTCCGCTCCCGGTCGAACGTGGTCGCAAGCGATGGAACGGTTCGAACACGCGTTCACGCTCCTCTGGTGGTATGCCCGGACCGTCGTCCTCCACCTCGAAGCCTGCTTCCAGTACGCGCAGAACGACATGATGCCCGCCATGCTCGATTGCATTCTGGATGAGATTCGTCATCACCCGCTCGATCGCGCCCGTATCACCGCGAAGCGACGGTTTTCCTTCGATCTGCAACTCGATCGAGCGCTCCGATGCAATCAGTAGCGGCGCCAGATCCGCCGCGACACGCCGGGCGAGCGCTTCGAGATCGATGCTTTCGTCGCTCCAGTCGGCGTCCAACCGCTGAATATCGAGCATCTGCTCGGCCAGGTTGCTTAGCCGTGCCACATCGCCACTCAGCTTGCGTGTGGCCGGCTCGGCTGCGGTGTCCACTTTCAAGCGCAGGATGGCGATGGGCGTGCGCAGCTCGTGCGCGGCGGAGGCGATGAAGCGCCGCTGCCGCTCATAGCCCTCGTCAAGCCTGCGCAGGGCATCGTTCACGGCTCGCACCAACGGCGCGATTTCGGTCGGTACATGCTCCTCGCTCAGCCGCCGCCCACGCCGGTTCGCGTCGATCTGCTCGGCCTCCTGAGCGATCTTGGATACACCGGCGAGCGCTTGCCGAACGATCCATGGCGTCACCAGCAGCGAGATCAGTGCCAGTGCGAGGAAGATTGGGATGACGATAAAATTGGACGCAAGAAGAACGACGAGACTGACGTCGGTCAGCTTGCCATGTCCCAGAATCGTCAAGGTCCCGGCCGGGGCGACCTCTCGCCGGATCACCGCCGACAGGCGGTAAGGTGGAGACCGATCGCGCAGGTGCGCGTAGGATAGATCACGCAGCCGCCCGAGAAGCGATGCGTATTGCGACGGCACGCTGCCAAATGCGACGCTTCGGCCGGAATCGTCCTCGGCCACAAACCAGAGATCCGGAGATTTTTCGCGAAGCTCGGCCAGTTCCGGTGTCTCGCGCACCGAAAGACTCCCGTTCTGATCACGGACGATCGCGCGCGCGATCACCGGCGTAATCGCCTCGTCGGTGTAGAGGCCGCCGCTGTCCATGCGAAGCGCCAACGTCATGAAGAATGTGCAGGCGATCAGCAATGTCTCGAGTTGGAAGATCAGCGGTTTGACGATCAGCGGGCGTTTCAGCGAAGGCGAACCTTGCTTCATGACAGATCTTTCAACAGGTAGCCGACGCCCTTGATGGCGTGGATTTCGACCTGCGCACCCGCTTCGGCGAGCTTGCGGCGAAGGCGCGAGATGTGGGAGTCCAGCGTGTTCGACTGCACCTCGTCGTCAAAACCATAGACTGCCTGCTCGAGAGACTCTCTCAGTACCGTTCTGCCGCGACGCTTCACGAGCGCGGTCAGAACGCGCAACTCTCGGCGGGCAAGATCAAGCCTGGCACCTCCGACGCTCGCCTCGTCGTTCGTCACGTCGAACACAAGCGCGCCGACATGGATTTCCTCGCTCCCCAACTCTGCGGGACGCCGCCGTACCGCGCGGATGCGGGCAAACATCTCGTCTATATCGAACGGCTTGATGAGATAGTCGTCAGCGCCTCGGTCCAGGCCAGCAATACGGTCGATCACTTCGCCGCGCGCGCTCAGCACAATGACCGGAAGCCCAGGGTGGGTTTCACGCAATATCGGCAAGAGCGACAGCCCATCCCCATCCGGCAGAGTGCGATCGAGCAGCACCAGATCATAAGATCCCGACATGGCCGCTTCCTGCGCCATCGATATGCGGTCCGCCTGATCGACAATGAAGCGCTCTCGCTCGAGCGCAATTCGCAGCGCGTTTGCGAATTCCGTCTCGTCCTCAACAATCAAAACTCTCACGATTGCACCTCGGATCGACATGTCGTGCCGGACGACACCTTGGGTAGGTGCGGCCTCTATCGCACGGCTGGCATGACGCGCACGTACATACCGTCTCGAGCCGCGACCTTGCACATCGTGCTCCGCGGCTTCAGAGCCTCGATCGCGGCATCCGGCTGCATTTGCGCGTCGCCTCCAAAAGTACCGGGATACGATTTTGGAGTGAGTCTTGGCGGGAAATGACCTTCCTCAGATACTCATGTCGAAAGATACCGCCAAGCTCATCGCTTCTGACGGTACTTCCGATTTTGCGGCTGATCAATATGGGCGAGGTCCATCGCGCAGTCCGGATACGCCCGGATCGGCAAAAATCACTCCCACTCGATCGTCGCCGGCGGCTTGCCGGAGATGTCGTAGACCACGCGCGAGACGCCGCGCAGTTCGTTGATGATGCGGTTGCTCACCGTGCCCAGGAAGTCGTACGGCAGGTGCGCCCAGTGCGCGGTCATGAAATCGATCGTCTCCACCGCGCGCAGCGCGATCACCCATTCGTAGGCGCGCGCGTCGCCGACCACGCCCACCGACTTGACCGGCAGGAACACCGCGAACGCCTGGCTGGTCTTGTCGTACAGGTCGGCCTTGCGCAGCTCTTCGATGAAGATCGCATCGGCCTTGGCCAGCAGTTCGGCGTACTCGCGCTTCACTTCGCCGAGGATGCGCACACCCAGGCCGGGGCCGGGGAACGGATGGCGGTAGACCATCGTGCGCGGCAAGCCGAGTTCCACGCCCAAGCGCCGCACTTCGTCCTTGAACAGCTCGCGCAACGGCTCGACCAGACCCAGCTTCATGTGCTCGGGCAGGCCGCCGACGTTGTGGTGGCTCTTGATCACGTGCGCCTTGCCGGTCTTGCTGCCGGCCGATTCGATCACGTCCGGATAGATCGTGCCCTGCGCCAGCCACTTGGCGTTGGCCAGCTTGTTCGATTCTTCGTCGAAGATCTCCACGAACAGGTTGCCGATGATCTTGCGCTTGGCCTCCGGATCGCTCACGCCGGCCAATGCGTCGAAATAGCGGTCGGCGGCGTTGATCCGGATCACCTTGACGCCCATGTGCTCGGCGAACATCGCCATCACCTGGTCGCCTTCCTGCCAGCGCAACAGGCCGGTATCGACGAACACGCAGGTCAGCTTGTCGCCGATCGCCTTGTGCAGCAGCGCGGCGACCACCGACGAATCCACGCCGCCGGACAGGCCCAGGATCACTTCGTCCTCGCCGACCTGGGCGCGCACGCGCGCGATCTGGTCGTCGATGATGTTGGCCGCGGTCCACAGGGTCTCGCAGCCGCAGACGTCGACCACGAAGCGGCGCAGCAGGGTCTGGCCCTGCAGGGTGTGGGTGACTTCCGGGTGGAACTGCACGCCGTACCAGCGCTTGGCCTCGTTGGCCATCGCCGCGACCGGAATGCGATCGGTCACCGCGGTGATGGTGAAGCCCGGCGGCACCTGGGAGACGTGGTCGCCGTGGCTCATCCACACGTTCAGGCGCGCGGCGCCGGGATGGTCGCTGAGGCCGGAGAACAGCGCGTCGGGCGCGACCACGTCCACTTCCGCATGGCCGAACTCGCGCTGGTCGGCCGCCTCGGTGGCGCCGCCCAGCTGCGCGGCCAGGGTCTGCATGCCGTAGCAGATGCCGAACACCGGCAGGCCGCTGTCGAACACTTCCTGCGGCGCGACCGGCGCACCCGGCAGCGTGGTCGATTCGGGGCCGCCGGACAGGATGATGCCCTTGGCGCCGAAGCCGGCGATCTCGCGCGGATCGTGGTCCCAGGCCCAGATCTCGCAGTAGACCCCCAGTTCGCGAATGCGCCGCGCGATCAGCTGCGTGTACTGCGCGCCGAAATCGAGGATGAGGATCTTGTCGCTGTGGATGTTTGACATCGGGACTCGGGACTCGGGACCCGGGACTCGGGATCCCGCGATCCGGTAGCGATTGACGATGAAGAAACGGCGAGGAGGAATCGCTTCCTCCGTCGCCGTCCAGCTGCTATGCCGAGTCCCGAGTCCCGAGTCCCGAGTCCCGGCACTTACCCCATCCGATAGTTCGGCGGTTCCTTGGTGATCTGCACGTCGTGGACGTGGCTCTCGCGCTGGCCGGCACCGGTGATGGTGACGAACTTCGGCTTGGTGCGCATTTCCTCGATCGTCGCGCAGCCCACGTAGCCCATCGTGGCGCGTAGGCCGCCGATCAGTTGGTGGATGATGCCGCTGAGCGGGCCGCGGTACGGCACGCGGCCTTCGATGCCTTCCGGCACCAGCTTGTCGGCGTCGGAGGCGTCCTGGAAGTAACGGTCCTTGCTGCCCTTCTCCATCGCGCCCAGGCTGCCCATGCCGCGGTAGCTCTTGTAGCTGCGGCCCTGGAACAGTTCGACCTCGCCCGGGGCTTCCTCGGTGCCGGCGAACAGGCCGCCGACCATCACCGTGGAGGCGCCGGCGACCAGCGCCTTGCCGATGTCGCCCGAGTAGCGGATGCCGCCGTCGGCGATCAGCGGAATGCGGTCCTGCAACGCCTCGGCGACCATGTCCACCGCGGTGATCTGCGGCACGCCGACGCCGGCGACCACGCGCGTGGTGCAGATCGAGCCCGGGCCCACGCCGACCTTGACCGCGTCGGCGCCGGCGTCCATCAGCGCCAGCGCGGCATCGCCGGTGACGATGTTGCCGCCGATCACCTGCAGCTGCGGGTAGGTCTTCTTGACCCAGGCCACGCGGTCGATGACGCCCTGCGAGTGGCCGTGCGCGGTATCGACGATGACCACGTCCACGCCCGCCGCGGCGAGCAGCTCGATGCGCTGCTCGGTGTCGCCGCCGACGCCGACCGCCGCGCCGACCAGCAGGCGCGTGGATGCGTCCTTTGCCGCGTTCGGGTTGTCGGTCTTCTTCTGGATGTCCTTGACCGTGATCAGGCCGCGCAGCTCGAAGCCGTCGTTGACCACCAGGATCTTCTCGATGCGGTGGCGGTGCAGCAGCTGCAGCACTTCCTCGTCGCTGGCGCCTTCGCGCACGGTGACCAGGCGATCCTTCTTGGTCATGATGTGGCGGACCGGATCGTCGAGCTTCTTCTCGAAGCGCATGTCGCGGCTGGTGACGATGCCGACCAGCTCGCTGCCGTCGACCACCGGCACGCCGGAGATGTTGCGCGCGCGGGTCAGTTTCAGCACTTCGCCGATGGTCGTTTCCGGACCGACCGTGAACGGCTCGGTGATCACCCCGGATTCGAACTTCTTGACCTTGGCCACTTCGGCGGCCTGCTGCACCGGGGTCAGGTTCTTGTGGATGATGCCGATGCCACCGAGCTGGGCCATGGCCACCGCGAGGCGGTGTTCGGTCACCGTGTCCATCGCCGCCGACAGGATCGGCAATTTCAGGCGCAGGTCGCGGGTCAGCCGGGTTTCCAGGCTGACGTCCTTCGGCAGGACGATCGAGTGGGCGGGGACGAGCGAAACGTCGTCGTAGGTAAGAGCTTCAGCCTGGATGCGCAGCATCGGCGGACCCGAATGTGGGGAAGCGCGGCATTTTAACCGGAAATGGGGGGCTGAGGCTATGGGAGAAGAAGCCGGGACCGGGGACCAGGGACCGGGGACCCGAAGAACGTCTCTCGGTAAAGCCACATGTATCGGCCACCGATGCTTCGGCTCGGCGTTTGCTTCTACCGGGTCCCCGGTCCCTGGTCCCCGGTCCCGGCAGCACCAGCTGCATCAGCCGCTTCGATCGTGTTCTGCATCAGCGTGGCCACCGTCATCGGCCCGACTCCGCCCGGCACCGGGGTGATCCAGCTGGCGCGCTGCGCGGCCGCGTCGAAGCCGACGTCGCCGACCAGGCGGCCGTCGTCGAGGCGGTTGATGCCGACGTCGATCACCACCGCGCCGGGCTTGACCCACTCGCCGGGGATCAGGCCGGGACGGCCCACCGCCACCACCAGGATGTCGGCGTCGCGCACCCGCGCCTGCAGCACGTCGGGCGGGGTGAACTTGTGGCAGCAGCTGACCGTGCAGCCGGCGATCAGCAGTTCCAGCGCCATCGGCCGGCCGACGTGGTTGCTGACCCCGACGATGGTGGCGTTGCGCCCGCGCACCGGCTGGTCGGTATGCCCGAGCAGGGTGACGATGCCGCGCGGCGTGCACGGGCGCAGGCCGAATTCGCGCAGCGCCAAGTGGCCGACGTTCTCCGGGTGGAAGCCGTCCACGTCCTTGCGCGGGTCGATGCGGTGGATCAGCCGGCTGGCGTCGGGAATGCCGGGCAGCGGCAGCTGCACCAGGATGCCGTGGACCTTGGGATCGGCGTTGAGCCGGTCGATCAGCGCCAGCAGCTCGGCTTCGCCGGTGCCCGCCGGCAGGTCATAGTCGAACGCCTCGATGCCGACCTTTTCCGCCGCGCGGCGCTTGTTGCGCACGTACACCGTGGACGCCGGATCGCCGCCGACCAGCACCACCGCCAGGCCCGGCCGCGGCTGCCCGGCCGCCAGCCGCGCATCGACCCGGGCCTTGAGCTGGTCGAGCAGGCCGTCGGCGATGCGCCGCCCGTCGAGGATGCGGGCTGGAACGGAGGAGACGGGCGCGGAGTCGGTCATCAGGGCGAGCGGGTGTAGAGTCTGGGGGACCCCATTGTCCCTGATTCCGCCATGACCGACACCACCCGCATCGAGGCCGCCGCGTTCCGGCGGCTGCTGCAGCACCTCAACCAGGAGCGCAGCGACGTGCAGAACATCGACCTGATGATCCTGGCCGGCTTCTGCCGCAACTGCCTGGCCGACTGGTACCGCGAGGCCGCGGCCGCCGAAGGCGAGACCCTGAGCAAGGAGCAGGCGCGCGAACGCGTCTACGGCATGCCCTTCGCCGACTGGAAGGCGCAGTTCCAGGCCGAGGCCACCCCGGAGCAACTGGCGGCCTTCGCCGACGCGCAGCGCCGGCACGGATAGATGCTGCGCAATCTGGGCATCGTGGCGGCCATCGCGATCGTCGCCTACCTGGTGGTCTGCGCCCTGCTCTACCTTGGCCAGCGCGAACTGCTGTATTTCCCGCAGGCGACCCGGGTGCCTGCGGCGCAGACCGATTTCACCCTGCAGCGCAGCCCCGCCCTGTCGTTGCGCGGCTGGCGGGTCAACCCCGGCCACGACAAGGTGTTGCTGTACTTCGGCGGCAACGCCGAAGACCTGCGCCATGCCCGCGCGCAGCTGGCGCCGCTGCTGCCCGACTACAGCGTGTACCTGCTGGCCTATCGCGGCTACGGTGCCAGCGACGGCACGCCGAACGAAGACGCCCTGATCAGCGACGCCCTGGCGTTGTACGACCACGTGCGCGCCACCCAGCCGCAAGCCGAGATCGCCGTGCTCGGGCGCAGCCTGGGCAGCGGCGTCGCCAGCCAGCTGGCGGCGCGGCGGCCGTTGGCGCGGCTGGTGCTGGTCACTCCGTTCGACAGCCTGGCCTCCGCCGCGCAAGCGCACTACCCGTGGGCGCCGGTGCGCTGGCTGCTGCGTGACCGCTACGACTCGGCGAGCGCGCTGCGCGGCTACCGCGGCCCCTTGCTAGTACTGCGCGCCGGACGCGACCAGGTGGTGCCGGCATCGAGCACGCAGCGCCTGCTCGATGCGCTGCCGCAGCCTCCCGAGCTGGTCTCCCTGCCCCGCGCAGGACACGACGACATCAGCGCCGACCCGCGCTATGCGCAGGCGTTGCGGGCGTTTTTGCGCTGAGGCTGCGTCTCCCGGGCCGTCCGGAGAACTTCGGTTTTCCCGAGGCCGCGACGGCAAGGTGCCGGCGGGGCTGCGGACGACGCGACAACGGACCGGCGCCTGGCGCCTATCGGTCCCGTAGAGGATCCCTGCGCCGCTGCGCGCGTGCCTCGCCCGCGTGGGCCGGCAGCGGGCGCGCCCACGGAGCGAGCACGCGCAGCCAATGCGGGCGCCAGGCCAGGGTGAAGGCGACGAGCAGCGACGCGCCGGTCAGGGTCATCACCCAGACCAAGGCCGCCATGGAGGCATGATCGACCGCCAGGCACAGCCCCAGCGCAACGACGAGCGCGGACGCGCCCATCCAACGCAGCACGCGCGCCGCCGGCAGCGACGGAACGCGGCCCAGGACCTGCTGCGCGTGCGCCTGCATCGACAGCGCCAGCCAGCCCATGCCGGCGACGCTAGCGAGCACGGCCGCCGCCAACAGGCAGGCCGAGGAGAGGGCGTCAGGCACGTGCAGGCTCCTCGGCCAACGAACGCGGCTGCGCGACGCGCGCGCGCCGTCCCAGCCTGCGTGCGGCCACGAACGCCAGCGTGGCGCTGGACAGCAGGAACAGGTCGATGCCGGCGACCGGCCAGTAGCCGGCCGCGAGCGTACGCACGAGGTGGTCGCCGGTGGTGATCCAGTTCAACGCCACCGCGGCCAACGCACCGGCGGCGATCGCCCAGCACTGTTCGCGCCAGGCGGGATTGGGCAGGCCCTGGGCGACCGCCGCGCTGCGCCAGGTCGCGTGCAGCAGCGCCAGCATCCAGGTCGCCCAGAACGCCCAACGCTCCCAGTCGCCGCGCGCTGGCAGGTCTTCCGGCAGCAGGCGGTTGGCCAGCAGGATTCCCAGCGTCGCCAACACCATGCCGGTGACCGTGGTCACCGCCAGCGCGTCGACGATGCGCGCGCCCTGGCTGCCCTGCTTGGCATGCTGGCGCTTGCGTTTCTCGACGAAGAACACGAAGCCGGTCGCGATGCACACCGCGCCGGCCAGCCCGCCCAGCACGTAGAACCAGCGCAGCAGCCAATGGCGGAAGTGCTGCAGGTGCAGCCCGGTGAGGAACTCGCTGACCCGCCCGACCGGCGTGGTCGGCGGGTCTTCCCTGATCAGCGCGCCGGTCGAGGCCTTGAAGTGCACGCCGTCGCCGACCAGCGCGATGCGGTCGGTGCCGGCACGGTACACGCTGACGTAGCCGTTGGCGTCGCCCACGTGCTGCAGCACCAGGAATCCGACCTCGCCAGCCTTGCCCTTGGCCTGCCAGCGACGCTGGGCTTCGGCGACCATCGCATCCACCGGCGCCAGGCCCGCGGGTACGCCGGCACGGTCGTGCGGCAGCCCGGTCTCGCGCGCTTCCACCTGCTCGTGCAGGTCGTGCAACTCATGCAGTTGGGTATGGCCGACCGGGAAGTAGTAGCTGCTGGCGAAGATCACCAGCCCGGTGAAGGCGAAGAAGAAGTGGAACGGCAGCGCCACCACGCCGGTGAGGTTGTGCAGGTCGAGCACGCTGCGCAGCCGCGCCTTGCCCGGACGGAAGGTGAAGAACTCGCGGAACAGCTTGCGGTGCATCACCACCCCGCTGACCAGCGCGACGAGCATCATCAGCGCCGAGAACCCGACGATCCAGATACCCAGGTTCTTCCAGTCCAGCGTCAGGCTGTAGTGCATCGGGTAGAAGAACTCGCTGCCGAGCTTGAGGCGGTCGTTGGGCAGCGCGCGGCCATTGCGCGGGTCGATGGTGCTGTAGGCCCAGATGGCGTCTTCCGGGTCCTTGGCATTGGGCACGTCGTAGCCGGCGTACAGCGCCAGCACCGGGTCGCGGTGGGTGGTGTAGGCGCTCCAGCTGACCACCGTGTCGAAGCGCTCGGGCATGGCGCCGTTCACGCGCGGGCGCATCGCGTCGATGGCCTCGGGCGTCGGCCGCATCCGCTCGAACGCCGGGCGCAGCACGCGCTCGAACGAGGGCATGGGCTGCGGCTCGATGCGCGTGGCCGGGATCGCCCAGCGGTCGATCTCGCGGTCGAACACCGACAGCGCGCCGAAGAAGAACGCGGCCATGAGCACGAAGCCCAGGACCAGGCCGAACCAGGTGTGCAGCCAGGCCATGGATTGACGGAAGCTCTGGAACACGACTATCTCCGTTTCAAGGTCGGCACATTACGCCAGCAACGATTGCACGTACGACGCGCCGGCGGCCATCAGCGCACCGGCGCCCAGCAGCACCGCCCAGACCCGCGCCAGGCGTCGCGCCGCGATCGCCCACAGGAACGCCACCAGATAGGCGAGCAGTCCGGCGATGGCGCCCAGGAACTCGGCATCGTGGAACTCCATGTCGGCCGCGAACAGCAAGGCGGTGACTGCGGCGACCGTTCCCCACGCGAAGGCGTAGCCGCCGAGCACCGCCGCGGCGATGCGCGAGGCCAGGCGCAGGCGCGGGGCGGCGAAGGGAGCGGAGCTTGCGGCGGTGCGGGACATGGCGTCGGCGATGGTCTATGCGTGGGTCGGAGCGGGGTCAGAACCGCCAGTTCAGGCTGAGCGTGTAGTTGCGCGGCGCGCCGTAGTAACCGCTGTAGCGCAAGGTGTTGATGTACTTCTCGTCGGCGAGGTTGTTGGCGTTGAGGCGCACTGTCGCGTTGGGCAGGAAATCCCAGGCGACGAAGCCGTTGAACACCGCATAGCTGCCCTGGCGCACGGTGAAGCCGCTGCTCTCCACGTTGGAGATATCGCTCTGCCAGCGGCCGCCGATCCCGAAGGACAGCGCGGTGTAGCTGGGCAGGCGCGCGCTGAGCATCAGGTTGGCGGTGCGCCGCGGCACCCACCGGTAGGTGTCGTCGCCGTCCTGGCCGGTGAGCTTCAGCGCGGTGTAGCCGAACACCACGTCGAGGTCGTCGGTGAGCTTGCCGGTCGCCTCCAGTTCCACGCCCTTGGACTCGACATCGACGCCGGTGTAGTAGAACTGGCCGAGCGCGTTGTAGCCGGCGCCGGTGGCCAGCCCGTTCTGCTCCGCCTTGAACACGGCCAGCGTGGTCAGCAGGCGCTGGTCCAGCCAGTCGGCCTTGATGCCGACTTCGTAGTTCGACCCCTTGGTCGGATCCAAGTAGCGGCCGTTCTCGTCGGACTGGCTCTGCGGCTGGTAGATGTCCGAGTAGCTGGCGTAGCCGAGCACGTGTTCGTTGAAGTCGAACGTCAGCCCCGCGTACGGGCTGGTCTTGCTCTCGGTCTGGTCGAAGACCACGCCGTAGTTGACGCCGTCGCGGTGGTATTGGGCATAGTTGACGCCGACCACGGCCTTGAGCCGGTCGCTCAGCGTCAGCCGGGTCGCACCGTAGGCGCGCTTGAGCCGCTCGTCCAGGGTGCTGTACACGGAACTGTCGCCCCACACCGGCTCGGCGATGGCGTCGCCGGGCCAGGGGAAGCTGGGCATGGCGAGATAGCCGCAAGGCGCGGCGCCGCACATCGCCTGGGCGTATTCGCGATTGGTGTTCTCGCTCCTGGACCAGCTCACCCCCAGCATCACTTCCTGGTCGCGGCCGAACATCTGGAAATGGCCGTTGAGCGTGGCCGCGCCCAGGTCGGCGGTCAGTTCGTCCTTGCCGCCCCATGGGTAGCCGTACAAGCCCAGGTTGGTGCCCGGCTGCAGGCCGGTGCCGGCCAGGTCGGTGGCGTAGAACAGCTTGTCGTCGTTGCGGATGTCGCGGCGGTTGTAGGACAGCTTCAGCAGCCAGTCCGGGCCGAACTGGTGCATGTATTCGACGAACGCGGTCTGGGTGGTGGTGTCCCAGTAGGTCCAGTCCTGCGTGGTCGAGGCGCTGCGACTCCATTCGGCCTGGGTGCCATCGCTGTACATGAAGCCCAGCGCGCCCCACATGTTGCCGTCGGTCTGCGCGTCCTGCCAGGAGTAGCCGAACGTCAACGTGCCGTTCTCGCCGATCTGCCCGTCGACCACGCCATAGAAGAAATCGCGCTGGTCGTCCTTGCCGCGCAGGTAGGAACCGCCTTCCTCGTGGGCGGCCACCACGCGGCCGGCCCAGGTGCCGTCGGCGGTGAACGGGGTCGAATAGTCCAGCTCTTCGCGCGTGGTGCCCCACGAGCCATAGCTGACGCCGACCGTCCCGCGCGGGTCGTTGGTCGGGCGCTTGCGCACGTAGTTGATCGTGCCGGCGGCGTTGCCCACGCCGGTCAACAGGCCGTTGGCGCCGCGGATCACTTCCAGCTTCTCGTAGCCGAAGGTGTCCACCGCGCCGGTGACGATGCCCCAGCCGTTGGGCAGGCCGACGCCGTCGATCTGGGTGTTGGCGATATCGAAGCCGCGCGCGGTGAAGGTGGTGCGGTTCGTCTCCCATTCCTCGACCTGGATGCCGGTGCTCAGGCGCAGCGCCTCGTTGAGGCTGTCGGTGCCGAACTGCTCCATCTGCGCGGCGCTGACCACGCTGATCGACTGCGGCGTGTCCTTGATGTCCAGGTCCAGGTTGGTCGCGCCGTTGCTGACCCGGCTGGCCCGCTGGGAGACCACCATCACCGCGTCCAGGTCGGTTGCGGCGGCGTCGGCGCTGCCGCCCTGCGCGCCGGCCGCGGCGTCCTGCGGCGCGGCGAGCGCGGCGCCCGACAGGCACGCCAGGCCCAGGCCAATCGCGATGGCCAGGCGGCCGCGCATGAAGGACGACGGATTCTTGTACGTCGCGGATTGCAGCCGACTGGAATTCTTTGAGCGCATTGGCCTGTCTGGGGGGCTAAGGAGTAAAGCGGTGAGCGCGGCTTCGCACCGGGCAGCGGGCTTTCAGGAAGCGGCGCGTGGTCGGTGCGGATGCCTGAAGCGCCCGATGAGTGCAATTAAGAATGATTCGCATTTTATAGACAGGTTCAGCGGCCGTCAATCGCCGTTCCAATCGACGCGCCGTGGTGCGTGGGGCCAAGCGGGTACTCAGGCTGGCGCCATGGCGAACCGTCAGGAGCCGCCTGTGCTTTTGGAACCTCTCCGCAACACTCGAGAAATGGCTCCGGCTTCATCTCCACCGATGGCAGACCGGGCGCGGCGGGCTCTGTTCGGCCCGACCCTAATAGGCCTCTTTCCGGATGGATCCTTGAACGTCGGCCACTCGCCGAGGAATGGAGCGCAGCGTCCCGTTGCCGGGCAGCGCCCTGCCCTAGTCGTCCCGCCCCGACGGCGCGTCTTCCGGCACCGCTTCCGGATTGAGCGTGCGGCTCTCGCGCCGCGGCGGGGTGAACGGAGTCGGCTTGGGCACGGTCGGGACGGCGTTGCCGTACATCAGGCCGCTGCCGGCGCGCACGTCGCCGGCGGCGATCTCCAGCTCCAGGCGCTCGGCGTCGCGGCGGCGGATCTCGCGGGCGATGCCCGCGGCCTCGTCCTCGGCCATGCCCAGTTCGATCAGCGCGGCCTGGCCGAATTCCACCGCCGATTCGAAGGTCTCGCGGATCTGGTAGTCCACGCCGGCGGCGATCAGTTTCAGCGCGTGCTCGCGGTCGTACGATCGCACCAGCAACTTGGCGTGCGGGAACTCCTGTGTGGCCAGCTCCACGATGCGGTTGGCCGCCTCGCGATTGTCGATGCACACCGCGATCGCGCGCACGCTGTGCGCACCGGAGGCATGCAGCACGTCCAGGCGGGTGCCGTCGCCGTAATAGATCTTGAAGCCGAACTCGGCCGCGCTCTGGATCATCTCGATGTCGTTGTCGATGATGGTCACGTCCACGTCGCGCGCCAGCAGCGACTGGCTGGCGACCTGGCCGAAGCGGCCGAAGCCGATGATCAGCACGCTGCCGGTGAGCCCGTCGGCCGCTTCCACGCCGTCCAGCGACGGCGCCTCCACCGGCGCCCAGCGCCGGTACAGCAGCACGAACAGCGGGGTCAGCGCCATCGACAGCACCACGATCGCGGTCAGGTTGGCGTTGACCCGGGCATCGATGACCCCGGCCGCGCCGGCCGCGGCGAACAGCACGAACGCGAACTCGCCGCCCTGCGCCATCAGCACGCCGCGGTCCAGCGCCTGCGCGTTGCCGCTGCCGGTGACGCGCGCGACCAGGTAGATGCAGGCGGCCTTGGCGGCCATGAACGCGAGCACGCCGCTGAGGATCAGCGGCCAGTTCTGCGCGACCACGGCGAGGTTCAAGGCCATGCCCACGCCGAGGAAGAACAGCCCCAGCAGGATGCCGCGGAACGGCTCGATGTCGGCCTCGATCTGGTGACGGAAGGTGGACTCGGACAGCAGCACCCCGGCCAGGAACGCGCCCATCGCCATCGACAGCCCGCCGAGCTGCATCAGCAGCGCCGCGCCCAGCACCACCAGCAGCGCCGCGGCGGTCATCACTTCGCGCGCCTTGGCCGCGGCCAGCAGCCGGAACAGCGGGTTCAGCAGCCAGCGTCCGGCCACCAGCAAGCCGACGATCGCCGCGGCGCCCACGCCGATGCCGACCCAGCGCGACGGCGCGTCCGGCATCGCCGGCAGCGGCGCCATCCATGCCACCACCGCCAGCAGCGGCACGATCAGCAAGTCCTCGAACAGCAGGATCGCGACGATCTTCTGCCCGGCCGGCAAGGCGATGTCGCCGCGCTCGCCGAGCAATTGCATCACCACCGCGGTGGAGGTGAGCACAAACCCGGACGCGGCGATGAAGGCCACCGGCAGCGGCATTCCCAGGCCCAACCCGACCCCGGTCAGCACCGCGGCGCAGACCGCGATCTGCAGCGTGCCCAGGCCGAAGATCTGCTTGCGCAGGCTCCACAGATGCGACGGCCGCATCTCCAGCCCGATCACGAACAGGAACATCACCACGCCCAGTTCGGCCACATGCAGGATCGCCTGCGGATCGGCGAACCAGCCCAGGCCGAACGGCCCGATCGCCAGGCCCGCGGCGAGATAGCCGAGCACCGAGCCCAGGCCCAGGCGACGGAACACCGGCACCGCCACTACCGCGGCGCCGAGCAACGCCACCACCTTGATCAATTCACTGCTGTCGACTGCATTGGTCATGCGCCGATTCTACGCACAAGGCCGGGATGGCCCCAGCCCATGCGCCGGCGCGCGACATGGTGGCGTGGTGGTCGCGACGGGAGTCGCTTTCGTATTGCATGGACGCAGGCGCGCGTCGACTGTTGCTGTTCCCTTCTCCCAGCGGGACCATGGCCCCCTTTTTGGGGGAAGGTGCCCCGCAGGGGCGGATGAGTGTACGGGCGCAGCCTCGTGTACCTGAACCACGAGACGCTTCGCGCCGTACCCTCACCCCAACCCCTCTCCCGAGAGGAGAGGGGCTTTTGCTTCGTGACGTTTGCGCGCAACTGACTGCAACTGTGGGCCAGCGAAGGCGGCTCCGCGTCCGGCTCAGGTTTCCGCGCCGCAGAATTGCGCGTAGTCGATGTAGCCGGGGAAGGCCCGTCCCGGCGCGCACAGCGGGCACTGCGGGTCGGCGGCCAGGCGGGTTTCGCGGAAACGCATCGCCAGTGCGTCGAAATACAGCAGGCGTCCGCGCAAGGGCTCGCCGATGTCCAGCAGCAGCTTCAGCACCTCGTTGGCCTGCAGCAGGCCGACGATGCCGGGCAGCACGCCGAGCACGCCGGCCTCGGCGCAACTGGGCGCGAACTCCGGCGGCGGCGGCTCCGGAAACAGGCAGCGGTAGCACGGCGCCTGGCCACGATGGCGGCCGGCATCGAACACGCTGACCTGGCCTTCGAAGCGCTGCACCGCGCCGTACACCAGCGGCTTGCCCAGCTTCACGCAGGCATCGTTGAGCAGGTAGCGCGCGGGGAAATTGTCCGAGCCGTCGAGCACCACGTCCACGTCCTGCAGCAGGCGTTCGACATTGGCTGCGGTCACCCGTTCGCGCACCGCCTCGACCGTCACGCCCGGATTCAACGCGCCCAGCGCCGCGACGGCCGAGGCCACCTTGGGCTGCCCGATCCGCGCCTCCGTGTGCAGGATCTGCCGTTGCAGGTTGCTGCGGTCGACCACGTCGTCGTCGGCGATGCGCAGCTGGCCGACCCCTGCCGCGGCCAGGTAGAAGCCCGCCGGCGAGCCCAGCCCGCCGGCGCCGACCAGCAGCACGCGTGCCGCCTGCAGCCGCCGCTGGCCCTCGATGCCGACCTCGGGCAGGCGCAGGTGGCGCGAATAGCGCTCGAAGAAGTCCTGCTGCTCCGGCGCCAGCGCCGGCCGCTGCAGCGGCAAGCCGTCGCGCTGCCAGCGCGTGGTGCCGCCCAGCACCGAGGCGATTCTCGAATATCCGGCCCGCTGCAGGAACAGCGCGGCCTCGTGCGAACGCTTGCCGCTCTGGCAGATCAGGATCACCTCGGCGTCGGCCGTGCCCAGATGCGTGGCCGGGTCGTCCTGCAGTTGCGCGCGGGCCACGCCAAGCGCGTCCTCGGCCATGCCGGATGCGCGCTCGTGTTCCTCGCGCACGTCGATCAACCGCGCGCCCTGGGCGATGCGCGCGCGGGCCTGCTGCGGAGTCAGTTCGCTGATGCTCATGCGCCCATTATCGGCGCAAACCGGCGGCGCGTCGTTCGCGTCGCGACGTACCGACCGCATCGTATGTGGGCCGATGGACGGAAGCTGCCTCGCTCTTCCCTGCTCCGCCTCCCCCAAGCGCTGCATGGCGCATCTCGATCGCCTCGAGGTACCCAGGCCGCAGCACAGCGGCCGGGGCCGGTCGGCGCAACGCCTGCTCACACGGGCGACCCAACGAGCGCCTTTCGGCGGCCCACGGGCCGACGGCGGAACGAATACGCGAACACCTCGACCACTTCGCCGACATCGACGGCGCGGCCCATCTCGATCGCACCAGAGCGGCAGACCGCCAATCGGTCGGCTTAGGCAGCGCGACGCTCCGCAGCCCGCGCTCGTCCTGACGCGCTCACCTGCCCCTGCCCGGGGACCGCACACGTGACTCAGTACGCGAACACCTCGACCACTTCGCCGGCCTCGAACTGGCGCGCGCCCTCGTCCAGGCGCAGCAGCACGTCGCTGTCGGCGGCGCCGCGCAGGCGATGCGAACCGTCGGCCGGGTTCGGCTCCACCCACAGCTGGCCGTGCGCGTCGCAGCGCATGCGTCCGCGCAGGAATTCCAGGCGGTCGTGGCGCTTGTTCCAGCCCGAGGCCAGCCGCGCGCGCCATTGCGGCCGCGGCTCGGCGCGCTGTTGCAGCGCGTCCAGCAACGGCCGCCCGATCGCCAGGAAGGTGGCCAGCACCGACACCGGATTGCCGGGCAGGCCCAGGAACAGCGCACGGTCCAGCTCGCCGAACAGCAGCGGCATGCCCGGGCGCATCCGCACCTTCCAGAAATGGATGCGGCCGCGCTCGGCCAGCAGCCGCGGCAGGTAGTCCTTCTCGCCGGCGGACACGCCGCCGCAGGTCAGTACCACGTCGAACGCCGAGGCGGCATCGCTCAGCATGCGTTCGATCCGCTGCGGATCGTCCGGCAGCGTCGGCCACGCGGTCGGCTCCAGGCCGAGCAGGCGTAGCTGCGCCATCAGCATGTCGCGGTTGCTGTTGTAGATCTGCCCGGGCTTGAGCGGCATGCCCGGTTCGACCAGTTCGTCGCCGGTGGCGAAAACCGCCACTGTCGGCCGCGACGCCACCGCCAGCTGCGCCACGCCGAGCGCGGCGGCCAGGCCGATCCGCGACGGGGTCAGCGCCACGCCTGCCTCGAGCACGCGCTCGCCGGCGCGCACGTCCTCGCCGCGCGTGCGCACGTGCGCGCCGGCGACGAGCGCGGCCGGCACCTGCACCTGGCCGTCGCGCTCGATCACGTTTTCCTTGATCACCACCGTATCGGCACCGGCCGGCAGCGGCGCGCCGGTGGTGATGCGCAGGCACTCGCCGGCGCCGATCGCCTGCCGCAGGTCCTCGCCGGCGAACTGCTCGCCGGCCAGGCGCAGCAGGCTCGGCGCATCCGGATCCAGATCGGCGTGACGCAGCGCGAAACCGTCCATCGCGCTGTTGGCGAACGGCGGCAGGTCGATCGGCGCGTCCAGCGGCGCGAGCAGGATGCGGCCGTCAGCGCGCGGCAGCGCCAGGCGTTCGGCCGGCAACGGGCGCGACTGGGCGACGGCGGCGACGATGGCCAGCGCCTCGGAATAGGCGATGCGGGTGGGATAGTCGTTCATGGCGCCGGCAGGATACCTGCTGCGTGCAGGTCCTGCGGCGTGTTGAGGTTACCGAGCGTCACACCCGGCAGGCGTACGCGGACCATCGCCAACTGCTGCTGCAGGATGCTCGGTGCGTAACGCGCCGTCGCCAGCGCCCTCGCCAGCGCGGGACGCAACGCGTCGAGGCGATACAGCGCCACCAGCGGCTGCACGCCGTCGTCGTCCTCGGCATAGGCGCCGGCACCGGGGCCGCTGGCGGCGATCAGCTTGGCCAGCAATGCAGGCGGCAGCCGGCACAGGTCCACCGGCAGGGTCAGCAGCCAGGGCGTCGCGCAGACTGCGGCCAAGGCATCCAGGCCCGCGATCGGCCCCAGCGAACGTTCGGCGCCCGCGGGCGCCACGAGCCGATCGGGCACCGCGCGCAATCCGGCGGCGGCATAGCGCGGCAGCATGCGGTTGGCGCTGACCAGCACCGCCGCCACCGACGGCGCCAGCGCTTGCGCCAGGCCCAGCACCAGCGGTTGCCCGTCGCGTTGCAGCCAGGCCTTGTCGCGGCCGCCCAGGCGTTGCGCGCGGCCGCCGGCCAGGATCCCCAGCGTGACCTCGCGCCGCGCGTCCATCCGCGCTACTTGCCGCGGACGTGCTTCATCAGGCGCCGCTTCTTGGCGACCTGGCGCTCGGTCAGCACGTTCTTCTTGCCTTCGTACGGATTGGCGCCTTCGCGGAACATGAAGCGCACCGGCGTGCCGACCAGCTTGAAGCGCTTGCGGAAGAAGTTTTCCAGGTAGCGCTTGTACGACTCCGGCAACACCTTCAGACGGGTGCCGTGGACGATGAAGGTCGGCGGATTGCTGCCGCCCGGATGCACGTAGCGCAGCTTGGAGACATGGCCGCGGATGCTCGGCGGCGGATTGGTCTCGTAGGCCACTTCCAGCGCCTGATTGACTTCGCTGGTGCTGAACACGCGGGTCGCCGAGGCATGCGCGTTGTGGATCGAGCGGAACAGCTCGCGCAGGCCGGAGCCATGCTTGGCCGAGATCCGCACCGCTTCGGCCCAGGGCACGAAGCCGAGCTTGCGCGACAGCAAGGCTTCGGCCTGCTCGCGCTGGTAGTCGGTGAGCCCGTCCCACTTGTTGACCGCCACCACCAGGGCGCGGCCGGCGTCCAGGATCGCGCCGAGCACGCTGGCGTCCTGGTCGGTGACGCCTTCGGTGGCGTCGAGCAGCAGCACCGCGACCTCGCATTGCTCGATCGCCTGCAGCGTCTTGAACACGCTGAACTTCTCCACCGCCTCCTCGACCCGGCCGCGGCGGCGCAGGCCGGCGGTGTCGATCAGCCGGTACAGGCGGTCGTCGCGCTGCAGGTCGACCGCGATCGAGTCGCGGGTGGTGCCCGGTACTTCGGAGGCGATCATCCGCTCTTCGCCGAGCAGCCGGTTGACCAGCGTCGACTTGCCGACGTTGGGACGGCCGACGAAGGCGATGCGCATGCGCGCCGGATCGGTGTCCAGCGTCGCGCCGGCGCCCTCTTCGGGCAAGCGCGCAAGCACTTCCTCGAGCAGGTCGTCGATGCCGTGGCGGTGCGCGGCGGAGACCGCGATCGCCTCGCCCAGGCCGTAGCGCGCGAACTCGGCGCGGACCTGATCCTCGTCGGTACCGTCGATCTTGTTGATCAGCAACAGCGTCGGCCGCGCCAGCTTGCGCAGCCAGGCCAGGATCTCGTCGTCGAGCGACGAGGACCCTTCGCGGCCATCGACAACAAACAGCACCAGGTCGGCTTCGCCGGCGGCAGAGCGCGCCTGGTCCGCAGTGGCGCCGGCCAGGCCTTCCTCCTCGCCGGAGATGCCGCCGGTGTCGACGATCACGAACGGGGTGTCCGGCTCCAGCCGGCAGACCCCGTAGTTGCGATCGCGGGTGACGCCGGGCTGGTCATGGACCAGCGCGTCGCGGCTGCGCGTGAGCGCGTTGAACAGCGTGGACTTGCCGACATTCGGCCGTCCAACCAGGGCGACCAGCGGCAGCATCGCGAATTCCCTTCCTTTATTGACCCAACCGGAACGCGGTCAGGTCGCCTTTCGTGTTCTGGACCAGCAGGATGCCATCGGCTACCACCGGCTGCGCTACCAGCGCCTTGCGTCCCACTCGCTCGCGTGCGGCGATCTCGCCGTTGTCGAGCTTCAACCAATGCAGATAACCCTTGTAGTCGCCGACCACGGCGTAGTCGCCCTGGATCGCCACGCCGGTCAACGAGCGCCGCGCCAGCGCCGGCTGCGACCAGGTCGCCGAGCCGGAGGCCTTGTCCAGCGCCCACACCGAACCGGCGTTGTCGGCTACCACCACGCTGCTGGAGCTGACGCCGACACCGCCGGCGCTGCCATGGTCGCGGGTCCACAACGGACGCCCGCTCGGGCCTTCCAGCGCCACGGTCTGGTTCTTGAAGCTGGCCGCGTACAGGGTGGTGCCGTCCAGCACCGGCGCGCCGTCCACGTCGGACATGCGCTCCAGCTCGGTACGGCCTTCCGGCACGCCGACGGTCTGCTCCCACAGCACGCGCCCGTCCTGCATCGCCAGCGCCGCCAGCGTGCCGTCGTCGTTGCCGACGAACAGCACACCCGGACCGGACACCACCGGCGCGTTGCCGCGCACGGTCAGGGTCGGCAGTTCCTGCGTGTGGAACCAGCGCTGCTGCCCGGTGCCCGCGTCGAACGCGGTGACGTGGCCGTCGTTGCTGCGCACGAACACCATGTTCTGCGAGACCACCGGCGCGGCGATCACTTCGTTGGGGACCTTGGCGCGCCACTTCTCGGTGCCGCTGGCGGCGTCGAGCGCGACCACTTCGCCATTCAGGCCGCCCACCACCACCAGCCCCTCGCCCACGCCAGGACCGCCGGCGAAGCGCGGCAGCGGACGGTTCTTCTCCAGCCGCTTGCGTTCCTTGGCCTGCTGCTTCTCGTTGCGCAGGCGCTGCTTGTAGGCGGCGCGCTCGTCCTTGGTCAGGCCCTTGCTGGACTCGCCCTCGACCTGGCTCTCCGGCTGCTCCTGAACCTGCGACAGCCGCTCCTTGCGCGCCTTCTTGGCGTCGTATTCCCACAGCGTCTTGCCGGTCTGCAGGTCCAGCGCGTAGACCGAACCGGAGGTCGCGGCCAGGTACACCTTGCCTTCTGCCACCGCCGGATGCTGGCGCACGCCGATGCGCTGCTCGCCCTTGCCGGCATCGGTGGACCACAGCTTGGCGACCTTCACCGACGGCTTGAAATCGACCAGCTCGGCCGGCTCGGCGGCCTTCTTGGCGGCCGCATCCTTGCCCGCGAACCAGCCCTTGACCGTGCTGCAGCCGGACAGCGCCAGACCCAGCAGGGCGACTGTCGCGATGCGCTTGAACATGACTACCTTCATCAGATCGGCTCCGCAGGATTCGGCACGGTGCCGCCCGCATCCATCAATTTCGTTTCCAGCAGTCGCCGTTGCGGCGCCGCCACGTCCAGGGTGGTCAACGACTTGGCGTACGCATCGCGTGCCGCATCGCGCTTGCCCTGCGCAATCAGCGCATCGCCGCGGATTTCCAGGCTCTGGTTGTCGTCGGCCGAGGCCAGCAGCTTCAGCGCTTCGTCGCTCTTGCCGGTCTGGATCAGCAGCCGCGCCACGCGCTGGTCGACCAGCAGCTTCAGTTCGCCCTCGGTCTTGAGCCCGCGCAGCGTCGCCAGGGCCTGGTCGTACTTGCCGGCGTCGGCATGCGCCTTGGCCAGGCGCAACGCGGCTAGTTCGGCATAGATGTTGGCCGGGCCCTGCTGCAGCGCCGCCATGTCCTTGCCCGCCTTATCCAGCTGGTTGGCCTGGATGCTCTTGAGCACGGCGTCGTAGCGGGCATTGGCCTGCGCCAGGTCGCTGGAATGCTGCTTGGTCCACCACTGCCAGCCAATGATCGCGCCGATGCCCAGGGCAATGCCGCCGATCAGGCCGGCGCCGTTTTTCCTGAGCCAAGTGCGGACGCGTTCGCTTTGTTCGTGCTCGTCGAGCAGGTCGTCGATCGCCATGCGTACTCTCGCCCCGCCGCAACGACGGGACATGGAATGTTGAGATTGAGGAACCGCGCCGCCGTCACTCGGACGCTGGCACCACGGAACCGTCAGAGGATACCGCAAAGCGGGCCACGTTCGCGCGCTTGTACGGGGTCAGATCCACGGTACTACCGGATTGCTGAACCTGGACCGCCGACGCATTGCCGAGCACGATGCGGCTCACCTGGCCCGGCGCGTAGTCGCGCTTCTCGCCCGCTTTCAGCAAGGCTTTTTCCAGCGGCGTGCCGTCGGCCGCGATGATCTGCACCCAGCTGTCGCCCTGGAACGACAGGCTCAGGCCGGGCTTTTGCGCCGTGCCGGACGCGCGTTCGGTTTCGCTGGAGACGCGCGGCAGCGGGGTCAGCGAGGCGATATACGGCGCGGCGCTGGGCGCGGCGCGGTCGACCGGCGCGGCGGCCGCGGCGTGGTTGCCTGCGCCGGACGGCGCAGGCTGTGCAACGTCGCCCGGGGCAGCCGGCACCACGTCCAGCGACGCGGTGCTCGGGCCGTCCTCGGCGAAATGGGTACGGGTCGCATACCAGACCGGCACCGCCAGCCCGGCGGTGATCACCACGTACACCAGGCGCCGGGTGGCGCTCTCGAGCATGCGCCGCAACGGCGGCGTATGGGTGTGGCTGATCAGTTCCACCGGCTGCACCGGCGCCAGGTGCGCACTCTCCAGCAGCGGCTCCAGATCCACCTTGAGCAAACGCGCGTAGCTGCGCAACTGCCCGCGCACGAACACCGGCGCGCCGAGGCGCTGCCACTGCTCCTCTTCCAGCGCACGGACCACGTGCACCGGCATGCGCAAGCGGTTACCGACGTCGTCGATGCTCAGGCCCGCCGCTTCGCGCGCTTCGCGGAGGTGTTGTCCGCAACCTTTGGCGCCGTCGAAAGCGTTCGGATTGGAATCGCTGATCACAATGCACTAGCCCCGGGAGTCGTGGTCGCGGCGTCGGGAAACTCCTTGCGCAACCGCTGTTGGTAACGGCCGGCGGCAGCCCTGTCGCCCAGCCCTTGTTCAATCTGAATAGCAAGTTGTAACACGGATGCGGTGGCCGGCGCAGCCGACAAACGCCGTTCGGAGAACGCACGCGCCTGGAAAAAGCGCGCCTGCGCCGCTTCGTCGCGCGCCATCGCTTCCAGCGCGTACGCGTTGCCCGGCTCCAGCGCCAGCGCCTTGCGCAGGTCGCGCGCGCCGCGTTCGCGCTGGCCGATCTGCAGCGCGCAACCGCCGGCATTGGCCAGGGCCGACGCCGGCGTGGCGTAGTCCGGCGCCGCCAGGGCGCGGTCGAACCATTGCAGCGATTCGGCGACGGCGCCGTTGGCGCATAGCCAGGCGCCGTAGTTGTTCAAGGTCTCGCCGCGGTTCGGCGCCAGCTCGGCGGCCTTGCGGTAGTGCTCGCCGGCCGCGGCGGCATTGCCGCGGCGGTCGGCGACGACGGCCAGCAAGGTCTGCGCCTGCACCGAATCCGGCGCCAGCGCCAACGCCTTGCGCGCATGGTCCTCGGCGCCGGCCAGATCGCCGCCGCTGAGCCGGTTGCCGGCCAGGCCCAACTGCTCCTGCAGCGCGTAGCGCGCCTTGACCGCACCGTCGTCGCGGAAATCGTAGTCCGGCGCTACCTGCTCGACGCTGCGCAGCTTGCCCGGCGTGCTGCTGCGCCCGGCACAAGCCGACAGCGCCAGCAGCGCCACGCTCAATCCGGCGATGGCCAGAGGATGGCTAGGCCGCCGCATCCCGGTCCGCCCGCGTCTGCAACTCGCGCTGAAAGTCGGCCTGGCGGCGCGTGCGGTCCATGACCTGCCCCTTGAGCTGGCCGCAGGCCGCATCGATGTCGTCGCCGCGCGTGCGTCGCACCATGGTCAGCACCTGCGCATCGAGCAGGATCTTCTGGAACGCGCGGATCTCGGTATCGCCGGAACGCTCGTAGCGCGTGCCCGGGAACGGATTGAACGGGATCAGGTTGACCTTGCCCGCATCCTTGGCCTGCACCGCATTGTCGAACTGGCGCATCAGCCGCGCCAGCTGCCGCGCGTGCTCGGGCTGGTCGTTGATGCCCTTCATCAGCGTGTATTCGAAGGTCACCGACTCGCGGCGCTTGTTGGCGCGCAGGTAGCGCGCGCAGGCGGCCATCAGTTCGGCGACCGGGTACTTCTTGTTGAGCGGCACCAGCGTCTCGCGCAGCGCGTCGTCGGCCGCGTGCAGCGAAACCGCCAGCGACACATCGCTCTCGGTGGACAGGCGATCGATCATCGGCACCAGGCCGGAGGTCGACAGCGTCACCCGCTTGTTGGCCAGGCCGTAGCCCAGGTCGTCGCGCATCACGCTCATCGCGCGCACGACGTTGTCGAAATTCATCAGCGGCTCGCCCATGCCCATCATCACCACGTTGGTGAGACGGCGCTGCTGGTGCGGCACATTGCCCAGGTGCCGCGCCGCGACCCACACCTGGCCGATGATCTCGGCGGTGGACAGGTTGCGGTTGAAGCCCTGGGTGGCGGTCGAACAGAACGTGCAGTTCAGCGCGCAGCCGACCTGCGACGACACGCACAGCGTGCCGCGGCCCTTGTCGGGGATGTACACGGTCTCGATCGCGTTTTTGCCGTCGGTGCCCATGGCCAGCAGCCACTTGTGGGTCCCGTCGGTGGACGGCTTGTCGAACACGATGTTGGGGACGACGACCTCGGCATGCTGCTGCAGCTTGGCGCGCAGCGCCTTGCCGAGGTCGGTCATCTGGTCGAAGTCGGTGACGTAGCGGTGGTGGATCCACTTCATCACCTGGTGGGCGCGGTAGCGCGCTTCGCCGAGGGTCTCGGCGAAGAAACGCTCCAGCCCCTCGCGATCGAGGTCGAGCAGGTTCTGCTTGGTCGTGGCGCCGGTCCGGATCGGATCGGCGAGCGCCAACGGAGTGTGGGCGACCTCGTTCACGATGACCTCTTAGCGCGAAACCACTTCGGTTGCGGCGAAGAAATACGCCACTTCGTTGGCGGCGTTCTCGACCGAATCGGAACCGTGCGCGGCGTTGGCGTCGATCGAGTCGGCGAAATCGGCGCGGATGGTGCCCGGTGCGGCATCCTTCGGGTTGGTGGCGCCGAGCAGGTCGCGGTGCGCGGCCACGGCGTTCTCGCCTTCCAGCGCCTGGATCATCACCGGGCCGGAGATCATGAACTCGACCAGCGCGTTGAAGAACGGACGCTCGCGGTGCACGGCGTAGAAGCCCTCGGCCTCGCGGCGCGACAGCTGCTTGTACTTGGCGGCCACGACCTTCAGGCCGGCCTTCTCGAAACGGGAATAGATCTCGCCGATGACGTTCTTGGCAACGGCATCGGGCTTGATGATGGACAGGGTGCGCTCCAGCGCCATGGGAAGTTCTCCGTTGGGCGGGCCACTAGACGGCCCGAGGTTAGCATGAAAAAAACCCGCGTCAAAACGCGGGCTTAGCCAGAATTGCGATGGACAATTCTATCCAATCGCAGCGGGGTTTGCACGGGCGCCGGCTGAATCGTGCTGCACCGCAACATGACGCACCGGTTGGCGAAGCCTAGACTCAAACAATCGTTTGATTGATTCCGGCGGCCGCATGGCAAAGCAAGCGCACTTCTCCACCAAGGACCGCATCCTCAGCGCGGCCGAGGAACTGTTCGCCCAGCACGGCTTCACCGGCACCTCGCTGCGCCAGGTGACCAGCCAGGCCGACGTCAACATCGCCGCGGTGAACTACCACTTCGGCTCCAAGGAAAACCTGGTCAACGAGGTGTTCCGGCGGCGCATGGACGAGATGACCGCGGCGCGCCTGGCGCAGCTGGAAGCCGCCCAGCGCCAACATCCGGGCCAGCTCGGCCCGGTGCTGGCCGCGTTCGTGGAGCCGGCGCTGGCGATGGCCCAGGACCGCCAGAGCGGCGGCGCCTTCGTGCGCGTGATCGCCCGCGCCTACGCCGAGAAGAACGACAGCCTGCGCCAGTTCCTGTCCGACCACTACGGCCATGTGCTGCGCGAATTCGGCAAGGCCATCGCCGTCTGCGTGCCCGAGCTGAGCAAGGAAGAACTCTATTGGCGCCTGGATTTCCTGGCCGGTGCCCTGACCTACGCCATGGCCGACTTCGGCCTGATCAAGCGCCCCGCCGGCGTCAGCGAAGGCGCGCACCGCGCCCACGCCGCGCGCGAACTGATCCGTTTCGCCGAAGCGGGCTTCCTGGCCCGCGCCGTGCCCTGATCCGAAAGAACCGTTTCGCTATACCCGCTGCTTCCAGACCCGAACCCGCAATCGTTGACCCACAGAGGCTGATCGCTATGTCCAACCCCCTGCTAGTCCGCCGTGCCGCCGTCCTGGGCGCGGGCGTGATGGGCGCGCAGATCGCTGCGCACCTGACCAACGCCGGCGTCGACACCGTCCTGTTCGACCTTCCCGCCAAGGAAGGCCATCCCGACGGCATCGTGCTCAAGGCCATCGCCAACCTGACCAAGCTGAGCCCGGCGCCGCTGGCCAGCCCGTCGCTGGCCGAGGCGATCACCCCGGCCAACTACGAGTCCGGCCTGGAGCAGCTGCGCGGCTGCGACCTGATCATCGAAGCCATCGCCGAGCGCATGGACTGGAAGCAGGACCTGTACAAGAAGATCGCGCCGTTCGTGGCCGATCACGCGGTGCTGGCGTCCAACACCTCCGGCCTGGGCATCAACAAGCTGTCCGACGTGCTGCCCGAGCAACTGCGCCACCGCTTCTGCGGCGTGCACTTCTTCAACCCGCCGCGCTACATGCACCTGGCCGAGCTGATCCCGGCCAAGGGCACCGACGCGGCGGTGCTGGAAGGCCTGGAAGCGTTCCTGGTCACCACCCTGGGCAAGGGCGTGGTCTACGCCAAGGACACCCCGAACTTCATCGGCAACCGCATCGGCGTGTTCTCGATCCTGTCCACCATCCACCACACCGCGCAGTCCGGCCTGGGCTTCGACGAAGTCGACGCGCTGACCGGCCCGCTGGTCGGGCGGCCGAAGTCGGCGACCTACCGCACCTCCGACGTGGTCGGCCTGGACACCATGGCTCACGTCATCAAGACCATGGCCGACACCCTGCCCGACGATCCGTGGCACCAGTACTTCGCTGCGCCGAAGTGGCTGGACGCGCTGATCGGCAAGGGCGCGCTCGGCCAGAAGGTCGGCGCCGGCATCTTCCGCAAGGTCGGCAAGGACATCGTGGTGCTGGACCTTGAGAAGCAGGATTACCGTCCGGCCGACCGCAGCGCGGCGCCGGAAGTGGTCGAGATCCTGAAGATCAAGAACCCGGCCGAGAAGTTCGCCAAGCTGCGCGAGAGCCAGCATCCGCAGGCGCAGTTCCTGTGGGCGACCTTCCGCGACCTGTTCCACTACAGCGCCTACCACCTGGCCGACATCGCCGAAACCGCGCGCGACGTGGACCTGGCGATTCGCTGGGGCTACGGCTGGTCGCTGGGCCCGTTCGAGACCTGGCAGGCGGCCGGCTGGAAGCAGGTGGCGCAGTGGATCGCCGACGACATCGTCGCCGGCAAGACCATGTCCAGCGCGCCGCTGCCGGACTGGGTGTTCGACGGCCGCGATGGCGTGCACGCCGCCGAGGGCAGCTACAGCCCGGCGCGCAACGCCAAGCTGCCGCGCTCGGCGCTGCCGGTGTACCAGCGCCAGCGCTTCCCCGATCCGCTGCTCGGCGAGAAGTTCGCCCCGGGCGAGACCGTGTTCGAGAACGACGGCCTGCGGCTGTGGCACGACGGCGACGACATCGCCGTGGTCAGCTTCAAGACCAAGATGAACACCGTCTCCGACCAGGTCCTCGACGGCCTGCAGGAAGCGGTGGGCCGCGCCGAGAAGGGCTTCAAGGGCCTGGTGATCTGGCAGCAGAAGGAACCCTTCTCCGCCGGTGCCGACTTGGCCGGCGCGCTCGGCCTGCTGCAGGCTGGCAAGGTCGATGCGTTCGAGGCGATGGTCGCCAACTTCCAGGCCACCAGCCAGCGCATCAAGTATTCGCTGGTGCCGGTGGTCGCGGCGGTGCGCGGCCTGGCCCTGGGCGGCGGCTGCGAGTTCCAGATGCACAGCGCCAAGACCGTGGCCGCGCTGGAAAGCTACATCGGCCTGGTCGAGGCCGGCGTCGGCCTGCTGCCGGCCGGCGGCGGGCTCAAGGAAATCGCGGTGCGCGCCTCGCAGGCGGCCGGTCCGGGCGGCGACGTGTTCGCCGAGCTGAAGAAGACCTTCGAGACCGTGGCGATGGCCAAGGTCTCCACCTCGGCGGCCAACGCCAAGGAACTGGGCCTGCTGCGCGGCACCGACAAGGTCGTGTTCAACAGCTACGAGGCGCTGTACATCGCCAAGGCCGAAGCGCGCGCGCTGGCCGAGGGCGGCTACCGCCCGCCGCTGCCGGCACGGCGCATCCAGGTCGCCGGCGACGTCGGCATCGCCACCTTCAAGATGCTGCTGGTCAACATGCTGGAAGGCCGCTTCATCAGCGAGTACGACTACGAGATCGCCACCCGCATCGCCACCGTGCTGTGCGGCGGCGAAGTCGATCGCGGTGCGCTGGTCGACGAGGAATGGCTGCTCAAGCTCGAGCGCAAGCACTTCGTCGAACTGGCCCAGCAGGAAAAGACCCAGGCGCGGATCGGGCACATGCTGAAGACGGGCAAGCCGCTTAGGAACTGAGATTCGGGATTGGGGAGTGGGGATTCGCGACAGCGGCTCCCCCTCTCTGCAACGATCGCCTCCAACAAATTCATCCGCCGGGCACGACGCATTCGGGTACCGGGATCCGCTCTGACGAATCCCCAATCCCGAATCCCCAATCCCGGCTTTCGGAGAAAGCCATGAGCAAACAAATCCAAGACGCCTACATCGTCGCCGCCACCCGTACCCCGGTCGGCAAGGCGCCCAAGGGCGTGTTCCGCAACACCCGTCCGGACGACATGCTGGCGCATGTGCTGCGCGCAGTAGTCGCGCAGGCGCCGGGCATCGACACCTCGCGCATCGACGATGCGATCATCGGCTGCGCGATGCCCGAGGGCGAGCAAGGCATGAACGTGGCGCGCATCGGCGTGCTGCTGGCCGGGCTGCCCAACTCGGTGGCCGGGCAGACCATCAACCGCTTCTGCTCCTCCGGCATCCAGGCCGTGGCGCTGGCCGCGGACCAGATCCGCCTGGGCAACGCCGACCTGATGCTGGCCGGCGGCACCGAGTCGATGTCGATGGTGCCGATGATGGGCAACAAGGTCGCGCTGTCGCCGAGCGTGTTCGCCGACGACCACGTGGCTATCGCCTACGGCATGGGCATCACCGCCGAGAAGGTGGCCGAGGAATGGAAGGTGTCGCGCGAGGACCAGGACGCGTTCGCGCTGGCCTCGCACCAGAAGGCCATCGCCGCGATCGCCGCCGGCGAGTTCCGCGACGAGATCACCCCGTACGAGATCCTGTCGCACCAGCCCGACCTGGCCGGCAACGTGATCGCGCTGCGCAAGCGCCTGGTCGACACCGACGAAGGCCCGCGCCCGGACAGCTCGATCGAAGGCCTGGCCAAACTGCGCCCGGTGTTCCGCAACGGCCAGTTCGGCGGCAGCGTCACCGCCGGCAACTCCTCGCAGATGAGCGACGGCGCCGGTGCGGTGCTGCTGGCCTCCGAGCAGGCGATCAAGGACTACGGGCTGACCCCCCTCGCCCGCTTCGTCAGCTTCTCGGTCGCCGGCGTGCGTCCGGAAGTGATGGGCATCGGCCCGATCGCGGCGATTCCCAAGGCGCTCAAGCAGGCCGGCCTGAGCAAGGACCAACTGGACTGGATCGAGCTCAACGAAGCCTTCGCCGCGCAGTCGCTGGCGGTGATCCGCGACAGCGGCCTGGACCCGTCCAAGGTCAATCCGCTCGGCGGCGCGATCGCGCTCGGGCATCCGCTTGGCGCCACCGGTGCGATCCGCACCGCGACGCTGGTGCACGGCCTGCGCCGCCGCCAGCAGAAGTACGGCATGGTCACCATGTGCATCGGCACCGGCATGGGCGCGGCCGGGATCATCGAGGCGCTGTAAGGCAATCACCCCTGGTGGGTTGCGTGGCGCGGGTAAGAATGCAGCCCGCCCGCGCCACCCATCCAGCCATTGCCGCCTGCGGCATCGGATTAGTCGTTCCCCGCCTGTTTGCCGATCCGCTTCACCGATCGGCAAGACGTTCGCAGGGCTGGCGCAGCAACGGAAAAGGCAGCCGAGAGGCTGCCTTTTCCGTTGCCGGCACGAGGATTCCGGCCGCGCACCGCAACGAAGCGGGCGCGGCGGCAAGCTCGGTCAGTCTTCGGCCAGCATCTGCGTGAGCTTCGCGCGCGCCGGCTTGGCCAGCTTCTTGTTCTCCAGCGCGAAGCGGATGGTCGCCTCGACCAGGCCCAGGTGGGTGCCGCAATCGAAACGGGTTCCCTCGAAGCGATAGGCGTCGACCTGCTCGCTCTTCAGCAGCGCGGCGATGGCATCGGTCAGCTGGATCTCGCCGCCGGCACCGGTGCCGGTGCTTTCCAGCAGTTCGAAGATCTTCGGACTGAGCACATAGCGCCCCACCACCGCCAGGTCGCTGGGCGCGTCTTCCGGCTTGGGCTTTTCGACGATCTGCGCGATGCGGCCCTTGCGGCCGTCGAAGGCGTCGGTGGCGACGATGCCGTAACTGGCGGTGTTCTCGTGCGGCACGTCCTCCACAGCGATCACGCTGGCGCCGCTGGCCTCGTTGAGGTCGGCCATCTGCTTGAGCGCGCCGGCGCCGCGGTTCCAGATCAGGTCGTCCGGCAGCAGCACGGCGAACGGTTCGTCGCCGATCACCGACTTGGCGCACAGCACCGCATGGCCCAGGCCCAGCGCTTCGGCCTGGGTCACGAAGACGGCGCGCACGCCCTTGGGCAGCACGTTGCGGATCATTTCCAGCAGCTCGACCTTGCCGGCGCGCTCGAGCTTCTGCTCCAGCTCGTAGGCCTTGTCGAAATAATCCGCAACCGCGTGCTTGTAGCGGTTGGTGACGAAGATCAGGGTGTCGC
The DNA here is from genome assembly GCF_035026585.1 of Xanthomonas sp. WHRI 7945. Classification (NCBI taxonomy): domain Bacteria; kingdom Pseudomonadati; phylum Pseudomonadota; class Gammaproteobacteria; order Lysobacterales; family Lysobacteraceae; genus Xanthomonas; species Xanthomonas sp. WHRI 7945. The sequence continues at coordinate 110,814 of NZ_JAYIQP010000009.1, forward strand.
AACCGGCCTCGATCGCCTCGTCGACGGCGTACTGGATCAACGGCCGATCGATGATCGGCAGCATTTCCTTGGGCACCGTCTTGGTGGCGGGAAGAAAGCGGGTACCCAGACCTGCAACCGGGAAAACTGCCTTGCGGATTCTCTTGCTCATCAGAGCCTTCTGGCCTCGCGTGCGGGGAAAGGAACGATTGTAGCGGAGCTATCGTGACTGGCCTGTTGTCGCAACGGCGCGAATTCGGGCATGGTCGTGCGCAGGACTTTCTCGATGCCGTCGCTGTCGTAGTCGGCCACGGCCGCACGCAATTGCTGCAGGCCCTGCAGGATGTCTTCGCGCGAAAAGCTGCGCGCGCCGGCTTCCAGGATCTTCGGATGCGAGGTGGGACGATAGTTCTCGTCGGCATAGAACAGGGTTTCGTGCAGCTTCTCGCCCGGGCGCAACCCGGTGTAGACGATCGCGATGTCGCGGCCGGGTTGCTTGCCGGCCAGGCGGATCATCTGTTCGGCGAGCAGACGGATCGGCACCGGCTCGCCCATGTCCAGCGTGTAGATCGCGCCGTGCGACGCCGAGGCAGCGGCCTGCACGATCAGCTGGCAGGCCTCGGGAATGGTCATGAAGTAGCGGGTCACCTGCGGATCGGTCACCGTGACCGGGCCGCCCTGGCGGATCTGCTCGCGGAACAGCGGGACCACGCTGCCGGCCGAATCCAGCACATTGCCGAAGCGCACGGTGACAAAACGGGTGCCCACGGTCTGGTCGTCCAGCGACTGGCACACCATCTCCGCGTAGCGCTTGGACGCGCCGAGCACGTTGACCGGATTGACCGCCTTGTCGGTGGAGATGAACACGAAGGTCGAGACCTTGGCGGCGACGCAGGCGCGGGCCACGGTCTCGGTGGACAGCACGTTGTTGCGGACCGCCTCGCGGAACTGTTTCTCAAGCAGCGGCACCTGCTTGTAGGCCGCGGCATGGAACACCGCATCCGGCTCGGCGATGCGCATCGCATGGCGGGTCACCGCCGGATCGCCGCAGTCGCCCAGCACGCACTCGATTTCCAGGTCCGGGAAGGTTCGGTGCAGATCGGCGTGAATGGTGATCAGCGCCAGTTCGTCGATCTCCAGCAGCACCACCTTGCGTGCGCCATGGCGCGCGCACTGCCGGCACAGTTCCGAACCGATCGACCCGCCGGCACCGGTCACCATCACCGTGCGCCCGGACAACCAGCCCTTGATCAGCTTCCAGTCCGGGGTCACCGGCTTGCGCCCGAGCAGGTCCTCGATCGCGACCTCCTTCAGTTCGCCCGGCAGATAGTGGCCTTCGAGCACGTCGAGCAGGCGCGGCACGGTGCGGAACGGCAGCCCGGTGCTTTCGCAGATCGCCACCACCCGCTGCATGCCGGCCGCGTCCAGCGACGGGATCGCGATGACCAGCAGCTTGGCCGCGGTTTCCTTGGCGATCGCCCCGGCTTCGTCGATCCGGCCCAGGATCGGCAGGCCCTGCAGCTTGGCGCCGTGCAGATGGCCGGCATCGTCGACGAATCCGACCGGGTGATAGGCGCCGGAGCGGCGCAGGTCGCGCACCAGCGCCTCGGCCGCACGGCCGGCACCGACGATCAGCACGCGCCGCGCGGTCTCGTCCGAATGCGCGATCTGGTAATCCTTCCAGGCGCGGTACAGCAGCCGCGGCGCGCCCAGCAGCGCCGACAGCGCGAACGGATACACCATCAGCACCGACAGCGGTATGGAATCGAAGCGGCTGTAGGCCAGCCCCAGCACGATCGCGACCAGGCCGTAGAAGCTGGCCTTGAAGATGTTCAACAGGTCCGGAACGCTGGCGAAGCGCCACAGCCCGCGATACAGGCCGACCTTCCAGAACACCAGGCCCTGCGCCGCCAGCACGATGGCAGTATTGAGGTTCCACAACGGCAGCGGATGCTCGCCGGGCAGCATCGTGTAGCGCGCCGCATGCAGCAACTGCCAGCAGATCCAGACGATCGCCAGATCGTGGACGACCACGGAGGCCTTGGGGAACATCTCGGTAAAGCGGTCGCGGATCGAAAGCATCAGTTATCCATATGAGTTCAGCGCAATCCCTTACGCAAAGTCAGCCAAAGCGCACTTGCCGATAGATACCAGCCAAGCGCCAATGCAACCTGCCCCCCGGTCTGCAACGTTCCACCGAACCAGGCAATTGTAATCGCGACAATGCTGAACAGGGCATAGGCGAGGGTCACGACCGTATGGCTCCTGCCCGCGTGGACCCAACGTTGGTAGACATGTTGCGCGTGCGGTTGCCACCAACGTTCGCCGGCGAGCATGCGCGACAACAACGTGAAGCCGGCGTCGATGGCAAACGCCGATATCGGTATCAGCAGCAACCATGGTGTGAGCCCGGTCGCGACATTGCACAGCGCGAACAGCGCTGCGAGCAGATAGCCCAGCGCGCCGCTGCCGACGTCGCCGAGGAAGATCCGCGCCCGCGGATAGTTGAACGGCAGGAAGCCGGCGCAGGCTGCGACCAGCACCAGGCACGCCCAGCGCAGCGGTTCGGGCAGGAACCCGGCAAAACCCAGCGCCGCCAGCATCGCCTGGCTGGTCGCCAGGCCGTTGATGCCGTCCATGAAGTTCCAGATGTTGATCAGCGAGATCGTCGCCAACCAAGTCAGCGCGGCCAGCCACGGGTTTTGGTGCAATCGGTAGACAAGTGCAGTGAGCAGGCCGGCGGCGACTGCGTGCACCAGCAGCCGCAGCGCGGCCGACAGCGGGCGGTGGTCGTCCCACCAGCCGATGCCGGCGACCAGCATCAGCCCAGCAGCGAACATCGCGATGGCCACGCCCTGCTGTGGCCAGACCGAGGCCGCATAGGCGCAGGCCACCAGCACCGTCGCCACGATCGCGACACCGCCGCCGCGCGGCGTGGCCACCGTATGGCTGCGACGCTCGCCGGGAGCGTCCAGCAAGTTGCGCTTGAGGGCGTAGCGGCGCGACAGCCACGTCCCGATCGCGCTGAGCGCCGCCAGCGCCGCGAGCAGCGCCCAACCTGCAACCGGCACCTACACCACCGCGTAGTTGAGCAGCGGCTTGACCGTGCCCCACTCCTTGCAGCTCGGGCATTGCCAATGGTGGGTGCGTGCGCCGAAGCCGCAGCGCGTGCAGCGGTAGCTGGGATTGCGCACCAGCAACTGGTCGGTGATGTGCTTCAGGTCCTGCAGGGTGGCGGTGGAATCCGCGCCTTCGGCCAGGGTCAGGTCGATCAAGGCCGACTCGCCGCGTACCGAGGGCCGATCCTTCAGCTGCCGGCCGAGGTAGGCACGCGCCGCGGACACGCCTTCCTGCGATTCCATCAGCCGGGTCAGCGCCAGCACCGGGGCGATGCCGCGGTAGTGCTCGGTCATTTCCGACAGGAACGCGCGCGCGCCGCTGAGATCGTGGCCGCGCCGGTAGCAATCCATCAGCGCCGGCATGATCTCCGGCAGGTAGTCCGGGTCGTGGCGCGCGGCGCGTTCGAAGGCGCGGATCGCGGCCTCGTCGTTGCCGTCGTCCACGTCGATGCGCCCTTCCAGGATGCCGGCACGCACCGAGGTGGCGTCGGCCTGGTAGGCGCGCGCGATCGCGGCCCGCGCCAGTTCGGAAGTGCCGGATGCGCGGTAGCGGTCGGCCAGCTCGCATTCGAACTGCGCGATCAGCTTGCCCATCGGCTCGCCGGTCACTTCCTCGTAGCGAGTGGCGTTGTCGATCGCCTTTTCCCAGTCGCGCTCGGCCTGGTAGATACCGATCAGGTGCTTGAGCGCCTGCGGCGCGCGCTGGTCGATCTGCGCCAGTTCGGTGAACACGGTCTCGGCGCGGTCCAGCAGGCCGGACTTCATGTAGTCCTCGCCCAGTGCCAGCAAGGCCTGCACGCGCTGCGGGTCGCTCAGGTCGGCGCGCTGCACCAGGCCCTGGTGCAGGCGGATCGCCCGGTCGACTTCACCGCGCCGGCGGAACAGGTGGCCGAGCGCGACCTGGGTCTCGAAGGTTTCCTTGTCCAGCTCGGCGATGTGCAGGAACAGCTCGATCGCCTTGTCCGGCTCTTCGTTGAGCAGGTAGTTCAGGCCGCGGAAATACGTGCTGGAAAGCCGGCTGACCTGCGTGTCGCCATGGCGCTGGCCGCCGCGGCGGCCGATGACCCATCCGCTCAGCGCTGCCAGCGGCAGGAACAGGAAGAACCAGAACCACTCGGTCAGGAAGTCCATCGAAGATCAGCGTCCGTCCACGGGCTGGGTATAGGTCGGTACCGGCGCGACGGCCGGCGCGGAAGCGGCGACCGCGGCCTTGTTGGCGCGGCGCAGCTTGGCGTACAGCGGGATCACCAGCGCCGCCAGCACCAGGGCCGTACCGATCACCAGCCCGGCGAACAGCGAGACGATGATGGCGATACCGGAGGTGGTATGGAGGTCGGTGAAACCGAAACTGACGACGATCTGCTGCGAATTCAGCGATCCGATGACCAGACCGGCCAGCAGGAACACCAGCAATATCAGCAGACGGGCAATTTTCATGAAGGTCTCCAACGTCGGGAGACGCTAGATTAGCCGAACGGACTGGGATTCCGGAAAAAACCCGGAGTCAGGGCTTCGGTTGGCTCAGGGCGTGTCGGACTCGACCGGAACGACGCCGCTGACGCGCTCGCGCAATTCCTTGCCTGGCTTGAAGTGCGGCACGTGCTTGCCGGGAAGCGCGACGGATTCGCCGGTCTTGGGATTGCGTCCCAGGCGCGGCGGCCGGTAATGCAGGGAAAAACTGCCGAAACCGCGGATCTCGATGCGGTCGCCGCCGGACAGCGCGCCGCCCATCATCTCCAATAGCGATTTCACCGCCAGATCGACGTCGTCCGACTTCAGATGCGCCTGCTTGCGCGCCAGGATTTCGATCAGTTCGGACTTGGTCATTACGGATTCGTGCGGTGGGGTCGCAACCCGGCACGGCCCGGATGACCGGGCCGTGCCAGTAACGCTGCGTGTGGCGGATTACTCGGACTTGTTGCCGTTCAACTGCGCACGCAGCAGCGCGCCCAGCTGGGTGGTGCCGCCCGACGCGGACTGGTATTCCTCCAGCACTTCGCGCATTTCGGCATCGTCCTTGGCCTTGATCGACAGCTGCAGGGTGCGGCCCTTGCGGTCCATGCCCACGAACTTGGCTTCGATCTTGTCGCCGACCTTCAGGTGCTGGGTCGCATCGTCGACGCGCTCGTTGGCGATGTCGCGCGCAGCGACGTAGCCCTCGATGCCGTCGGCAAGGTCGATGGTGGCGCCCTTGGCGTCCACTTCACGCACCACGCCCTCGACCTTCGAACCCTTCGGATTGGCCGCCATGTACTGGCCGAACGGATCCTGCTCCAGCTGCTTGACGCCCAGGCTGATGCGCTCGCGCTCCGGGTCCACTGCCAGCACCACCGCTTCCAGCGTGTCGCCCTTCTTGAAGTTGCGCACGATGTCTTCGCCGGTGGTGTTCCAGCTGATGTCCGACAGGTGCACCAGGCCGTCGATGCCGCCGTCCAGGCCGATGAAGATGCCGAAGTCGGTGATCGACTTGATCTGGCCGGACACCTTGTCGTTCTTCTTGTGGGTGGCCGCGAAGGTCTCCCACGGATTGGCGGCGACCTGCTTCATGCCCAGCGAGATGCGGCGACGCTCCTCGTCCACGTCCAGGACCATGACCTCGACCTCGTCGCCGACCTGCACGACCTTGGACGGGTTGACGTTCTTGTTGGTCCAGTCCATTTCCGAGACGTGCACCAGGCCTTCCACGCCCGGCTCGATCTCGACGAACGCGCCGTAATCGGTGACGTTGGAGACCTTGCCGAACACGCGGCTGTTGGCCGGGTAGCGACGCGCGATGTTGTCCCACGGATCCTCGCCCAGCTGCTTCAGACCCAGCGAAACGCGGTTGCGCTCGCGGTCGAACTTCAGCACGCGCACGTCCAGCTCGTCGCCGACGTTCACGACTTCGGACGGATGGCGCACGCGCTTCCAGGCCATGTCGGTGATGTGCAGCAGGCCGTCGATGCCGCCCAGGTCCACGAACGCGCCGTAGTCGGTCAGGTTCTTGACCACGCCCTTCAGGATCGCGCCTTCCTGCAGCTTGTCCATCAGCTGCTCGCGCTCTTCCGAGTGCTCGCTCTCGACTACCGCACGACGCGAGACCACCACGTTGTTGCGCTTGCGGTCCAGCTTGATGAGCTTGAACTCCAGCTCCTTGCCTTCCAGGTAGGCCGGGTCGCGCACGGGGCGCACATCGACCAGCGAACCCGGCAGGAACGCGCGGACATCCTTGATGTCCACGGTGAAACCACCCTTGACCTTGCCACTGATGCGGCCGGTGATGGTCTCGTTCTTTTCCAACGCTTCTTCCAGCTCGTCCCACACCATCGCGCGCTTGGCCTTCTCGCGCGACAACACGGTTTCGCCGAAGCCGTTCTCGAGCGAGTCGAGGGCGACCTTGACCAGGTCGCCTTCGGCGACGTCGATCTCGCCAGCGTCGTTACGGAACTGTTCGATCGGCACGATGCCTTCGGACTTCAGGCCGGCGTTGATCACCACCACGTCGCCGCGGACTTCCACGACGACGCCGGTGACGATGGAGCCCGGCTTCAGCTTGGCCAGATTGTTTTGGCTGGCTTCGAACAGTTCGGCAAAAGATTCGGTCATTTTGAAATTACTCTAGTGGACACACGGACAGTGCGTTTCTTCTGGAAACGGCGAACTGCCCACCTGTTAGTCGGCCCAAACCGCGGCCGGGTGTGAAATGGGAAAAACCACAGCGCGGGATTGCGCGGCGGAGCTTGGAACAACGGTATTGCGGCATTACGGTGAAGCCCACTGCGGTGCAACTCGCCTCCACGGCGCCGGACCGGCACCATGCTGCCACCGATTCACGGTGCGACCCTCAGGCGGGCAGCAATTCCAGGACGCGGCCGACCACGTGGTCGATGTCCATGCCGGTGGTGTCGAGGAGGACGGCATCGTCTGCCGGCTTCAAGGGCGCCACCGAACGTTGGGCATCGCGTGCGTCGCGGGCCATGATCTCGCGCAGCAGGTCGTCGAATATAACGGAAACTCCTTTTTCCTTCAACTGGTTATGCCGGCGCATGGCGCGCTCCTCGGCACTGGCGGTCAGGAACACCTTGTATGGGGCGTCCGGGAAAATCACCGTGCCCATGTCGCGGCCGTCGGCGACCAGCCCCGGCAGGCGCCGGAACGCGCGCTGGCGCTGCTTCAGCGCCGTACGCACCTCCGGAATCGCGGCGATCGCCGAGGCCACCGCGCCGGTCGTCTCCAGCCGCAGCTCGTCGGTGGCGTCGACGTCGTTGATCCTGACCCGCAGGCCGCCGCCGGCCACGTCCTCAAAGGTCACCCGGGTGTCGAAGGTGCAGCGCACCAGCGCCGCGGCGTCGGAAATGTCCAGGTTGGCCCAACTGGCGGCCACCCCGACGGCCCGGTACAGCGCCCCGGAATCCAGGTAGTGCCAGCCCAGCTTGGCGGCCACGATGCGGCTGACGGTGCCTTTTCCGGCCCCGGACGGGCCATCGATGGTCAGGACGGGAGCGGGGTCGTTCATGCGGTTCCTTGGACGGGGGGCGGCGCATTGTAGCCCCGGTGCAGGCCGCGCTGGCGCAAGCAGTTGAAACCATGAAGAAAACCAGGCTACAATCGCCGGCTTACTGATCCAGCGACGTGGTTTCGCCACGCCGTATCCTTCTCTAATCCACAAGTTTACGCCGAGGTGTGCCATGAAAGTCCTGTCCTCCCTGAAGTCGGCGAAGACCCGTCACCGCGACTGCAAGGTGGTCCGCCGCCGCGGCAAGGTTTTCGTGATCTGCAAGTCGAACCCGCGTTTCAAGGCTCGCCAGCGCTGATCCGACGACGGCCCGCCCTGCGGCTCCGCGCGCACGGTTGCCGGTCATCGACAAAAGCCGCCTTCGGGCGGTTTTTTGTTGCCGAAGTTTGCTGTAATCGCCGTTCGTCCTCTGGGGAGTACACCGTGATGAAGCACCGTCTGTCCGCATTGCTGCTGGTCGTTCTGGGGGTTGCCGGCGTCGCCCACGCCGAGACCCTGCTGGTCGAGCGGGTCAAGCAGGAACCCGTCGCGGCGCTGCCGACGCGCGGCCTGAGCATGGGCGAGGTCGAAGCGCGTTACGGCGCCCCGCAGTCGAAGCTGGAACCGCGCGGCGGACAGAAGCGGCAATGGCCGACCATCAACCGTTGGGTGTATCCAGCCTTCACCGTGTACTTCGAAAAGCACAAGGTGGTCGACGTGGTCGCCAACAAGGCCGATGCCAACGAGGTCGGGCCCAAGCCTGCCATTCGTTAGTGCGAGTCCCTCGCAAGAGCCTGGTTTATGCGAATCCCTCGCAAGAGCCCGCACATCCATGTGCGGGATTTAAATAACAGCCTGGCTTCGGCAGGCAGCACATGAGTAGTGGTTGCAATGACTGATCGCCTTCGCCTTCCCGCGGAATGGGAGCCCCAGTCCGCCATCCTGATCGCCTGGCCGCATGCCGGCACCGACTGGGCCGAGCGCCTGGCCGAGGTCGAGGAGACCTATATCGCGCTGGTCGCGGCGATCGTGCGCTACCAGCGCGTGCTGATCTGCGTCGCCGATGCCGACCTGCAGATCTACGCCGAGGCGCGGCTGCGCTCGGCGCGGGTGGACATACAGCGCGTGCGGTTCGTCGAGGCCGAATACGACGACACCTGGTTGCGCGACTCTGGTCCGATCACACTGGCCCGCGATGGCGGCGGTTTCCAGTTGCTGGACTTCCGCTTCACCGGCTGGGGCGGCAAGTTCCAGGCCAGCCGCGACGACCAGTTGGTGAGCGCGCTTGCGGCGCAGCAGCTGTTTGCGGATAGCGATGTACGCAGCATCGACTTCGCACTGGAAGGCGGCGCGATCGACAGCGACGGCGCCGGCACCCTGCTGACCACCTGGCAGTGCCTGCACGAACGCCATCCGCAGCGCTCGCGCGAATCGCTGAGCCATGACCTGGCCGACTGGCTGGCGCAGCAGCGCGTGCTGTGGCTGGACCACGGCTACCTGGAAGGCGACGACACCGACGCGCATATCGACACCCTCGCCCGCTTCGCCAGCGAAGACGCGATCGTCTACCAGGCCTGCGACGACGCCGGCGATTCGCACTACGCCGAACTGCAGGCGATGGGCGCCGAACTGGCCGCGCTGCGCACCGCCGATGGCCAGCCGTATCGGCTGTTCCCGCTGCCGTGGGCGCAGCCGGTGCTCGACCACGGCCGGCGCCTGGCCGCGTCCTACGCCAACTTCCTGATCGTCAACGGCGCGGTGCTGATGCCGGCCTATGGCGATGCCGCCGATGCGCAGGCGCAGGCGGTGATGGCGCAGGCATTCCCGCGGCACGAGATCGTGCCGATTCCGTGCCGCGCGCTGATCTGGCAGAACGGCAGCCTGCACTGCATCACCATGCAGTTGCCCGAGGGCGTGCTGGCAGCCTGACGCTTCGGCGGGTCCGTGCCGCGACCGGAACGGGCGCGGCCTCGCCGAGACGTCCGTTACCCGCATTGCCCCGGGAACGGCCGTGCCGCCGTGCCAGGACTTCGATCCGGCGCCGCGCCGGCAGTAGCGGCGCCGACGTCACGCCTGCCCGCTGCACGAGCGACGGACGCCGCTTGCGCCCCGCTCCGCTCAGCGCGCCTTCAAGCGCCCAACGCGGCATTCATCTGCCGGGAACCTGCCGCGGCGCCATCCGCGCTACCATTCCTGCTTTCGCCGATCATCCTTCCCGCAATGAGCCGAAACACTCTTTCCGTCGCGCTGATCCAGGAGCGCAACCATGGCGATGCCGCGGCGAACCTGGCGGTCATCGAATCGCGCGTGGCCGAGGCCGCGGCGCAGGGCGCGCAGCTGGTGCTGCTGCAGGAACTGCACAACGGCGCCTATTTCTGCCAGCACGAGTCGGTGGACGAGTTCGACCTGGCCGAGCCGATTCCCGGTCCCAGCACCGAGCGCCTGGGCGCGCTGGCCAAGCGTCACGGTGTGGTGCTGGTCGCGTCGCTGTTCGAGCGCCGCGCTGCCGGCCTGTACCACAACACCGCGGTGGTGTTCGAGAAGGACGGCCGCCTGCTCGGCAAGTACCGCAAGATGCATATCCCGGACGATCCGGGCTTCTACGAGAAGTTCTATTTCACCCCGGGCGATCTCGGCTTCACCCCGATCCAGACCTCGGTCGGGCGCCTGGGCGTGCTGGTGTGCTGGGACCAGTGGTATCCGGAAGCGGCGCGGCTGATGGCCTTGGCCGGCGCCGAACTGCTGCTGTACCCGACCGCGATCGGCTGGGACCCCAGCGACGAGCAGGCCGAGCAGGAGCGCCAGCGCGACGCCTGGATCCTCAGCCATCGCGGCCATGCCGTGGCCAACGGCGTGCCGGTGCTCAGCTGTAACCGGGTCGGCCACGAAGCCTCGCCGCTGGCCGCCGATGGCGTGGTCGGCGCCGCCGGCATCCAGTTCTGGGGCAACAGCCACGTGCTCGGCCCGCAGGGCGAGTTCATCGCCGAGGCCGGCGCCGAGCCGACCGTACTGGTGTGCGACGTGGACCTGCAGCGCAGCGAGCACGTGCGGCGGATCTGGCCGTTCCTGCGCGACCGCCGCATCGACGCCTACGGCGATCTGCTGAAGCGCTACATCGACTGAGCCGCCACCGCCTTGGACGACCTGCAACTGCGCGCCGCCGAGGCCGCCGATATCCCCGCGATCACCGCGCTGTACGCCGAAGAGGTGCGCAGCCAGGTCAATACCTACGAGTACGACGCCCCGGATGAGGTCGAAATGCTGCGGCGCATGCAGGACGTGATCGCGCGCGGCTATCCCTACCTGGTCGCGCATGCCGCCGACGGCCGCCTGGCCGGCTACGCCTACGCGAGCAGCTACCGGGCCCGCGTCGCCTACCGTTGGACCGTGGAGAACACCGTCTACGTGGACCCGTCGCTGCACGGCCGCGGTGTCGGTTCTGCGCTGCTGCAGGCGCTGATCACGGCCTGCGAGGCGCGCGGTTTCCGGCAGATGGTGGCGGTGATCGGCGAGTCGAGCAACCACGCTTCAATCCGCCTGCACCAGCGTTTCGGCTTCAGGCCGGTCGGCGTGTTCAGCGGGCTCGGCCGCAAGCACGGGCGCTGGCTGGACACGCTACAGATGCAACGCCCGCTGGGCCCCGGCGCCGATGAGGCGCCCTTCGATGAGTGATGGAATGAACGAACTTTCCCAGGCCGGCGACGACGCGTTGTTCGCCGGCCAGCCGTACCGCATCGTCGAACGCGATGGCGTGCGCTATACCCTGCTCGGCACCGCCCACGTCTCGCTGGCCAGCGTCGCCGCGGTGGAACGGGCGATCGACAGCGGCCGCTTCGATGCGGTCGCGGTCGAACTGGACCCGCAACGGCTGCAGGCGCTGACCGACCCGGATGCGCTGACCAAGCTGGACCTGGTGCAGGTGATCCGCAAGGGCCGCGTGGCCTTGTTCGCGGCCAACCTGGCGCTGGCGGCCTACCAGCGGCGCCTGGCCGAGCAGTTGGGCATCGAGCCCGGCGCCGAGCTCAAGCGCGCGGTGCTGCTGGCGCGCGAACGGCAACTGCCGGTGTACCTGATCGACCGCGAGGTCGGGCTGACCTTCAAGCGCGCCTCCGGCCGGCTCGGTTTCTTCGGCAAGCTCAAGCTCGGCAGCGGCCTGCTCGGCGGCCTGTTCGCCTCCGACGAGGTCGGCGAGGCGGAGATCGAGAAGCTCAAGCAGGGCGACATGCTCGAAGCCAGCTTCGGCGACTTCGCCAGCGAAAGCCCGGCGCTGTACGACACCATCATCGCCGAACGCGACCGCTACATGGCCACGCGCCTGCGCGAGGAACACGCGCAGCGGACCGCGCCCAGCCAAACGCCGATCGCGGCGCCGGACTTCGTCGACGCCGCGCGCGCCGGCGGCATCCGCGAGGTGCTGGCGGTGGTCGGTGCCGGCCATCTGGCCGGCCTGGCCAGGCACCTGCAGGACGACCAGGACGATCCGGCATCGCTGCGCAAGGCACTGGAAGACGTGCCGACCAAGAAGAAGGTTCCGTGGATCACCCTGACCCTGACCGCGCTGGTGCTGGGCGGCGTCGCCTGGGGCTACTGGCGCGGCGGCTTCGCGCTGGGCACCGACCTGCTGCTGCAGTGGGTGCTGTTCACCGGCGGCCTGGCCGGGCTGGGCTGCCTGCTGGCCGGCGGCCATCCGCTGAGCATCGTCGCCGGCGCCATCGCCGCGCCGCTGAAGCCGTTCCGCCCCGGGGTGCCGGCCGGCGCGTTCAGCGCGCTGGTCGAGGTGCACATGCGCAAGCCGGCCTACGGCGACTTCCTGGCGCTGCGCGACGACGCGCAGAACCTGCGCGGCTGGTACCGCAACCGCGTCTCGCGGGTGGTGCTGACCTTCCTGCTGACCAACCTGGGCAGCATGGTCGGCGTGTGGCTGGCCGGTTTCCGCATCTTCGGCAAGCTGGCCGGCTGAGCGCACCGCGGCGGCGCGGCCATGCGCCCTGCCCCATCGCATGGCCGCCATGTCGTTGAACATTGTGGGAGGGGTTTCAGTCCCGACGCGTGATCGATAAGGCGTCGGGGCTGAAGCCCCTCCCACAACTTTTCCCGCGCGACGCAGCAGGCGCCAAGCGCGCGCCGGCCATTCCGGCGCGGGCACCGCTCCTTTCGTCAGGACACCGACGGCGCCGCCACGCCGCGGCCGCCGCGCGCGCGGCGCACCAGTTGCGTCACGCCGCCGCTGAGGTCGTCGAGGATCGCGTAGATGGTCGGCAGGAACAGCAGGCTGACCACAGTGGAGAAGGCCAGGCCGCCGGCGATCGCGCGCGCCATCGGGTAGTAGGCGGGGCCGTCGCCGAACATCTGGGTGGTGGTCAGCGAGATCGGCACCATCGCCAGGATCGCGGTGCCCATCGTCATCATGATCGGCCGCAGCCGCTCGCGCGAGCCCTCCACCAGCGCCTCGGTGCGGCCGAGGCCGCGCCGGCGCAGGTTGTTGATGTGCTCGATCATCACGATGCCGTTGTTCACCACCACGCCCATCAGCACCAGGATGCCGATGAAGGCCATGATCCCGAAGTTGGTGCCGGTGAGCCAGAACAGCCAGAACACGCCGAAGATCGAGAACAGCACCCCGCTCATGATCGCCGCCGGGAACAGCAGCGATTCGAACACCGCCGCCATCACCACGTAGATCATCAGCAGTGCGATCAGCAGGTTGAACATCATCTGCTGCCCGGCCTGGTCGTCGTCCTGGCCGTCGGCGCCGTCGAAGCTGTAGTGGTAGCCGGCCGGGAAGCTGACGCCCTTCAGCGTCTCCTCCATCGCCTGCTTGGCCTCCGGCGGGGTGACCTTGAGCCCGAGATTGGCGGTGATGGTCAGCGTGGTCTGGCGGTTGGTGCGCCCGATCTGGGTCGCCGCCGGCCGCGTCTGCACGTCGACCAGGCTCAGCAGTGGCACGCTGCGCCCGTCCTTGGTGCGCACGTTGAAGCTGTCCAGGTCCTCGGGTGTGGTCTCCTCGGCACCGGCGAAGCGGACCCACACCGGCACCTCGTTGTCGCCACGGCGGAACTCGCGCAGCGAGGCGCCGCGCAACGCCAGGCCGACGAAGCTGGCGACCTGCTCGGCGTTGAAGCCGAACGCCGCGGCGCGCTCGCGGTCCACCCGCACCGCCAGTTCGGTGGTGCGGTCGCCGGTGTCCACGCGCACGTCGCGCAGTTCCTTGCGCCGCGCCAGCAGCGGCACCACGTCGTCGGCGATCGCGCGCAGCGCCTGGGTGGAATCGCCGACCAGTTGCACCTGCACGCTCTGCGCGCCGCTGCCGCCGCCCTGCCCATTGCCGTTGCTGCCGACGCTGTAGTCGGTCAGCGCCGAGCGCGGCAGCTCCTTGCGGATCTGTTCGATCAGCGCCGGCAGGTCGCGTACCTTTTTCAGGTCCACGGTCAGCGTGGTGCTGCTGCCCTCGACCTCGCTGAACCACGAATACACCTGGGTGACGTGGTAGCGCTGGCGGCGCGCGTCGATGAAGCGTTCCAGCTTGGCCACTTCCTCGGACAGCTGCTCGCGCGTGTACGAGCCCTTCCACGCGTAGCTGATGAAGATCTGCTCGCCGCCATCGCCGCCGAACATGTCCTTCTTGGTCTGCAGCATCGGGATCACGCTGAGCGCGGTGATCAGCGCGATCGCGGCGACGCTCCAGCCGCGATGGGCCAGCGACCAGCTGAGCACGCGCGCGTAGCGGCGCTGCAGGCGCGGGATCAGGCCGCGCTCGGAGCGCACCAGCGCCGGCGTGCGCATGCGCGCGGACAGCATCGGGATCAGGCTCACCGCCACCAGCCACGAGGCCAGCAGCGACACCGAGATGGTGATCGCGATCTGCGCCATGAAGATGCTGATGTTGTTGGTCTCGCCGAACAGGTTCGGCACGAACACGATGCAGTGGCACAGGGTACCGGCCGACAGCGCGATGGCGACGTTGCGGGTGCCGATGATCGAGGCCAGCTGCGGCTGCTCGGGCATGCGCTCGCGTTCCTGGTAGATGCTCTCCACCACCACCACCGCGTTGTCCACCAGCATGCCCACCGCCAGCAGCAGGCCCATCATGGTCAGGATGTTGAGGGTCACCCCGGCGAAATACATGAAGCCCAGGGTGATGGTGAAGCAGATCGGGATCGCCAGCGTCACCATCAGCGTCGACGGCCAGTGGCGCAGGAAGAAGAACAGCACCGTCACCGACAACAGCAGGCCGACCGCGCCGGCCTCGGCCAGCTCGGTCAGCGACGAGGTCACCGCCTTGCCCTGGTTGTCGATGACCTTGACCTGCACGTCGCTGAGCGCCGGCTGGGTGCGGATCTGCTCCACCTCGGCCAGCACCGCGCGCGACACCTCGACCAGGTTGGCGCTGCGCTCCTTGTACACGTCCAGGCCCACCGCCGGGCGCCCGTCCAGGCGCCGGCCGTAGTTCATCCGGGTCGGCTTGAGCCGGATGTCGGCGATGTCGCCCAGGCGCAGGCCCTTGTTGTCGATGACCAGATCGCGCAGTTCCTGCAGGTCGCGCAGCTCGCCGACCG
Source organism: Xanthomonas sp. WHRI 7945 (assembly GCF_035026585.1). Taxonomy (NCBI): domain Bacteria; kingdom Pseudomonadati; phylum Pseudomonadota; class Gammaproteobacteria; order Lysobacterales; family Lysobacteraceae; genus Xanthomonas; species Xanthomonas sp. WHRI 7945. The sequence continues at coordinate 125,942 of NZ_JAYIQP010000009.1, forward strand.
GCTGCACCCGCAGGCGCTGGCCGTGGTCGTCGATCTGCCCGGCCGACAGCGAGAAATTGAGCTTGCCCAGGCGCTCACTGAGGTCGTTGAGGCTGAGGTTGTGCGCGCCGAGCCGGTCCGGCGCGATCGCGATCTCGACCTCGTTCGGCGGCGCGCCGGACACCTCCACCTTGGCCACGCCGGGGATGCGTTCCAGGCGCCGCTTGAACTCGCGGTCGAGCATGTCGTAGGCGCCGGTCAGGTCGGCCGCGCCGGCCAGGCGCACCTTCAGCACCGGTTCGTCGCTGCTGGACCACTTGAACACGTGGTAGCGCTGCAGGTCGGTGGGCAGGTCGGCGCGGATCGCGTCGATGCGCTCGCGCGCGTCGGACGCGGCGATGGCGATGTCGCGGTCCCAGTCGGAGAACTCGATGAAGATGTTGGCGCCGTCGGCGGTGGCGGTCGAGCGCATGCGCTTGATCCCGGTCATCGTCGCCAGCGCTTCCTCGGTCGGCCGCACCAGGTTGCGCTCGACCTCGTCCGGGGTCGAGCCGCTGTACGGCAACTGCACGAACAGGAACGGCGCGGAGATGTCCGGCAGCGCCTCCAGCGGCAGCCGGAACGCGGCGATCAGGCCGACCACCACCAGCGACACGAAGCACATGATGGTGGTGATCGGACGGCGGATGCTGAACTCGGCGACGCTCATGCCGGTTCGCCCGCGTCGGTGCCGGCGCTGCCGGCGAGGCCCTGCAGGCGCTTGCGCGCGCGCTGACCGCGCTCGGCGTAGTAGCCGTCGGCGCGGCGGTCCAGGCGGTCGTAGACCACCGGGATCACCACCAGGGTCAGCAGCGTGGACACCAGCAGGCCGCCGATCACGGTGATCGCCATCGGCGCGCGCACCTCGGCACCCTCGCCCGCCGCCACCGCCAACGGCAGGAAGCCGAACAGCGTGCACAGCGTGGTCATGATGATCGGCCGCAGCCGCGAGCGCGCGCCTTCGATCAGCGCCTCACGCTTGGCCACGCCCTCCTCGCGCAGCTGGTTGACCTTGTCGATCAGGATGATCGCGTTCTTGGTCACCAGCCCGACCAGCAGGATCAGGCCGATGAACACCACCACCGACACCGGCTTGCCGCTCAGCAGCAGCGCCAGCACCGCGCCGACCATCGCCAGCGGGATGGTGAACAGGATCACGAACGGGTGCAGCAGCGATTCGAACTGCGAGGCCATCACCAGGTACACCAGGAAGATCGCCAGGCCGAACGCGAACAGCAGCGACTTGGCCGACTGCGCCAGCTCCTCCCCCTGGCCGCCGATGTGCATGCCGACGCCGGCGCCAAGCGGCTCGCGCGCGACCATGTCCTGCACCTCGCGCACCGCGCCGCCCAGGTCGATGTCGCGCAGGTTGGCCGACACGATCGCCACGCGGATCTGGTCGGCGCGGTGGATCTCGCTGGGACCGGTGGTGGCGACGACGTCGGCGACCGCGTCCAGCGTCACCGGCCGGCTGCTGCCCGGATTGACGATCAGCCGGCGGATGCTGTCGACGCTGGCGCGGTCGCTCTGCTGCGCGCGCACCAGCACGTCGATCTTGCGGTCGCGGAAGCTGTAGCGGGTGGCGACGTCGCCGCGCACCTTCTTCACCACCACATCGGCGATCTGCCGCGTGGTCAGGCCCAGCGCGCCGGCGCGCTCCTGATCGAAGCGGATCTGGATTTCCGGGAAACCCTCTTCCACCGTCGACTTGACGTCGGCGTAGTGGCCGTTGCCGCGCAGCATCGCGGTCAGCTTCTGCCCAGCGTGCTGGATCGTCTCCAGGTCCTGTCCGCGCAGCTCGATTTCCAGCGGCGTGGAGAAACTGAACAGCTCCGGGCGGCTGAAACCGACCTGCACGCCCGGGTGGTTGCGCATCGTCGCGCGCATCCGGTCGCTCTGCTGCGCCTCGAACTGCTCGCTGCCGCCGCCGGCCATGGCGATGGTCAGCTTGCCGATGTTCTCGCCGCTCTCGGTGGGGCTGGCGTCGAGCCGGGTACCGCTGCCGCTGACCCCATACAGCGCCTGCACGCCGGCGTCCTTGCCGTGTTTTTCCTGCAGTTCGCGCACCAGCGCATCGGTCTGCCGCAACGGCGTGCCGGCCGGCAGCTTCACCGTCATCTCGAAGCGGTCCTGCGCCAGTTGCGGGATCAGGTCGGCGCCGAGCATCGGCACCATCGCCAGCGTCGCCGCGAACGCCAGCGCGGCCAGGCCCAGCACCATCCACGGCCGCCCCAGCGCGCCCGGCAGCAGCCGCAGATAGCCGCGTTCGGCGCGCGCATACGGCGCCATCGCCAGGTCGCTGGCCTTGCGCATCACCGGCGCGACCACCGCCACGCCGCCGCGCCACAGCCGCACCACCAGCCACGCCGCGCCGAAGAAACTGCCGCGCACCGCCGCCGCGGCGCCGCGCCGACCCATCGCCACCGGCTTGAGCCAGCCGCGCTGCGGCTGCCATTGCGGCTGCTCCGGCTCGGCCGGGAACGCCAGCGGCGGGCGCCCCTTCAGCGAGCTCAGCATCGGGATCAGGGTCATCGACACCACCAGCGAGATCGCGATGGCGATCGCCACGGTCAAGGCCTGGTCGCGGAACAGCTGCCCGGCCACGCCCTCGACGAACACCAGCGGCAGGAACACCGCGATCGTGGTCAGGGTCGAGGCGACCACCGCCATGCTCACCTCGCGGGTGCCGGCGATCGCTGCATCGAGGATGCTCAGGCCGCGCTCGCGCGCCTTGGCGATGCTTTCCAGCACCACGATCGAGTCGTCCACCACCAGGCCGGTGGCCAGCGCCAGCCCGCCCAGCGACATCACGTTCAAGCTCAAGCCGAGCTGGCCCATGAAGAAGAACGTGGCCACGATCGACACCGGCAGCGACAGGCTGATCACGAACGTGCTCCAGCCATCGCGCAGGAACAGGAAGATGATCAGGATCGCCAGCAGGCCGCCGATCACCGCGTCCTTCTTGACGTCGCCGATGGCGTGCTCGATGAAGCGCGACTGGTCTTCCAGCGTGGTCAGTTCCACGTCCGGCGGGATCTGCGTCTTCAACTGTTCCAGGCGCTTGCGCAGCGCCGCCGCGGTGGACACGGTGTTGGCGTCGCCCTCCTTGTAGATCGCCAGTTCCACCGCTTCCTTGCCGCCCAGGCGGATGATCGCCTCGCGCTCCTTGTAGCCCTGCCGCACCTCGGCCACGTCCTTGAGCCGCACCGGCATGCCGTTGGCGATGGTGGTGGTGGAACTGGACGAGGCGCTCTGCGCCGCCGAGGCCGCGGCCAGCGCCGCTTCCGAACCGGTCGAGGCGGCGATCGCGTACATCTGCTGCATCGCCGCGTCGGCGGCGTTGCTGCCGGCGCCCTGGGTGGTCAGCAGCAGGTTGCGGATCTCCTCGAGGTCGGCGAACTGGTTGACGGTGCGCACCAGGTAGCGCTGCGAGCCCTGTTCCAGGCGCCCGCCGGAGATGTTGATGTTCTCTTCCTTGAGCCGGGTGATGACGTTGTCGATCGGCAGGCTCAGCTGCGCCAGGCGCTGCTGGTCGATGTCGACCTGGATCTCATCCTCCAGGCCGCCGCCGACCTTCACCGCGGCCACCCCGGCCACCGGCTCCAGCTTCTTCTTCAGGTCCTCGTCGGCGTAGCGGCGCAGTTGGGTCAGCGCGCGCACCGCGTCAGCGTCGCTGGCCGGCGTCGCCTTGCTCGCCAGCACCAGGCGCATGATCGGCTCGGTGGACGGATTAAAGCGCAGCAGCACCGGCGCCTTGGCTTCCAGCGGCAGTTCCAGCGCCTCCATCTTGTCGCGCACCTCCAGGCTGGCCTGGTCCATGTTGGTGCCCCAGGCGAACTCCAGCACCACGTCGCTCTGTCCGGTGCGCGACACCGACTTGAGCTTGCGCAGGTTCTTGACCACGCCGACCGCTTCTTCGACCGGCTCGGTCACCAGCGTCTCGATCTCCGACGGCGCCGCGCCGGTGTACTCGGTGCGCACGGTCAGGGTCGGATAGCTCAGGTCGGGCAGCAGGTTGACCTTGAGGCTGTTCAACGCGATCACGCCGAACAGCAGCAGCGTCACCGTGGCCATGGCGATGGTGACGCGGCGGCGCGTGGCGAATTCGACCAGCCCGCCGCCATGCACGCCGGGCGGCGTGTGTTCGTGCGGATCGCTGCCGTGATCGGAACCGGCGCTGGTCATCAGCGCGCTCCGACCGCGGCGCCGCCGCCGGTGCCGGCGGCCTCGCGCTGCGGCGCGATCACCTGCACGCGGCTACCGTCGCGCAGCGCCACCTTGCCGGCGGTGACCACCTGATCGCCGGGCTGCAGCCCGGCGCGGATCTCCACCCACGGACCTTCCGAGTAGCCCAGCGTCACCGGTACCCGCGCCACCTTGCCGGCGGCGACCTTGAACACCGCCGGCTCGCCGTCGTCGAGCAACGCCAGGCGCGGCACCACCAGCGCATCGGCGCGCTGGTCGTAGTCGATGCGGATGCGCCCGAACATGCCCGGCTGCAACGCCTCGGCGCCCTCTTCGAACGCGCACACCACGCGGAACGTGCCGCTGCCCGAATCCACCACCGGCGCGATGCGATCGACCCTGCCCAGGTAGTGCTTGCCCGGCAGCGCATCGGCCAGCAGGGTCACCGGCTGCCCGGCCTTGAGCGTGGCCAGCTCGCGCTCGGGCACGTTGAGCGTGGCCTCCAGGCGCGAGTCGTCGACGATGCGGAAGATCGGGGTGTTGATCTGCACGAAGTTGCCGGTCTTGATCGAGCGCGACGCGATCACCCCGGAAATCGGCGCGACCACCGTGGCGTAGGACAGTTCCAGCGACGCCAGCTGGTGCTGCGCGCGCACGTTGGCCAGGTCGTACTTGATCTGGTCGACGTCGGCGGCACTGACCAGTTGCTGGCCGACCAGCTGCTGCGAGCGCCGGTAGTTGTTCTCCAGCTTGCGCAGCTGCGCCTCGCTCTGCGCCACCGCCAGCCGCGCGCGGTCGGGGTCCAGCCGCACCAGCGGCTGGCCGGCGCGGACCTGCTGGCCCTCCTCGGCCAGCACCGCCAGCGCCACCCCGGAGGTCTTGGCCACCACCTGCGATTCGGCGCGCGCCTCCAGCGCGGCGGTGCCGCTGTAGCTGGCCGCCACCGCGCGACGGGTCACCTTGGCCACCTCGACCGGGACCGCGTCCGGCGCCTTCTCGGCCTCTTTCTGCTTGGCCTGGGCGTCGCCGGCGCCCGGCTTGCAGCCGCCGAGCAGCAGCGTGGAGGTGATCAACAGCGCGGCGGCGCAGCTGGCGGTGCGTCGGCGCGTGGAATATCGCGTCATCGTCGTGTCCCTGGTGGATGGCGTGAATGGTGTTGTAGGTAAGTAGATCACCTGATGACGCCAAGGTGAATGAGCCAAAGGTCATGGTGCCCGCCCTCCGTGCCATGTGCGGAGACAGGGGACTGTTTCGGAGCCGCGAAAGGCCAGGCTATACTCGGGTCGTTCCGTGTTCCCCCACGCCGGAACCCCCAGTCCCGTCCTCCGGACCACGAAACCATGCGCACGCAGCCGCTAGCCGCTTGTTTTGCTCTGGCCGTACTCGCTTCTCTCGGGATCACCCCGGCAGCGGCGCAGACCGTGCCGGCGCCCGCCGCTCCCGCTCCAGCCACCGCTCCGGCTCCGGCAGCCTCCGCTGCTCCCGCCGCCGGCAATGCCGCCAACGGCAAGCTGCTGACCTATACCTGTCAGGGCTGCCACGGCGTCACCGGCTACAAGAATGCCTATCCGAGCTACCGCATTCCCAAGATCGGCGGCCAATCGGCGCAGTACCTGACCCAGGCGCTGACCGAATACCGGCTCGGCAAGCGCAAGCACCCGACCATGCAGGCCCAGGCGGAAAGCTTCTCCGACCAGGATATCGCCGACATCGCCGCTTTCCTGACCACCCTCAAGTAGCCTTCCCATGCCGAAAGCCGAGCACGCACTGCGTCCCGCCATCGTCCTGCTTGCTGCCCTGTGGTTGGGGGCATGTTCGCAATCGCAGGTTGAATCCACCAGCCAGTCCGCCGGCGATCCCGGCCATGCCAGCGGCGAGCACGGTTCCGGCTCGTCCGCCGGCCTGCCCACCGGGCGTGTCGCCGCCGGCGAGAAGCTGGCCAACGCCAAGGGCAAGGCCACCGGGCAGAGCTGCATCGACTGCCACGGTGCCGACGGCAACGCGCCGATTGACCCGACCTATCCCAAGCTGGGCGGCCAGTACGGCGACTACCTTGCGCACGCTCTGCAGGCCTACCGCGCCGGCGATCGCCAGCATCCGCTGATGACTCCGCAGGCGACGCCGCTCAGCGACCAGGATGTCGCCGACCTGGCGGCGTACTTCGGCTCGCGCGCCACCCAGCTGCGCGACATGCACGGCCTGAAGTAACCGCGAGCGCTGGCGTCTCGCCAGCGCCGGGTCCCACCGCCAGTCCGTGTGCGGCAAACGCGGCGTCGCCGGCTTCAGGTGCCGGGCTTCGCGCCGCCGGCCGCGATCGACTGAGGGTGCACGCGCCTCCGAATCGGGCGCGATCGCCCGCATGTCGGCGGCGAGCCGCTCTTCTGTAGGAGCGGCTTCAGCCGCGACACGCGTTACCGATAGCTTCTGTCGCGGCTGAAGCCGCTCCTACAGGAGACAGGCGTCTGCATGCGGCGGATCGCTATCGCATCCATGCCGCAACATGGCTGCCTGGATGCCGCAGCAGCGCAAATGCGCGCGCACTCGGCGCCTACTTCACGCTGCCGTTGTCTTCCTGCAGGCCCGGCTTGAACGGCACGTCCGGTGGCGGTCGCGCGCTGGCGGGCTGGTCGTTGAGATTCGGATCGGTGATGCCGCAGCCGCCGCCCAGCTGCAGGATCGAGACCACGCAGGAAATGCTGCTGGTGGTGCCGGGAATCGGGATGTTGACGGTCTTGATGCCGCGCCGCACCCACTCTTCCAGCAGCGTCGCGTTCGGCAGCCAGTACTTGTCGAACGAGGTCGGCTTGTAGTCGTACGGCGGGCGCTTGAGCCACTCACCGGCCTTGGCGATCTGGTCGCGCGACCAGCTGTCGGTCTCGGTGCCGGGCGCGCCGCGCGGCGGTGCCTTGCCCTGCCCTTCGCCGCCGGGCACGCGCACGCTGCCATCGCCGTTGAACAGGCCATTGCGCTGGCCGGCCCCGGCATCGCCGGCACGGTTGCGCGCCGATGCGCCCCAGTCGTCGCCGCGCTGCGGCGTCGCCCAACCGCCGTCGTGCGCGACCGCGGCCGGACCGCTGCCCGGCGCGGCCGCCCGGCTGCCCGGCGGCGCAGCGCCGGTGCCGGCTGGCGTCTGGGTCTCCGCCTTGCCTTGTGCGGCGGTGCTGGTCGGGGTCGCAGACTGCGCCGCAGCCGCAGCCGCAGCCGCAGCCGCAGCGTTCGCGGGCGCGCTTGCGGTCGCGTCGGATGGCTGCACGGACGGCGCCACGACCGGCGCCGCCGCCGTGGCCGGCGTCGGCAGTTCGATCTGCCGCACCTGCGGCGCCTCGGCCGTGCGCAGCGTCGGCGCGGGTTCGCGCGGACGGATCTGCGGCACCTGCACCTGGACCTGCGGCAGCGGCGCCGGCACTTCGCGCTCGCGTACCTGCAATTGCGGCGCCGGCGGGCGCGGCACCGCCACCTCGCGCGGACGGATCTGCGCCACGATCGGGACCTCGGTGACCACGTCGATCTGGCGCTCGGTCACCTGCACGCTCGGCGGCGCGATCTCGCGCGGGGTCAGCGCCGGTTCGCGCACGCTGGGCGGCGGCAGCACGAAATCGCTGCGCGGCTGCGCGGTCTCGGTGACCTGCAGCGGCTGCTCCGGCGGCGGCGGCGGCGGGCTGGCCACCGCCTGTGCCGCGCTCGCCGGCGTGGCGGACGCGGCACGCGCCGCGGCGGCGGTCTGCGCTGCGGCGGTCGCCGCGGCCTGGCGCGCTGCCGCCGCGGCGGCCTGCTGTGCGGCCGCGGCGGCAGCGGCGTCCTGCGCGGCCGCGCCGCCGCCGGTCTCGGCCGGCGTGCCGCGGCCGACGAATTCCACCTGCACGCGCCCGGCCTCGCCCGCGTCCGGACGCGGCGGCAGCAGGCGCACGAACGCCACCCATAACAGGAACAGCGCGAACAACAGATGCAACGCCAGGCTGACCAGCGCCGCGATCCGCCGCCACCAGCGCTGGTCGTACGGCGCCGGATCCCAGTCCTGCCACCACAGGCGACGGAATGCCTGCCATGCGCCCAGTGCCGGCAGGCGCGCGGTCGGTGCCGGCGCCGGCGCCGGCAGCGCCGCGATCAGCTCGGAGGAGACGAACGGGCGCGGCCTGACCGGCTGCGAAGCAATCCAATGCGCCCAGCCATACGGCAGGCCGGTCCGGCGATCGCGCAACAGCTTGCGCGGCGAGCGCGCCAACAGCGCGTCGAGGATGTCGGTGGCGCGCGTCACCGGCGTCGCGGAGGAATCAGGCCGCGGTGTCGCGCGGGATGTACGGCGCGCTGCCACTGTCGTGGTCGGTGGCGTCGCGCACGGCGGTGATGCCCGGCACGCGCCCCATCAGCGTCTTCTCGATGCCCTGCTTCAGGGTCACGTCGGCCATGCCGCAACCGTGGCAGCCGCCGCCGAAGCGCAGCAGCACCACGCCCTCGGCCGACACTTCCTGCACCGCCACCCGGCCGCCATGCTGGGCCAGCTGCGGATTGACCTCGTTCTCGACCACCCAGCGCACCCGCTCGACCAGCGATGCGGCCTCGCCCGGCGCCTCGCCCTTGATCTTCGGCGCCTTGATCGTCAGTTGCTGGCCGGTGCCCTGGGTGACGTAGTCGATCTCGGCACCGTCCAGCCAGCCGACGCTGTCGGCGGCGACGTACAGGGTGAAGCCGGCGCAATCGATCGCCCATTCGTCGCCGGCCAGGTCCGCCGGCTCGGCGAACTCCAGCCGCGCGTCGGCGCGTGCGGTGCCGGGGTCGACCGCGCTCAGGCGCACGCCCATGCCGGGCACGGCCTCGCGTTCGAGCAGTTTGCGGAAATGGGTCTGCGCGTTGTCGGAGATCTGGATCATGCGGTTATTCTAGCGCTTCCACGCGATCGGCTCATCGCGAACTTTCCCCATCGGCGGCGCGTTCAGCCGCCCCGCCGCGGAGGCTCCGAACATGAACGACCTGATCCCGCTCGAACAGGCCCATTGCGCCCCCTGCAGGGGCAGCGAGTACAAGCTCACCCAGGCGCGCCTGGCCGAATTGCTGCCGCAGGTGCCCGGCTGGGACCTGGTCGAGAACGGCATGGCGATCAGCCGCACGTTCCGCTTCCCCGACTACTACCGCACGCTGGCGTTCGTGAACGCGTTGGCCTGGATCGCGCACCGCGAGGACCACCACCCCGACCTGGGCGTGCATTACGACCGCGTGGTGGTGCGCTATTCCACCCACGACGTCGGCGGCCTCAGCGAAAACGACTTCATCTGCGCCGCCAAGGCGTCGGCCCTTCCGGAATGAACGCCATGCCCACCGTGTCCCCTCGTTGCACCCGCTTGCCGGCGCTCGCCGGCCTCGCTGCCGCCGTGCTGCTGGGCGGCTGCGGCAAGTCCGAACAGTCGCAGACCCAGGCCGTGGCGGCGCCGCCGACCGAGGTCGCCGCGGTGCAGACCCCGCCGCCGGACTATCCGATCGAGCTGGCCTGCGCCGGGCTCGGCGGCAAGGCGGTGCTGAAAGTGGTGGTCGGCGTGGAAGGCAGGCCGACCGACGTGCAGTTGGTCAGCAGCAGCGGCCAGCCCAAGCTCGACGCCTCGGCGCAGCAGCGCGTGCGTGAATGGGTGTTCAAGCCCGCCACCCGCAATGGCCAGGCGGTGCCGTGGACGATCCAGGTGCCGGTCAACTTCACCGTGCCGCAACCGCGCCCGGACCGCTGCTTCGCGCTCGACGCGCAGGCGCACGGCGCCGGCTGAGCCAAGCCGCCGGCCGCCCCCGAACGCACCGCCGACGCGGCGGCGCGCCGTCTTCACACTCCGCCAGCCTCGCGCCCGCTTTCATCGCTGTCCCGACACAGGAGCCGCCTGGCGCATGCTGGAAATTTCGTCGCACAACGTCTGGATCGCCTTGGCGGTCACCCTGGCCGCCGGCCTGGCCACCGCCCTGGGCAGCGTGCTGGTGCTGTTCACCAAGGGTCCCAACCCGCGCCTGCTCGCGTTCGGCCTGGCCTTCGCCGGCGGTGCGATGGTGTACGTGTCGTTGACCGAAATCCTCGGCAAGTCGATCACCTCGTTCACCAAGGCCTTCGATCCGAACCTGGGTTACGCCTACGCCACGCTGGCGTTCCTGGCCGGCATGGCGCTGATCGTGGTGATCGACCGGCTGGTGCCCAATCCCCACGAAAGCCTCAACGCCAAGGATCCGCTGTTCCGCGACGACAACCGTGCCTACATCAAGCGGGTCGGCCTGCTGACCGCGGTGGCGATCACCGCGCACAACTTCCCGGAGGGCCTGGCGACGTTCTTCGCCACCCTGGAAAACCCCACCGTGGGCATGCCGCTGGCGTTCGCGATCGCCGTGCACAACATCCCCGAAGGCATCGCCATCGCGGTGCCGGTGCACTACGCCACCGGGCGCAAGTCCTATGCGTTCGCCGCCAGCCTGTTGTCCGGCCTGGCCGAGCCGATCGGCGCGATCATCGGCTATGCGGTGCTGTCGCGGTTCCTGTCCGAAGCGATCTTCGGCGCGGTGTTCGGGGTCATCGCCGGAGTGATGGTGTTCCTGGCCCTGGACGAACTGCTGCCCGCGGCCAAGCGCTACGCCAAGGGCCACGAGACCGTGTACGGCCTGGTCGCCGGCATGGCCACGCTGGCGCTGAGCCTGGTGCTGTTCCGCCTGTCCACCACGCCCTGAGCCGGCTGTCGCGCACTGGCTGAACGGACACCAGGCACGTCGTCGTGGCGATGCGGCGAAGAAAGCTGGCAGACATGCAACCCGGAGCATGCTGCGCGCGTCTTCAGCAATGCCACGTCGAAGAGGTGCCGCATGGATCTCCGCTCCCTGCCATCAACGAGGTCGGCGTTGGCGCTGGCCACCGCCATGAGCGTGCTGGCGCTGGGTGCATGCCAGCAGCAACCGACACCAACGCCCGCACCCGCCACATCTGTGGCCGCACCCTACGTGCCGCCCAGCGCCGACCAGTTGTACAAGCTGGTGGCGCCGATCGCGCTGTTTCCCGACAAGTTGCTCGCGCAGACCCTGGCCGCTTCGGTCTACCCGGACCAGGTCGCCGACGCACAGGGCTGGTTGCGCAGCAACAGCGGCCTGGCGGCGGCCGACCGTCTGCAGGCCGCCGCGGCGCAGCCGTGGGATCCCAGCGTCAAGGCGCTGATCGCGTTTCCCGACGTGATCGACCAACTGGCCGGCAACGGCGACTGGACCCGCGCGCTCGGCGATGCCTATGCGCACGATCCCAACGAGGTCCTCGACGCGATCCAGGTCATGCGCGGACGCGCGCAGGCGCAGGGCCACCTGCGCAGCACGCCACAGCAACGGGTGCAGGTGGTGCAACGCACGCTGGTGGAACCGGCCTATGCCGACGCGCGGATCCCGCCGCCGCGGCAGACCATCGTCATCGAACCGGCGCAGCCGGATGTCGTCTACGTCCCGCGCTACGATCCGGACGTGGTCTATGGCGCACCGGTCGACGTCTATCGCGAGTATCGCTACCGCCCGCGTTACTACAGCGAAGGCGATCTGGTGACCGCCGGCATCGTTTCCTTCGGCGTCGGCGTGCTGGTCGGCGACGCGCTCGAGCATCGCCACCATGGTCCGATGGCCTGGCTGGAGCCGGAACCGACCTGGCATCGCTGGGGCTGGAACAGCTGGGGCATGAACTGGAACGCCCCGCCCTCGGCACCGCACTACGTGGTCTACCAGAACCATGTCTACGCGCCGCGCACCACCATCATCAACAACACCATCACCAACAACCGCATCGATGCGCGCAGCTTCGTGCACAACGACAACCGCAGTTTCCCGCAGCGGGCGGCGCTGGCGGCGATGCCTGCGGCGGCGGCCGCCGCACTGGCGCCGCGTCTGGCGCAGAACCCGCGCGGCCCTGCGCCGCAGGTCGCGCCGGCGACGGCGCCACGCCACACGCTCGACTATGCGCAGCTGTCCACGCCGCACTTCAACAAACGGATGCTGCAGCCGGGCCGTCCGGTGGTGACGACCGCCGCGCCGCGGCCGCCGCAGCCCGGGCTTGGCGGCCCCAGTGCAGCCGGCGCCGCACGCGATGCGCATGCGCAGCCGCCATTGGCGCAAGCGCCGCACCCGCCGATGCCGATGTCCGCGGCCGATTCCCGCCACGCCATGCCGATGGCCGACGCCGCAGCAGCGCGACGGCGCGACATGCCGCAGGCACCACACGCCAACGCGCCGATGCCGATGGGGAACATGCAGATGGCGCATGCAGCGCCGCAGCACGCGATGTCCATGCCCGCGCCGCACCGGGAGGATCCGCGCGCGCCGCAGGCCCGCTTCGCCCAGTCCGAACCGCCACGGCCGGCGCCGCACGCGTTCGCCGCTTCCAATGCCCCGCAGCCGGCGCCGGCGCACCGGCAGGCGCCGATGCGGGAGTTCCCTGAGCGCGTTCAGCCCATACCGCGACAAGAACAACAGCAGCGGCCGCCGATGCAGGAGCAGCGCATGGCCCGGATCGCGCCGCCGCGGCCGCAGCCGATGCACGCGGCCGCGCCGCGCCCTGCCCCGCGGCCGGCGCCAGCGCACCCCGAGCCGCACCACGCGCACGACCACGACAAGCACAACGGATAGAAGGCGTCGGCCGCGGCGGCGCGCGTCTCCGCCGCCCGGCCGCGCCTGGTTCAGCCGCCGAGGCGGTTCAGCGCCTCGGCCAGTTCGTCGGCCAGCGGCGCATTCAGCAGGTACGGGGTCTTGCCGCCGTCGAGGGTGAATTCCAGCGAGGCGGCATGCAGGAACAGGCGCTTGAGCCCGATCTGCTCGCGCAGGCGCTTGTTGACCGCCTCATCGCCGTACTTGTCGTCGCCGGCGACCGCATGCCCCAGGTGCTGGGCATGCACGCGGATCTGGTGAGTGCGGCCGGTCTCGATCCGCACCTCGCAATAGGAATGCCCGCCACGCCGCTCCAGCACCCGAAAGTGGCTCAGCGATGCCTTGCCGGCCGCATTCACCTGCACATGGCGCTCGCCGCCCTGGCGCAGGCCGATGTGCAGCGGCGCGTCCACGCTCATCACCCCGTCGGGCATGCGCCCGACCAGCAGGGTCAGGTAGCGCTTGCTGATGCCGCGGCCCTCGACCCGGTCGTCCTCCCGCATTAGCGCCTGCATCTCGGTCAGCGCCGAGCGCTTCTTGGCCACGATCAGCAGCCCGGAGGTGTCGCGATCGAGCCGGTGCACCAGCTCCAGGGTCTGGTTCGGGCGCAGGGCGCGCAGGGTCTCGATGGCGCCGAAGCTGATCCCGCTGCCGCCATGGCTGGCGACCCCGGACGGCTTGTTCAGCGCCAGCAGCCGCGCGTCCTCGTAGACGATCGCCGCCTCCAGCCGGGCCATGAACGCGTCCGGCGGGGCGGTCTTCTCGCCCTCCTCGTGCAGCTTCACCGGCGGGATGCGCACCTCGTCGCCCGCCTCCAGCTTGCGCTCGGCCTTGGTGCGGCCGCCGTTGACCCGGACCTGGCCGCTGCGCATCAGCTTGTAGATCAGGCTGCGCGGCGCGCCCTTGAGCTGGCCGAGCAGGAAATTGTCTACGCGCTGTCCAGCCCTGTCTTCCGGGACCTTGAGAATGCGCACCGCGCTGGTCGCGACATCGCGCGGCTTGGGGGGGATCGGGGAGGAAGTCATCGGGCAGTTTATTCTGTTACACTCGGGGGGCGAGATAAGGGTTTGATTTCGTTGGAAGTTAGCTAAGGGCCAGAAGCCCGGCTTGCGACGATTCCGGCACAGTGCGCGACCACCGCCCCCGGGGCGGCCATGTTAGCGGCTCACCGGCCTACCCGGCCATCGCCGGACGCCACAAGCGTCCGCGCTGAACATGCCCCGTGCGGCGCCCAGCCTGGCTGGAGTCGCCGCCGGTCCTGAACCACCTAAAAGAAAGAAGCGCTCCCGCGGCTCGCCGTGGTGTCGTAGCGCTGGAAACCCAAGCCGCCCTCCCCGCGCCTGCGCGATGGGCGGCGAAGCGTGACCAGAAGCGAAACCCCATGGCGTTCCGCGCGGTAGCAGCGCGAGGAACGCAACTAATGAAGCGAATGCTGATCAACGCCACGCAGGCGGAAGAACTGCGTGTGGCCATCGTGGACGGCCAGACCCTGTACGACATCGACATCGAGCAGCCGTCCAAGGAACAGAAGAAGTCCAACATCTACAAGGGCCGCATCACGCGACTCGAACCCTCGCTCGAAGCCGCCTTCGTCGAATACGGCGGCGAGCGCCACGGCTTCCTGCCGCTGAAGGAAATCTCCCGCGACTACTTCCAGGCCGGCGTCGACCACAACAAGGCGACGATCCGCGAACTGCTGCGCGAGGGCCAGGAAGTGGTGGTCCAGGTGGACAAGGAAGAACGCGGCAACAAGGGCGCCGCCCTGACCACGTTCATCTCGCTGGCCGGCCGCTACATGGTGCTGATGCCGAACTCGCCCAGCGCCGGCGGCGTCTCGCGCCGGATCGAGGGCGAGGACCGCGCCGCGCTGAAGGAAGCGCTGGACAAGCTGAACATCCCCGACGACATGGGCGTGATCATCCGCACCGCCGGCGTCGGCCGCGATGCCGAAGAGCTGCAATGGGACCTGGACTACCTGCTGCAGGTCTGGAAGTCGATCGCCGAGGCCGCGCTGGCCAAGCCGGCGCCGTTCCTGATCTACCAGGAATCGCGGCTGATCATCCGCGCCCTGCGCGACTACCTGCGCGCCGATATCGGCGAGATCCTGGTCGATACGCCCGAGATGTACGGCGATGCCCAGGAGTTCATGCAGCAGGTGATGCCGCAGAGCCTGCGCAAGCTCAAGCACTACACCGACGACATCCCGCTGTTCAACCGCTTCCAGATCGAATCGCAGATCGAGGCCGCCTACGAACGCAGCGTGCGCCTGCCCTCCGGCGGCTCGATCGTGGTCGACCAGACCGAGGCGCTGACCGCGGTGGACGTCAACTCCTCGCGCGCGACCAAGGGCAGCGACATCGAGGACACCGCGTTCCAGACCAACCTGGAGGCCGCCGAAGAGGTGGCGCGCCAGCTGCGCCTGCGCGACCTCGGCGGCCTGGTGGTCATCGACTTCATCGACATGGCCTCCAACAAGCACCAGCGCGAGGTCGAGAACCGCCTGCAGAACGCGCTCAAGTACGACCGTGCGCGGGTGCAGATCGGCCGCATCTCGCGCTTCGGCCTGCTCGAGATGAGCCGCCAGCGCCTGCGTCCGTCGCTGGGCGAGTCCAGCCAGATCGTGTGCCCGCGTTGCGACGGCCATGGCCGCATGCGCAGCGTCGAGTCGATGTCGCTGTCGATCATCCGCGTCGCCGAAGAGCACGCGATGAAGGAGAACACCGGACAGGTGCTGGTGCAGGCCCCGGTGGAGATCGCCAACTACCTGCTCAACGAGAAGCGCCGCGCGCTCAGCGAGATCGAGAAGCGCCACGACGCGCCGATCGTCATCGTCGCCGACGAACAGCTGCACACCCCGCACTACGAAGTGACCCGCCTGCGCGAGAACGAGCTCGGCGAGGAAAGCGCCAAGCCCAGCTACCAGCGCAACACCCCGCGCAAGCTGCCGGTGCATGCGCTGACCAAGGCGCAGTTGAACATTCCGGCGCCGGCGGTGACCAATGTGAAGCACTCGCAGCCGGCCCCGGTGCGCGAAGTGGCCGACGTGCAGGAACCGGTCGCCGCGCCCGTGCAGGTGCAGGCCCCGGCGCCCGCCCAGGTCGCGGCCCCGGCCCCGGCCACCGGCGTGGTCGGCTGGCTGAAGCGGATCTTCGGTGCCGGCGAAAGCCCGGCCCCGGCGCCGACCGCCAGCGAACCGGCGCAGCGCCAGCGCGCCCATGACGGCAACCGCAACCGCAACGACCGCGGCGACCGCAATGCGCGTCGCGACGGCAGCCGCGGCGGCCAGGGCGGCAATGCCACGCGCGGCAACGGCGGCAACGTGCGCCGCGACGAGCGCCGTCCGGGCAATGGCGGTGGCAACGCACAGGGCGGCCAGCAGAACCTGGCGTCCAAGCCGCCGCGCAACGAGCAGGCGCCGCAGCAGGCCAAGCCGCAGCAGCAGAACCCGCAGCAGCAGCCCAAGGCGCCGAAGCAGCAGCAGCCGCAGAACCCGCCGCGCCAGCCCAAGCCGCAGCAGGAGCCGGCACAGGCCGCGCTGCAGGGCGACAGGCCGCAGCGCCAGCCGCGCCAGGACGAGGCCGCAACCAAGCCCGCCACCGCACAGCCCGCCGTTGCGCAGGACGCCACCACGATCGCGGCAGCCGCCGTGGCCGGCGGTGCCGCCGCGCTCAGCAACGATGCGCCGACCAGCGAGGTCACCACCACCGCGCCGGCACCGGTTGCGTCGCAGCCGGATGCTGTCCAGACGACCATCGATGAACGCGAGAGCGCCGCGGAAACCGCACAGGCCGTGCCGGCTGGCGAGAGCGGCGATGCCGACGACGCCAACGGCGAGGCCGGCGGCCGCCGCCGTCGCGGCCGTCGTGGCGGCCGTCGCCGCCGTCGCGGCAACGGCGAAGCCGGCAGCGGCAGCGAGGGCGCAGGGTTCGACGACAACGACAACGAACTGGATGCCGGCGACAGCGACAGCGACGGCGAAACCGCGCCGGCGCCGAGCCGCAGCCAGCCGGAGTTCGACTTCGACGACGACGCCGCCCCGGCCGAAGCCGCCGAGGCCAAGCCGCAGCAGGCACCGCGCGCGCCGCGGGAAAAGCGCGAGCCGCGTCCGCCGCGGCACGAGCAGGCCGCTAACGCCCCCGCGCCGGCCGTCGCAGCTGCAACCGTGGTGCCGCAGGCCGAGGGCGATACCGCGCCGGCGCAGCAGGCCGCACCGGTGGTTGCAACCGCAGCGCCCCAGACCGAGGACGGCACCGCGCAGGTGCAGGCCGCGCCAGTCGCAGCGATCGCAACTCCGCCCTCCGTTGCCGAGACGGCAACGGTCGACGCGGCATCGGTCGGCACCGTGCAGGCAGAAACGGTGCCGCCGACAGCGGCAGCACCGCTGCCGCCCGTCCGCGAGGCGCTAGCGGCGCGTTCCGAGGCAGTGCCTGCCGCGGAGCCTGCTCCGTCGATCGTCACCGAGTCGGCCGCTTCCGAAGCGGCACCGCCGGAGACCATCGAGGACGCACTGCAGCCGGCACCTGCGCCGATCGTCGAGCAGCCCGTCCCGGTCGCCACGAAGCAAAGCGCCGCCGGCACGGAAACTGTTGCGGCGTCGGCCGCGCCGGCCGAGCAACCGGCAACGGCGGCTATCGAGCCGCAGCAGGACGCCGCGCCGGCAGCGCAGCCGCTCGCCGAGGAAGAACCCAGCAAGCAGCCGGCCTACATGCCGGTGCAGACCACGCTGCTGGACGCCTTCCCCGAGCAGCCTGCCCCCGTCGAACCGACGACACCGGCACCTGCGCCGATCGCGGCAGCCCCGCAGTCGAACGCCGCCGAAAGCAACCATGTCGGCAGCGCAGAACCGGCGCCTGCCGATACGACCAGCAACGGCCTGTTCGACGCACCGCCCGCCCCTCCGGCGGATGCGCCGGTCGCGGTCGCCCAGCACCAGCCGCCGCGCCCCAAGAGCGACGACAGCGAGGGCGACGACGACAAGGAGCACAAGGAACGCGCCAGCTGATCGGCGCCGTTCTTCGCAGCAGAAAAAAGCGGCCTTCGGGCCGCTTTTTTTTGCCTGTCGTCCGCGCGCCTTGCAGCTATTACGCAAGACGATGCGGACGTGGTCCGCGCACGATCCCCGCCTACGCGCCCCAGGGCTCGACCTCACAGGCATCCGGACGACAATCGTTTCGCCGGGCAACTCGCCGCACAACTGCCCGATACACAAGCCAGCCAAAGATCCCGACCCCGCTCCCTGTAGGAGCGACTTCAGTCGCGACAGGCGCCATCCGCACGCTGCCTTGCAGGCATTCGATCAGGAACCGACACCTGCACTTGTGGGAGCGACTTCAGTCGCGACGGCTTCCTGCATCGCGCCCACCGCGGCCGAAAAATCGGGCCTGCACCATCTTGAACAGGTAGCGCCCTCGTCCAGTCGATCCAAGGGATACGATCACCATGGCACCGCCAAGCCGCGCCGGACGCATATGGCGCGGCACAAAAAAAGCGACCGGTCGGGTCGCTTTATTTTTGTGCATGACGCAAGCGCGCCGGCTACGGTTACAACGGATGCGCCGGATCCAGCAATCCGTACTGCGTCGCCAGGCGCGCCAGCGCGATGTTGTCGTGGATGCCGACCTTCTCGAACAGCCGCGCCTTGTGCGTGTTGACCGTCTTGGCACTGAGGCTCAAGCGCTTGGCGATGTCTTCCTGGCGCAGCCCGCGGGTCAGCAGCAGCGCGACTTCCAGTTCGCGCGGGGACAAGGCGTCGAACGGCGAACCGCCGCCCTCCAGGTTCGCCAGCGCCAGGTTCTGCGCGATATTGGCACCGAGATAGCGCTTGCCCATCGCCACGTCGCGCACCGCGCGCAACAGTTCCTGCGCGTCGCCGGCCTTGCCCACGTAGCCGGACGCGCCGGCCTCGAGCAGGCGCTTGGGCAACGGACCGTCCTCCAGCACCGAAACGATGATGACCTTGGTGCCGTGATCGCCCTTGACGATGCGCTCGGTCACTTCCAGCCCGCTGACCCCGGGCATGTGCAGATCGCACAGCACGATGTCGGGCTTCAGCTGACGGATCTGCGGCATCGCGGCCTCGCCGCTCTCGGCCTCGCCGACGATTTCGATATCTGTTTGATTCGAAAGGATCAGCTTCATCCCGGTACGGACAAGAGCGTGATCGTCGACCAGAAAAACCCTGATGGCCATCTCGTATAACCCCAACGCAGCGAACGCCACGCAATCAGACTAGCGGCGTGAATTGTTCAGGGCAACAAGAATCTGTAGACAAATCATCCAGATTTCACACCACGCTAAGTAAGCAGCAGGGCGCTGTCATCATGGCGAAAAAAACACCACGCCGAGCTTACTCAAGGCTCGGCACGCAGGGCGAGTGACCAGCCTATTTCGCTCCTCTAGGAAAGCGCGGCGGTACCTGCGTCAGGCAGGTGCAGTATCGCGACCTGCCGGCGACAACGTTATCAGGACAAAGCCTGATGTCGGGTCAGATTTCCCTGACCTCGCGCGATCCGAAATCCGAGTTTCAATGCATCACTTGTACGCCGTACCGAAGCGTAATTTTCTGACGCTCCACAACGACCACATTTCAGGCGCGCATGGCGCATGCATCCAGCGCAATCGCACATGCGAAGAACGCGCTCGGCGCTTGTCGAAGAAACAGGTCGAAACCGAATGGCGGAGAGAGTGGGATTCGAACCCACGGAAGGTTTGACCCTTCGCCGGTTTTCAAGACCGGTGCCTTAAACCGCTCGGCCATCTCTCCGATTGCAACCAGACCGCATCAGCCTGTGCGGGCATGCGCCAAACGTCTCCGCCCTGCACTTCGGCAGCGATGCATCGTCGCCGTTGGCCGCGATACCACCATTGCCGAAGATCGCCACGCTATGTCGCGCCAGCGTCGCTGCACGCGCGCATTTTCGCACGCCCGCGTGGTTTTTGCTCAGCCGGCTTCGACCGCCATCGCGCCCAGGGTCGAATGCTTGACCTTGATCCGCTCCGGGCAGCCGCTGCAATCCAGACGCGAAGCCTCGATCTGCCGCGGCAGGTGTTCGGCGAGGAAGTCGATGAACACGCGCACCGCCGGCAACAGGCCGCGACGCGAGGCGAACACGGCGTGGCAGATGCCCTGCGGCAGAGACCATTCCGGCAGCACCACTTCCAGCTCGCCATTGCGCACGGCGTCGGCGCAGACGGTTTCCGGCAGCAGGGTGATGCCGAAGCCGTCCTTGACCATCGACTGCAGCAGCGGGAAATCGAAGCCGGCCACGCGCGGTTGCAGGTCGACGCGGCGCACTTCGCCGGCCGGTCCGTGCAGTTCCCAGCGCTGCCGCGCCTCGTCCTCGCTGATGCTCAAGGTCACGTGCGAGGCCAGTTCTTCCGGATCCTTGGGACGACCGGCGCGGTCCAGATATTTGGGGCTGGCCACCAGCAGTTCCTGCACCTGGCCGAAGCTGCGCATCACCAGACTGCCGTCGTCGTCCAGGCGCGAGCGCACGCGCAGTGCGACGTCGTAGCCCTCGTTGATGATGTCCACGCGGCGGTTGCTGATGTTCAACTGCAACCGCACTTTCGGGTACTGGTCGAGGAACATCGGCAGCAGCTTGGGCAGCTGCATCTGCGCCAGCGACACCGGCACGCTGACCCGCACCAGGCCGCGCGGCTCGGCGCTGAGCCGGTCCACCACCTCGCGCGCGGCCTGCGCTTCGGCCAGCATCGTCTGCGCGTGGCGATGCACGCTCATGCCCAGGTCGGTGACGGCGAAGCGGCGTGTGGAACGCTGCAGCAAGCGCACGCCCAGGTCGGTTTCCAGCTGGCTGATGCGGCGGCTCAGGCGCGACTTGGGAATGCCCAGGGCGCGCTCGGCGGCGGCGAAACCGCCGTGGTCGACCACCATCGCGAAGTAGTACAGGTCGTTGAGATCGTGCATGTTCTTTCGATATTTAGAACGATGAATGAAATCGCATTGGGTTCATTCTACTCCCACAACGATCCTGGCTGTGCAACCGGGGCTCTTGTCGTATTGCCCGCCCTACCCTGCAGCTTGGGTGGACAAGAGCGCGGCGACTGCCCGAGTCGCTCTACACCCGTGTTCGACATCGGCCGGCGGGATCTGCCTGAGCTGACGGTGCGCGACTCTCCGCACTGGTCGTGCCTTGCTGGCTGGAACGGCTGGCCTGGAAGAGACGAGATCGAAGCGATTCAAGCATCAGGCGGCAGCGGCGTCTTGGTCGACGGTGCGCCAATGCGATCGGATATATCAGGCTGGCCGCGGAGTCCGCGCTGCGCTTGGTATGCCCGGAGCTGCCGGACAGCGGCCATGGTTCTGGACACCCGGCAGAGGCTTTTCAGCTGGTGCATTGTGGGAGCGGGTGCAGGCGGCGGGTGTCTCAGTAGAGCCCGTCGCGACTGAAGTCGCTCCCACAAAAGGCGAATCCGGGCCGAATGCGCCGGAGCGATCGAACCGGTGGTCTGCCGCCAATTCTGCGAACCGCCCCCGCTGCGTGTGCGCAGTCGAGGGCTGAGGCTCAACCGATGCGGTCGAGGCCGCCCATGTACGGGCGCAGTGCGTCGGGCACGCTGATCGAACCGTCGGCGTTCTGGTAGTTCTCCACCACCGCGATCATCGCGCGGCCGACCGCGGTGCCGGAGCCGTTGAGCGTGTGCAGCAGTTCCGGCTTGCCGGTGGCGGGATTGCGCCAGCGCGCCTGCATGCGCCGCGCCTGGAAGTCGCCGCAGTTGGAGCACGAGGAGATCTCGCGGTAGGTCTGCTGCGACGGCAACCAGACTTCCAGGTCGTAGGTCTTGGTCGCGGCAAAGCCCATGTCGCCGGTGCACAGCAGCACCTTGCGGTACGGCAGCCCCAGCGTCTCCAGCACCACTTCGGCGCAGCGGGTCATGCGCTCGTGTTCGGCGGCGCTGTCCTCGGGGCGGCAGATGCTGACCAGTTCCACCTTCTCGAACTGGTGCTGGCGGATCATGCCGCGGGTGTCGCGGCCGCCGCTGCCGGCCTCGGAGCGGAAGCACAGCGAATGCGCGGTCATGCGCAGCGGCAGGCGCTCGGCCTCCACGATCTCGTCGCGGACCAGGTTGGTTAGCGAGATTTCCGAGGTGGAGATCAGGTAGCGCTTCTGCTCGCCAAGCTGGGTGGCGAACATGTCCTCTTCGAACTTAGGCAACTGGCCGGTGCCGTACAGGCTATCGGCGTTGACAATCACCGGCACGTTGGTTTCCTGGTAGTCGTGCGGACCGGTATGCAGGTCGAGCATGAATTGTGCCAGCGCGCGGTGCAGGCGCGCGATCGGCCCGCGCAGTACGGTGAAGCGCGCGCCGGACAGCTTGGCCGCGGTCTCGCCGTCCAGCCAGGCATGCCGCGCGCCCAGTTCCACATGATCCTTGACCTCGAAATCGAAGGCGCGCGGCGTGCCCCAGCGCTGCACTTCGACGTTGTCGGCCTCGTCCTTGCCGGCCGGCACGTCGGCCTGCGGCAGGTTGGGAATCTCCAGCGCCAGCGTCTCCAGCTGCGCGCGGATCTCGTCCAGGCGTTGCTCGGAGGCCTTCAGTTCGTCGCCGAATCCGGCCACTTCGGCCATCAGCGCGGCCACGTCCTCGCCCTTGGCCTTGGCCTGGCCGATCGCCTTGGAGCGGCTGTTGCGCAGGCTCTGCAGTTCCTGGGTGCGCACCTGGATACGCTTGCGGTCGGCCTCCAGGGCTTCCAGGGCGGCCACGTCCAGCGCGTAGCCGCGGCTGGTGCGCAGGCGCTCGGCGAGGTCGGCGGGCTGTTGGCGGAGCAGGACGGGATCGAGCATGGGCGCGGCACGTGGATGGATCGGAGCCGCGCATTATCGCCTGTCGGCCGCGCTTTTGCCGAAACGGCGAGGCCGCCGCCGGCCACGCGCAGGCGCTGCGCGACCGATTAACCGCGGCTATGCCAGAATCCAGCGGTTCCCTACGGTGAGTCCCATGTCCACGTCGCCTCCCTCCTCCAACACCGGCATCGTGCTGCGCCTGCCGCGGCGCCTCCTGCTGATCGTCGGCATCGCGTTCTGCGCCGGGCTGCTGCTGTTCCTGGCGGTGTGGCTGGCCGGGCGCAAGGACAACGACTTCTACAAGCCGCAACCGGCACAGGTGCAGCAGGACACGGCGGAGATCAAGCCGCTGCCCGAGCCGCTGCCCGCCGGCAGCGGCGCCAGCGACATGCCGCAGGTCAAGCCGGCCGCCGCGGAGGACACGCCGAAGCTGGTCGAGACCGCACCGCCTGCCCCGCCCCCCGCCGATGCGATGGCACCGGTGCCCGGTGGCGCCGAAGGCGCAGGTGCGGGGACGAACGCCACCGCGCTGGCACCCGGCGATCGTCCGGTGCCGCTGGAAGGGCAACCGCCGCCGCGTTATCCGTCGGCAGCCTTGCGCCGCGGCGACAGCGGCACGGTGGTGGTGCGGGTCGAGGTGGACGCCAGCGGCAACCCCGGTGGCGTGGCCCTGGTCAAGCGCAGCGGCTCGCGCGAACTGGACCGTGCGGCGATGGAGGCCGTGCGCCGCTGGCGCTTCCGTCCGGCGCAACAGAAGGGCCAGGCGGTGGCCGGCAGCCTCGAGATTCCGTTCGATTTCAAATCGGCTCAGTAAGCTGAACCACGCTTGCGGCACGCGCCCCGCATTCACGGGCGGCTGACACACGGCGAACCGGATCGAGGCAAGACTGGTCGCGTCCTAAAGACGCAGGAGCACGACCATGTCCAGACCGCACGATACCCAGGAGCTGTACGCGCGGAAAAACCATGCCGAGGCACGTTCGCATGCCCATCGCGGATCGCCGTGGGCATGGATTCTTGTCGTCGCGCTGGTGGTGGCGGCCGGCGGCTGGTGGCTGAGCCGCGATCGCGCAAACGACGTTCCCTCCAACGCACCGGCTCCGGCGACGCCCGCCAACGATCCGCCGCGCGCGCCGTAGCGGCGCGCCCGCCAGCTTCGCCGCGACGCGGCGATCGATTCACGCACCGCGCGGCCTGCGCCCTGCGGGCCGCGGTCGCCCCTCAATCGGCAGCGACCAATCCGAATCCCGCGTCGCGCGCCAGCGTGTCGAAGCCCGGGAACGAAGTCGCGACGTTGGCCACGTCGTTGACCCGCACCTGCCCATCGGCCAGCTGGCCGGCGATCGCGAACGCCATCGCGATGCGATGGTCGCCGTGGCTTTCGATCACCCCGCCGCCCAGCGCACCGCCATGGATCGTGGCGCCGTCGGGCGTCTCGTCGACGACGATGCCCAGGCTGCGCAGGCCCGTGGCCATCGCCGCCAGGCGATCGGATTCCTTGACCCGCAGTTCGGCGGCGCCGGTGACCACGGTGCGGCCCTGCGCCGCGGCGGCGGCGACGAACAGCGCCGGGAACTCGTCGATCATGTCCGGCACTACCGCCTCGGGAATCTGCGCCCCGCGCAGCGGCGCATAGCGCACCCGCAGATCGGCCACAGGCTCGCCGCCATGTTCGCTGTGGTTGTGCTCGACGATGTCCGCGCCCATCAGCCGCAGCGCGGCGAGCAGGCCAGTCCGGCGCGGGTTGAGGCCGACCGCCTTGAGGGTGATCTCCGAGCCGGGAATGATGCTGGCCGCGACGATGAAGAATGCCGCCGAAGAAAAATCGGCCGGTACCGCGATATCGGTGGCATGCAGGCGCTGGCCGCCGCGCAGCCGCGCCTGGCCCGGCGCGAAGTCGATCTCCACGCCGAACGCGGACAGCATGCGCTCGGTGTAGTCGCGGGTCGGATGCGGTTCCTGCACCGTAGTGACGCCATCGGCGTACAGCCCGGCCAACAGCACCGCCGACTTGACCTGGGCACTGGCCACCGGCGAGACGAAATCGATCCCGCGCAGCGGCTGCCCGCCGTGGATGCGTAGCGGCGGCACGCCGTTGGCGTCGGTCTCGATCCGCGCGCCCATCAGCGCCAGCGGCTCGGTCACGCGGCGCATCGGCCGCTTCGACAGCGACGCGTCGCCGACCAGCACGCTGTTGAACGGCTGCGCCGCCAGCAACCCGGCCAGCAGCCGCATGCCGGTCCCGGCATTGCCGCAATCCAGTTCGCCCTGCGGCGCCTGCAAGCCATCGACCCCGACGCCATGCACGATCCGCTGCGACGGCGACGGCGTTTCGATCCTGACCCCGAGCCTGGCGAAGATCGCCGCGGTCGAACGTGTGTCCTCGCCCTCCAGGAACCCATCGATCCGCGACACCCCATCGGCCAGCGCCGCGAACATCACCGCCCGATGCGACACCGACTTGTCGCCCGGCACATTCAACGTCCCCTGCAAAGCAGAGCCCTTCGTCGCGATCCAGTACTGCTCGTTGCTCATCACCGTTCCTGAGATATCCGTCGCCACCCGCAAGCGGGCTCCGCTGTCGCTCTTGCCATCGCCGTCAATCTTGCCGTTGCCGTTGCCGTTGCCGTTGATCTTGATCTTGCTGTTGATCTTGCTGTTGCCACTGCTGTTGCATGCGCTCTTCAGGGGCCCCCATTGAGGGTCGGCGAGCGACCTGGGAAAAACCCCGCAGGGGCGGCGCGCAGGATGCGCGTCGTTTTTCGCTGGCACATGGATGTGCCATCGAAAAATCCCAGGTTGCTCGCGGACCCCGCGCGCAGCGCGGGGCGACCCGACTGGGGCGGCCTTTCTTTTGCTTACTTTTCTTTGGCCGTTCAAAGAAAAGTAAGTCGCGCAACGCGCGAAAGCCTTTGCCTTTGCATCTGCTGTTGCTATTGCTGTTGCATCAGCGGTCGCAGTTACACAGCAAGATCAAGGCACCGCCACCGGATAAGACCCCAACACCTTGATCTGCGCCGAATGCGCCTTCAACTCCGCCAACGCCTGCTTCATCGCCTCGTCCTCCACATGCCCGGCAAGATCGATGAAGAACCCATACTCCCACTTCGCCTGATGCGAAGGCCGCGACTCGATCCGGTTCATGCTGATCCCATGCCGCGCGAACGGACTGAGCACATCGAACAGCGCACCCGGCTTGTCGTGGATGAACACCAACACCGACGTCCGATCGTGCCCCGACGGCGGGAAAATCTGCCGCCCGATCACCAGAAAGCGCGTCGTGTTGTCGTCGTCGTCCTCGATCGACTTCATGATCACCTTCTTCAGCGCATACACATGCGCCGCGCTCTCCCCGCCGATCGCCGCCGCATCCTCCGCATTGCGCGCGCGCCGCGCGCCTTCCGCATTGCTCGATACCGGGATCTTCTCCACCTTCGGCAGATGCGCGCGCAGCCAGCCCGCGGTCTGCGCGAACGACTGCGGATGCGCATAGATCCGCTCGATCGCATCGAGCCGGCCGGTGCGCGACAGCAGGTACTGGTGCACGCGCAGCTCGGTCTCGCCGCAGATCTTCAGGTTCGAGGTCAGGAACATGTCCAGGGTCACCTGGATCGTGCCCTGGCCGGAGTTCTCCACCGGCACCACGCCGAAATCGGCGTTGCCGCTCTCCACTTCCTGGAACACCTCCTCGATCGTCGCCATCGGCAGGCCCACCGCCGAGCGGCCGAAGTGCTTGAGCACCGCCTGCTGGCTGAAGGTGCCTTCCGGGCCGAGATAGCCGATCTTCAGCGGCTCCTGCTGCGCCAGGCAGGCGGACATGATCTCGCGGAACACGTGCACCAGCACTTCGTCGCTGAGCGGGCCCTGGTTGCGGTCCACCACCATCCGCAGCACCTGCGCCTCGCGCTCGGGACGGTAGTAGTCCACCGCCGCTGCGAGTTTGCCCTTGGCCTTGCCGACCTGGTGCGCGAACTGCGCGCGCTCGGCGATCAATGCCTGGATGGTGCGGTCGATCTGGTCGATCTTGGCGCGCACGTCGGACAGCGCCGGCGTGGCCACCGCGGGCTTGGCGGCGCCGCTGGATTTCGGCTTGGCCGGCTTGGTCGGCTGCGCATCTGCGGCTGGGGATTTCTTCGGCTTTGCGGCCATGGATCGTGGTTCCTCGATGTTCCGGAGCCTGTGAAGCATCCGGTCGCGGCTGAAGCCGCTCCTACATGGGGGGATGGCTCAGCCGTTGCGTTGCTGGAAGTCGTGCATGAACGCGACCAGCGCCTGCGCGCCGGCCACCGGCATCGCGTTGTACAGCGAGGCGCGGATGCCGCCGACCGCCTTGTGGCCCTTCAGCGCCAGCAGTCCGGCCGCCTTGGACTCGGCGACGAAGCGCGCGGTCAGGGTGTCGTCCGGCAGGAAGAACGGGATGTTCATCCGCGAGCGCGCATCGGCCACCACCTCATTGCGATAGAAGCCGCCGGAGCCGTCGATCGCCGCGTACACCAGCGCCGACTTGGCCTGGTTGCGGCGCGCGAACTCCTCCACCCCGCCCTCGGCCAGCATCCACTTGAACACCAACCCGGCCAGGTACCAGTTCCAGGTCGGCGGCGTGTTGAGCATGGAATCGCGCGCGGCGTGCGAGCGGTAGTCGAAGATGTCCGCGCGCGGCTGGCCGCTGCGCTGCAACAGATCCTTGCGGATGATGACCACCGCGACCCCGACCGGCCCCAGATTCTTCTGCGCACCGGCGTAGATCACCGCGTACCTGGACACGTCGATCGGCTCGGCGGCGATGCTGGAACTGAAGTCGGCGAACAGCGGCACCTCGCCCACGTCCGGCGCGTCGCGGAACTCGACGCCGTGGATGGTCTCGTTGGCGGTGATGTGCACGTAGGCGGCATCGGCGCTGAGCTGCCAGCTGGCGCGCGGCGGGATGTCATGGAAGCCGCCGGCCTCGCTGCTGGCGGCGATGTGCACGTTGGCGTACGGGGCGACCTGCTTGATCGCGGTCTTGCCCCAGTGCCCGGTCACCACGTAGTCCACGGTCTGCCCGGGCGCGGCGAAATTCAGCGCCAGCAGCGCCTGCTGGGTGGTGGCGCCGCCGGACAGGAACAGCACCGCATAGTCGTCGGAAATGCCGATCAGGCGCCGCAGGTCGGCTTCGGCTTCGGCGGCCACCGCCATGAACTCGGCGCCGCGGTGGCTCAACTCCACGATCGAGGCGCCCACGCCGTTCCACTCCAACATCTCCGCCTGCGCCTGGCGCAGGACCGATTCCGGCAATGCAGCGGGGCCGGCACTGAAATTGAACGCGCGCGTCATGGGACACCTATCGGACAAGACGCCTAGTATGCCGCAGTGCACCAGCTTGCGGCCCGGGCAATTTAGGTTGCATTTGCATCCATTGGCCCGGCGCAAGCGTAGTCTTTGCCAAGAAGCGGCCAGCGGTCGCCCGCCCCCCAGGAGTCAGCCATGTCATTGCGCGATGCACTCAACATTCCCAGCCGCGAGATCACCGACGAGGCGGTCTACCGCGACCGGCGGCGCCTGCTGCAGGCCCTGGCGCTGTTGCCGACGATCGGCCTGGCCGGCTGCGCCGACGCCGAACCGCCGGCCCCGCCGAAGACCGTGGTGACCCCGGAACAGGCACGCAGCGGCTTCCGCACCAGCGAAGAACTGACCCGCTACGAGGACGTCACCAGCTACAACAATTTCTACGAGTTCGGCACCGACAAGACCGATCCGTCGAAGGCGGCCAAGACCCTGCGCACCGCACCGTGGTCGGTGAAGGTGTCCGGCGAATGCGACAAGCCCGGCACGCTGGCGCTGGACGATCTGCTCAAGGGCAACACGCCGGAGGAGCGCATCTACCGGCTGCGCTGCGTGGAGGGCTGGTCGATGGTGATCCCGTGGCTGGGGGTACCGCTGGCTGCGGTGCTCAAACGCTTCGCACCGACATCCAAGGCCAAGTACGTCGCCTTCACCACGCTGGCCGACCCGCAGCAGATGCCCGGCATCCGCTATCGCTCGATCGACTGGCCGTACAAGGAAGGCCTGCGCATCGACGAGGCGATGAACCCGCTGACCCTGCTCGCCACCGGCCTGTACGGCAAGCCGCTGCCGCAGCAGAACGGCGCGCCGCTGCGGCTGGTGGTGCCGTGGAAGTACGGCTTCAAGAGCATCAAGTCGATCGTCGAGATCCGCTTCGTCGAGCGCATGCCGGAAACCGCCTGGCACGAATTGCAGGCCTCCGAGTACGGCTTCTTCTCCAACGTTAATCCGGCGGTGGACCATCCGCGCTGGAGCCAGAAGACCGAACGGCGCATCGCCGGCAAGGCCAGCAAGCTGTTCGCCGAACGCATCCCGACCCGCCCGTTCAATGGCTATGCGGAGCAGGTGGCGGGGATGTATGCGGGGATGGATCTGAAGAAATGGTATTGAACGGTCGGGACTGGGGACTCGGGACTCGGGACCCGGGAAAAGCAGGCGATTCAGGAGTTGAGCAGCTGCGTTGCTTGCCTTGGGCGATCGCGATATGGCCGTGAAGTCCGGTTCGGCTGGCTTGATCGCGGCCAAGGGCGTGGTCCATGCGCTGGCGTTGGCGCCGCTGGCGTTCCTGGGTTGGCAGTTCTGGCAGGTGTGGCAGGCCGGCAGCGATGCGCTGGGCGCCGATCCGGTGGCAGAGATCGAGCACCGCACCGGGTTGTGGGCGCTGCGCCTGTTGCTGCTGACCCTGGCGATCACGCCGTTGCGGCAGTTGACCGGGCAGTCGGCGTTGCTGCGCTTCCGGCGCATGCTAGGGCTGTACGCGTTCTTCTATGCCTGCGTGCACCTGGGCGTGTACCTGGGCCTGGACCTGCGCGGCTACTGGGCGCAGATCTTCGAGGAGATCGTCAAACGCCCCTACATCACCGTCGGCTTCACCGCCTGGCTGCTGCTGATCCCGCTGGCGATCACCTCCACCCAGGGCTGGATGCGCCGGCTCAAGCGCAACTGGGGCAAGCTGCACAAGGCGATCTACGCGATCGGCGTGCTGGCGGTGCTGCATTTCTGGTGGCTGGTGAAGTCGGACATCCGCGAACCGCTGCTGTACGCGGCGATCCTGGCGTTGCTGCTGGGCTGGCGGGTCTGGCGAGCGCTCAGCGCGCGCCGAACCACAGCAGCCCGCTGAGCGCGGCCGCCAGCAGCAGGGCGCTGAGCAGCAGCCACGGCCAGCGCAACGCGGTGGCCGCGCGCGGCGCGGCTTCGGGCGCGGCGGCGGACGCGGCGCTCGCCGGATCGTGCTTCAGCGGCTCGCCGACCGCGGCCTGCGGCACTTCCAGCACGAAGCGGTGCTGCGCGTCGAACACCAATTGGTCGCCCGGCTGCAGCCAGCAATCGCGTACCGCATTGCCGTTGACCTGGGTCTGCGCATCGCCGAGCCCGCGCAGCAGCACGCGCTCGCCATGCCGCTCCAGGCGCGCATGGCGCTCGGCGAAGGCGGGATCGTCGATGCAGATGTCGCAGTCGCGCAGGCGGCCGATGCTGCGCACCCGGTCCAGGGTGTAGCTGCGGCCATGGTGCTGGCCGCCGACGCCGCGCAGCACCAGCCGCGGATCGTCGCCCTCGCCTTCCGCCACGTCGGGCAGCCGCTGCAACGGCTCGCATACGCCCTGCACCACCATTTCCACGCCATCGGCATAGACCGCATCGCCGGCGCGCAACAGCGCCATGCGCCGCACCGGACGTCCGTTCACATGGATGCCGCGAGCGCCGTTGGCCACCTGCAGCCACAGCCCGCGCCGGTCCAGGCAGAACTGCGCCAGCAGCAGCGCGCCCTGGGTGTCGTCGACCACGCGCACATGCCCGGACGCCTGCCGCACGATGCGGTGCACGCCCGCGCGCAGGGGTCGGTCGGGTTGCTGGCGGTTGCTGAAATGGACTTGCAGGTCGGGCACGGCGGGGAGCCTAGCAGGTTGCCCGCGCTTGAAGAAGCGCGCCGCACCTGGACAACACTCCGCGCATACGCACAATGCCTGATCGTTTACGCGGGCCGCATGCCCGCACAGGAGCCAGCATGTCCAGCATCGACATCCGCCACGACCACGACAAGACCCCTGCGCAGGCGCGCAAGGCGATCGAAACCGCCGCCAAGAAGCTGTCCGAACGTTTCGACCTGGAATCGCGCTGGGACGGCGACGCGCTGCTGTTCTCGCGCTCCGGCGTGGACGGGCGCATCGAGCTGCTGCCAAAGCAGGTGCATGTCACCGCCGAGCTGGGCTTCCTGCTGTCGGCGCTGAAGGGCACGGTGGAAAGCGAGATCCGCCGCGTGCTGGCCGAGAAGCTGGGCTGAGCCGCGAAGCCCCTCTCCCCTCGGGAGAGGGGTTGGGGTGAGGGTACGGCGCGAAGCGTCTCGCTGATTTGGGAGCACGTGGCTGCGCCCGTACCCTCATCCGCCCCTTCGGGGCACCTTCTCCCGATGGGAGAAGGGACCGTCTAGCCCCTCTCCCTCCGGGAGAGGGGTTGGGGAGAGGGTACGGCGCGAAAGCGACTCGCTGAGTTTGGGTGCACGAGGCTGCGCCCGTACCCTCATCCGCCCCTGCGGGGCACCTTCTCCCAAGGGTAGAAGGAACAGCGCTAGCCCCTCTCCCACCGGGAGAGGGGTTGGGGTGAGGGTATGGCGCGAAAGCGTCTCGCTGATTTGGGTGCACGTGGCTTCGCCCGTACCCTCATCCGCCCCTGCGGGGCACCTTCTCCCGGTGGGAGAAGGAACAGCAGCGCCCCGCTCAGTCGAAAGCGAACGGCTGCGGGTGCCCGGCGAACAGGCGCCGCGACACCTCGCGCTCGGTGCCCTCGATGTCGCCGATGAAGCCTTCGGCATCGCCGAGCTTGGAGAACGCGTCGAAGCCGCGCTCCAGGAATCCCTGCAGCTCCGACAGGCCCGCCGCCTTGGCCGGGCCGCGCGCGAAGCGCAGCAGCATGCGCACGCCGGGAGTGTGCACCGCGTTGGCCAGGCCCAGGCCGACGCTGGCGATCAGGTCGATCTGATGCAGGCGCAGGCGGCGCAGGCCGGTCTGTTGGTACGCCTCGGCGTAGAGCGCATCGTCCAGGCGCTTGCGGCGCGGCGCCAGCGCCTGCAGCGCCTCGGCCATGCGCAGGTCCAGCGCGTGGGTCAGCACGCCCAGCTCGATGCCGTCGGCGACCGTGTCCAGCAGCGTGGCCGGCATCAGCCGCTGCATCATCGGCAGCACCTTGACGATGTCGGCGTCGCGACGGCTGAAATCGCGGTCGCCATAGACATCGGTGAGGAAGAACATCGCCGCCGGGCGCCGCTGCGGGTCTTCCAGGAAGTGCTCGAAACTGCGCTCCAGCCGCTGCGACTGCCAGCGCCGCAGTTCCTGCAGCCAGCGCAGCGCATTGCGCGGCTCGTGCACCGGATCGTGCACGGCCTGGTGCCACGCCAAGCGGCGACCGAGTCGTTCGAGGACGGGATTGCTGCGCGCCATGGGCGCCGATGATGGTGGCAGCCGCGCGCGACCGCAAGCTTCATGCGCTCGGCTACACTCCAGCCAACGCCTCTTGCGGACCGCGCATGCTTTCCCTCCACAGCGCCTCGCCACGCCCTCGTTCCCATGGCCGCATCGGCCTGGCCATCGCCGGCGGCGGCCCGATCGGCGGCATGTACGGACTCGGCGCGCTGCGCGCGCTGGACGATGCCCTGGACGGGCTCGACCTGACCCGGCTGGACTGCTACGTCGGGGTCAGTTCCGGCGCGTTCCTGACCGCCGGGCTGGCCAATCGCATCAGCAGCGCCGAGATCTGCCGGATCTTCGTCACCGGCAACAGCGACGATGCGCATTTCCGGCCCGAGGATTTCCTGCGCCCCAACGTCTACGAATACCTGCGCCGCGCCGCGACCCTGCCCAAGCTCGCCTACGGCTGGTGGCACGACCTGCTGACCGAGCCGCGCAAGACCCGCTGGTCGGACCTGATCACCCGCTTCGGCGGCCTGGTGCCGAGCGGGCTGTTCGACAACGCCGGGGTCGAGCGCTTCATGCAGGACGTGTTCAGCCGGCGCGGCCGCAGCAACGATTTCCGCACGCTGGACGCCGACCTGTTCGTGGTCGCGGTGGACCTGGACAGCGGCCGCACCGTGCGCTTCGGCGAGCCGGGCCTGGACCAGGTGCCGATCTCGCTGGCGGTGCAGGCCAGCGCCGCGCTGCCGGGGTTGTACCCGCCGGTGGAGATCGGCGGCCACCACTACGTCGACGGCGCGCTGCGGCGCACGATGCACGCCTCCACGCTGCTGGAGCGCGGCATCGACCTGATGATCGGGATCAACCCGCTGGTGCCCTACGACGCCACCCACGCGCCGCGCCGCAACGGCCAGATCGACCGCGCGCGCCTGCTCAGCGGCGGCCTGCCGGCGGTGCTGTCGCAGACCTTCCGCACCCTACTGCAATCGCGCATGCAGGTCGGGCTGGAGAAGTACGCGCGGCAATACCCGCGGGTGGACCAACTGGTGTTCGAGCCCAATGCCGACAACAGCGAACTGTTCTTCACCAATCTGTTCAGCTATGCCGCGCGCCATCGCGTCTGCCAGCTGGCCTACCGCAACACCCTGGCCGACCTGCGCCGCAACGCCGAAGTGCTGGAGCCGATGCTGGCCGCGCACGGCATCGCCCTGCGCCACCAGATCCTCAACGATCGCCACCGCACCTTCACCGATGGCGTGGACGTGCAGCCGCGGCGCATGACCGAGACCACCGCGCGCCTGCGCCGCGCGCTCGACGACGTCGACCAGGTCATCGCCAAGCGCCGCGCCACCCGCCGCACGCGGCGCCCATCGCCGCCCGCCGACTGACACGTCGCGACGCTGGTGTGATTACTCTAACCAACGTCGTGAGTCTCGAACCCAGCCACCCAACTGCCGAAGGAACCGCACCGCCATGGCCACCCTGAAGAAGTCCGCACGCAAGAAGAAGACTGCCGCCAGCGACGAGGGCCTGCAGGCGCAGGCGGAAAAGCTGTCCAAGCGCCTGGGCGAATCGGCGCAGCAGGTGTGGCTGGCCGGCGTCGGCGCGTTCGGCCGCGCCCAGGCCGAAGGCGGCAAGCTGTTCGAGACCCTGGTGAAGGAAGGCCTGACCCTGGAACAGAGCACGCGCAAGCTGGCCGGCGGCGGCGTGGAGGCGGTGCGCGATGTCGTGGAGAACCGGGTCGGCCAGGCGCGCGAACGCGCCGCCGATACCTGGGACCGGCTGGAAAAGGTGTTCGAGGACCGAGTGCAGCGCGCATTGCGCCGGCTGGAAGTGCCCAGCCGCGAAGACCTCGGCACGCTGGTCGAGCGCGTCGACGCGCTGAATGCCGAACTGCGCAACCTCGGCGGCGGTCGCAGCGCGCGCAAGGCCCAGAGCAAG
The DNA here is from genome assembly GCF_035026585.1 of Xanthomonas sp. WHRI 7945. Taxonomy (NCBI): domain Bacteria; kingdom Pseudomonadati; phylum Pseudomonadota; class Gammaproteobacteria; order Lysobacterales; family Lysobacteraceae; genus Xanthomonas; species Xanthomonas sp. WHRI 7945. The sequence continues at coordinate 159,966 of NZ_JAYIQP010000009.1, forward strand.
GCGCCGGCGGCCAAGAAAGCGGCGAAGACCGCCGCACCCAAGCCCCGTGCGGCCAAGCAGCCGGCACCGGCGCGCCGCCGCGCCGGTCCGGTCGTCGCTAGCGCCGCCCCCGCGCCGAAACGCGCCAGCCGCAAGCGCGCGGCGGCACCTGCAACGTCCGAATGACGTTTTGTTGCAAAGCAGCAGATTTTTTCCGACAATCGGAGCGGGCCCGCCAGTCCACCTGAAGACCGTTTGCTCCCCTCCCCTCACGGCTTCGGACTGGCGGGTCTTCTCCTGTCCGCCGTTCCCCGCTGTCGCCTTGCCGGCGCCGTGACACGCTGGCGATAAACTGGCGTCATCGAATAGCGTTACGCGGGTACGAGCATGGTTTCCTGGATAGTGGCAACGGTCTTGGCAGTCGGAGCATGGCTCGCTGCCACGCTCTACCTGTGGCTGGTCCGCCGCCGCGAGAACGAGACCACCGCCGGACTGCACGCCCTGGCCGGACTGCATTGGCGCGACTTCTCGCGCATGGTGCGCCGCGCGATGCGCGAGCAACGCGACCTGCACGACGCGGTCGACGAAGATGCGGCGCTGGAACCGCAAAGCGATTTCGTGATGACCCGCGGCGACGCGCGCTGGCTGCTGTCGTGCAAGCACGGCCGCGCCTACCGGATCGGCTCGGCCGCGGTCAACGAACTGGGCGCGGCGGCGCGGCTGATGGGCGCGCAGGGCGGCATCCTGGTCACCGAGGGCAAGGTGCAGCGCGACGGCATCGCCGCCGCCGACAAGCAGTCGGTGGAGATCCTCGACGGCCGCCGCATCTGGCCGATGCTCAAGCGCTACCTGCCCAGCGAACTGGAGGACGGCGTGATCGGCGCTTCCCGCCGGCGCGCGCAGCGGCATACCGCCATCGCCGCCCTGGCCGCGCTGACCCTGGGTCTGCTGGTCGGACTGGGCGGGCTGGCGCTGCAGCAGCGCAACGCCGATGCCGCGTCCAGCGCCGCCCTGCCCGCGCCTGGCACCACCCCGGCTCCTACCGCTCCTGCAGCGCCCGCGCCTGCTGCGGCCACGTCCGCCGCGCCCAAGCCGACACCGGTCGCCACGCCAGGCCCTGCGCCGGTCGCCGCCGCAACACACCCCACCGCAGCGCCCGAGGCCGCGCCGTCGGCCGCAGAACCCGACGCCGCCACCGAAGCCGGCCATCGCCGGGCGGTTTCCAAGGCCATGGCCAGGACACCCGGGGTGATCCGCGGCATCTGGCAGACCCAGATGACGCTGGTGATCGACCGCAGCGGCGACGACGCACAGGTGCTGCCGCTGATCTGCAAGGAAGTGGAACGCTATCCCGCGCTGCGCACCGTGCGCATCCAACTCAATCCGCGTCCCGGCCACGACGAGCCGGTCCGCTGGCGGCAATGTAGAACGTTCTGAGCCGAGATTCGGGATTGGGCATTCCGGATTGGTAAAAGCGGATTCGCCGCGCCGGATGCAGACAGCGGGACGATGAATTCGCAGGCGCCACGCTCTTGCGAATCCCCGATCCCGACGCGCAAATCCCGGCTCATCACCAATGCACCCCCCGCATCAAAGCGGCGAACGCGATCTGCTCCTGGCTCGGCTTGGCTTCGCGCAGCGCCTTGCGGTCGCCCTTGGCCGCGGCCGAGTCGGGGAACAGTTCGAAGGCGGTGTTCATCACCACCTCGTAGGCCTTCGGCGCGACCGCGTTGACCAGCGCGGCGAAGATGCCCAGGCGCGTGGCCACCCGGCTCGGGCGCTCGATGATCGCCTTGACCATCAGGTCCGCGGCCTCGTCCACGCTCAGCGTGGGCACGCTGTCGTACATCTTGGTCGGCGCGATCATCGGCGTCTTCACCAGCGGCATGTTGACCGTGGTGAAGCTGATGCCCTTGCCGGACAGTTCGCCCTGCGCGCAGCGGCTCCACGCGTCCAGCGCCGCCTTCGACGCCACGTAGGCGGAGAAACGCGGCGAATTGGCCAGCACGCCGATCGAGCTGACGTTGATGATGTGGCCCTTGCGCCGCCCGGTCATGCCCGGCAGCACGCCCATGATCAGGCGCAGGCTGCCGAAGTAGTTCAGCTGCATGGTGCGCTCGAAATCGTGGAAGCGGTCGTAGCTGAGTTCGATCGAGCGGCGGATCGAGCGGCCGGCGTTGTTGATCAGCACGTCGACGTGGCCGTGCGCCTCCAGCACGGTCTTGAGCAGCGCGTCGCAGCCGGCCAGGTCGGACAGGTCGGCGGTATAGGCGAACACCTTGCCGCCCTTGGCGTTCATCGCATCGCGCGCGGCGAACAGATCCTGCTCGCCGCGGGCGACGATGATCGTGGTGGCGCCGGCCTCGGCCACGCGCTGCGCGGTGGCCAGGCCGATGCCGGAGGACCCGCCGGTGATCAGCACCACCTTGCCGCGCACCTTGCCCTTGAGCGTGCGATCGACGAACAGGTCCGGATCCAGGTGCCGTTCCCAGTGGTCCCACAGGCGCCAGGCGTAGTCTTCCAGGCGCGGCACGGCGATGCCGCTGCCCTTCAGCGCGCGCTCGGTCTCGCGGCTGTCGAAGCGCGTGGGATAGGTGATGAACTTCAGCACCTCGCGCGGGATGCGGAAATCGCGCAGCAGCATGCCGGTGAAGCGGCGGATCGGCGGCAGGCCGCCGAGCGCGGCGCGGATGCCCGACGGCACGAACGCGAACATCCGCGCGTCCACCCGCAAGGTCATCTCCGGCGCGTGGCCGGCGCGGCAGAACACGTTGAGCACCTCGCCAACGCGCAATGGCTCAGGATCGGTGAGGTGGAAGGTGTGACCGTCGAGCTTGGGCTTGTGCGCGATGTGGTCCATCGCGTCGGCGACGAAATCCACCGGCACCAGGTTGATGCGCCCGCCCTCGATGCCGAGCATCGGCGCCCACGGCGGCAACAACTGGCGCAGCTTCTTGATCAGCGGAAAGAAGTAATACGGCCCGTCGATCTTGTCGATCGCGCCCGTGCGCGAATCGCCGACTACCATGCCAGGGCGGTAGATGCGCCACTTGATCCGGGTTTCCGCGCGCACCAGCGCCTCGGCGTCGTGCTTGGTGCGCAGGTAGGGATCGTCCAGGCCTTCGGCCTCTTCGAACATGTCCTCGCGGAAGATGCCCGGATACAGCCCGGCCACCGCGATCGAGCTGGTGTGGTGGAAGATGCCGGCATCGAGTTGCGCGGCCAGTTCCAGCGCGTTGCGGGTGCCGTCGAGATTGGCCACCCGCTGCGCCTCGGCCTTGGCGGTGAGGTCGTACAGCGCCGCCAGGTGGAAGAAGTGCTTGACCTTGCCGCGCAGCGCCTGCCGCTGCGCCTCGCCCAGGCCGCAGCAATCGGCGCCGACATCGCCGTGCAGCACCACCAGGCGCTTGGCGTCCCAGCCCTGCTCGCGCACCAGCGCATCGAACTTGCGTTGCGACTCCTTGCGGACCAGGACGTGGATGAGGCCTTTGCGCCGCATCAGGTTGGCCATCAGATAACGGCCGATAAAACCGGTGGCGCCCGTAACGAAATACGTCATGCCGAACCATCCCTCGTTCTGCGGCCGTGGCCCCTCGCCGCGTCCGTCCTGGACGCTAACTTGCCAGAGTGCGGCAGGCAGGACAAACGCGTGCTGCGGCGCGAGCGTGCGGCGGCGCAGCATCGGACGCCGCCGACGCAGCCGATCGACGCCGCGCCGCGGGGGCTCAGCGCGCGCCCGGCGAGAACCGCGCGACCAGGTCGTAGGTGTCGCCGAGGAACACCTGGCGCACGAAGGTGACGGCCTGTTCGCCGCGCCAGGTCTGCCGGTCGATCAGCAAACAGGCGGTGCCGGCCGCGACCAGCAAGCGCGCCGCCTGCGCGGGGTTGGCGCCGACCGCGCTGATGCGGTGTTCGGCACGGGTCCACGGCACGTGCTGCAGCAGCCAGCTGCCGGGCACGGTCACCGCGAAATCCATCTGCAGCGCTTCCGGCACCGCCACCGGATTGATCACCCGCTCCTCCAGCGCGAACGGGCGCCCGTCGGCGAAATGCAGGCAGTGCAGCGACAGCAGCGTGCCGGCGGCAGCGACCTCGGCCTCCTGCGGCAGCTCGGAACGCGGCGCGCGCTGGCGCCGCTCGATCAGTTCGAAACGGTAGGCGTGGCCGCGCGCGGCGACCTCGACCGGAATGTCGGGGATCTCCAGCGCCACCTGTTCCATGTGCGGATGCGGCCGCGCCACGAACGAGCCGGCGCGGCGCCGGCGCTCGATCATGCCTGCGTCGGCGAGCATCGCCAGCACCTTGTTGACCGTCATCCGCGAGCAGGCGTACTGCGCCATCAGTTCGTGTTCGAACGGGATGCGATGGCCCGGCGGCCATTCGCCGCTGCGGATGCGGCCTTCGATGTCGCTGCGGATGCGGTGGTTGAGCGTCGCCGCGGGCCGGGGCTGGCTCATCGGCGCGCCTGCGCTGCGGCGCGCAGCGGACGGCGCCGGATCATGCGTCCAACAGCGCGGTCAGCGCCCGCGCGTAGGCCGCGGCGACCGCGTCGCGGCGATGATGGCGGCCGTCGCGCACCAGCGCGCGGCCGTTGCGCCAGACCGAACGCACCGCACCGCGCCGCGCGGCGAAGATCCAGCTGTCGAGCAAAGCATCGCCGTTGCGCGCGCACAGCGCCGGGTGCGCGGGATCCAGTTCGACCAGGTCGGCCGGCGCGCCCACGCGCAGGCCCTGCTCCACGCCCAATGCCTGCGCCGCGCCCTGCGCCGCGGACTGGAACAGGAAGCGGCCGCTGGAGGCCGCGGCGTCGCCGGCGAGCACGTTGCGTCCGCGCAGCTGCAGGCGCTGGCCGTATTCGAGCAGGCGCAGTTCCTCGGCCGCATCGATCAACACGTTGGAATCGGAGCCGACGCCGAAGCGCCCGCCGGCATCGACGAACGCGCGCATCGGGAACAGTCCGTCGCCGAGGTTGGCCTCGGTGATCGGGCACAGGCCGACCACCGCGCCGCTGGCGGCGATCGCCTGCACTTCGCCGGCATCGACATGGGTGGCATGGACCAGGCACCAGCGCGCATCCACCGGCGCGTGCGCGAGCAGCCACTGCACTGGCCGCTGCCCGCTCCAGGCCAGGCAGGCGTCGACCTCGCGGGTCTGCTCGGCGATGTGGATGTGCACCGGGCCGTCGCACAGCGGCAGCAGCGCGGCCAGTTCGTCCGGGGTGACCGCGCGCAGGCTGTGCGGGGCGATGCCGAGCACCGCGTCGTCGAGGCCGCGCAAGGCGCGGCGGCTGGCGGTCAGCAGGTCGGCGTAGCCGTCCACGTCGTGGATCAGCCGCCGCTGCGCCGGGTTCGGCGCGGCGCCGCCGAAGTCCGCATGCGCGTAGAACACCGGCAGCAGGCTCAAACCAATCCCGCTGGTCTGCGCCGCGGCAGCCAGGCGCTGCGCCATCTCGGCGCGGTCGGCATACGGCCGGCCGTCGGCGGCGTGGTGCAGGTAGTGGAATTCGCCGACGCGGGTGAAGCCGGCCTCGAGCATCTCCACGTAGGCCTGCTCGGCGATGGCCTGCATGCTGTCCGGATCCAGCCGCTGCACGAAGCGGTACATCAGCTCGCGCCAGCTCCAGAAGCTGTCGCCGCTGCGGCCGCCGAGTTCGGTCAGCCCGGCCATGCCGCGCTGGAAGGCGTGGCTGTGCAGGTTGCCCAGCCCGGGCACCGCGATCGCCAGCGTGGAGTCGCCTGGCACCGCGGCCACGCCGGCCTGCACCGCGGCGATGCGCCCGCCGCGAACCTCGATCCGCACGTCGCGCGCCCAGCCTTCCGGCAACAGCGCCTGCGCGCACCAGAAACCGCTCGCCGCCTCGTTCCCGCCCGCCTGTTGCTGCGCCAGGGTCTGCACTGGACACCCTCCGTCGACCACAATATTGTATATACAAAATAACCGACGAGCCTGCCCGTGACCATGCCCTGCGACACGCTCTGGCACAACGCCCACCTGATGACGCTGGACGCCGAGGACGGCGGCCTGGGGCTGGTCCGCGACGGCGTGGTCGCCTGCCGCGACGGCCGCATCGTCTACGCCGGCGCCGCCGCGGCGCTGCCGGCACCGCTGGCCGCGCTGCACAGCGTCGACTGCGGCGGGCGCTGGATCGGCCCCGGCCTGATCGACTGCCATACCCATCTGGTCTACGCCGGCAACCGCGCCGGCGAGTTCGAGCAACGCCTGCTCGGCGCCAGCTACGCCGACATCGCCCGCGCCGGCGGCGGCATCGTCTCGACCGTGCGCGCCACCCGCGCCGCCGACGAAACCGCGCTGCTCGCCGCCAGCCTGCCGCGACTGGACGCGCTGCTGGCCGAGGGCGTGACCACGGTGGAGATCAAGTCCGGCTACGGGCTGACCCTGGACGACGAACTGCGCCTGCTGCGCGTGGCGCGGCGGCTGGGCGAACTGCGCCCGGTCGTGGTGGCGCCGACCTTCCTCGGCGCGCACGCGGTGCCGCCCGGCGTCGACGCGCAGGCCTACATCGACGAAGTCTGCGAACGGATGATCCCCGCAGTCGCCGCGCAGGGCCTGGCCGAGGCGGTGGACGTGTTCTGCGAGCACCTGGCCTTCAGCCCGGCGCAGACCGAGCAGGTGTTCCAGGCCGCGCAACGCCACGGCCTGGCGCTGAAGATCCATGCCGAACAGTTGTCCAACCAGGGCGGCGCGGCGCTGGCCGCGCGCTACGGCGCGCTCTCGGCCGACCACGTCGAATACCTGGACGCCGCCGGCGTCGCCGCGATGGCCGCCGCCGGCACCGTCGCGGTGCTGCTGCCGGGCGCGTTCTATTTCACCCGCGACACGCAGCTGCCGCCGATCGCCGCGCTGCGCGCCGCCGGCGTGCCGCGCGCGCTGGCCACCGACTGCAATCCCGGCACCTCGCCGCTGACCAGCCCGCTGCTGGCGATGAACCTGGCGGCGACGCTGTTCCGCATGACCGTGGCCGAATGCATCGCCGGCTTCACCCGCGAGGCGGCGCGCGCGCTGGGACGCCATGAGCAGGTCGGCCGGCTGCGCGCCGGCTTGCAGTGCGACCTGGCGATCTGGGACATCGAACAACCGGCCGAATTGGTCTACCGCATGGGCTTCAACCCGCTGCATGCGCGCATCTGGAGGGGACAATGAACGACCACGAGATCCTGCTGCGCCCCGGCGCGGTGAGCCTGGCGCAATGGCGCGACGTGTACCGCGGCGCCGGCGTGCGCCTGGACCCCGGCTGCGCCGAGGCGGTGCTGCGCAGCGCGCAGACGGTGGAAGCGATCGTCGCCAAGGGCGCGCCGGTGTACGGCATCAACACCGGCTTCGGCAAGCTGGCCAGCGTGCGCATCGAGCGCGAGGACCTGGACACCTTGCAGCGCAATATCGTGCTGTCGCACGCGGCCGGGGTCGGCGAGCCGATGCCGGCGCCGGTGGTGCGGCTGATGATGGCGCTGAAGCTGGCCAGCCTGGCGCAGGGCGCGTCGGGCGTGCGTCCGTCCACGCTGGCCCTGCTGGAAGCGCTGCTGCGCCACGACGTGGTGCCGGTGGTGCCGTGCCAGGGCTCGGTCGGCGCCTCCGGCGACCTGGCGCCGCTGGCGCATCTGGCGACGGTAATGATCGGCGTCGGCGAGGCCTTCGTCGGCGGCCGGCGCCTGCCGGCGCACGAAGCGCTGGCGCAGGCCGGGCTGCAGCCGCTGGCGCTGGGCGCGAAGGAAGGCCTGGCGCTGCTCAACGGCACCCAGTATTCCACCGCCTACGCGTTGGCCGGGCTGTTCGAGATCGAGCGCGTGTTCCATGCCGCGCTGGTCGCCGGCGCGCTGTCGACCGAGGCGGCGAAGGGCTCGGATACCCCGTTCGATCCGCGCATCCATGCCTTGCGCGGCCAGCACGGGCAGATCGCCACCGCCGCGGCGCTGCGCGCGCTGATGCAGGGCTCGGCGATCCGCGACTCGCATCGCGACAACGACGTGCGCGTGCAGGATCCGTACTGCCTGCGCTGCCAGCCGCAGGTGATGGGCGCGGCGCTGGACGTGATGCGCCAGGCCGCGACTACGCTGGCGATCGAGGCCAACGGCGTGTCCGACAATCCGCTGGTGTTCAGCGACACCGGCGAGGCGCTGTCCGGCGGCAACTTCCACGCCGAGCCGGTAGCCTTCGCCGCCGACATGCTGGCGCTGGCCGTGTGCGAGATCGGCTCGATCAGCGAGCGCCGCGTGGCCATGCTGGTGGATCCGGCGCTGTCCGGGCTGCCGGCGTTCCTGACCCCCAAGCCGGGGCTCAACTCCGGCTTCATGATTCCGCAGGTCACTGCCGCGGCGCTGGTGTCGGAGAACAAGCAGCGCGCCTACCCGGCCAGCGTCGACTCGATCCCGACCTCGGCCAACCAGGAAGACCACGTGTCGATGGCCGCGCACGGCGCGCGGCGCCTGCTGGCGATGGCCGAGAACGCGGCCAACGTGGTCGGCATCGAGCTGCTCGCCGCCGCGCAGGGCTGCGATTTCCATGCGCCGCTGACCTCCAGCGCCGCACTGGAAGCGGCGCGCGCGCTGCTGCGCGCGCAGGTGCCGGCGCTGCAGGACGACCGCTACTTCCATCCGGACATGCTCGCCGCCACGGCGCTGGTGCGCGATGGTGCGCTGGCGGGCGCGGTCGATGTGTCGCTGCCCGATGCAATGTCCGGATCATGACCCCTTGTAGGAGCGGCTCTTGTCCCCTTTTCGGGATCCGCCGCGACCGGCCGTCACCAGTGACATCCGGTCGCGGCTGAAGCCGCTCCTACAAAAGAAGCAAAGCGAGGCTTTCATGACATCCCTGCCCGACTGGCTCAGCGTCCACCGCGGCGATGCGCCGCTGATCGTCAGCTTCCCGCACACCGGCACCGAACTGCCCGACGCGTTGGCCGCGCGTTTCGTCTCGCCGTGGCTGGCCCGCCGCGACGCGGACTGGTGGGTGCACGAGCTGTACGCGTTCGCCGGCGACATGGGCGCCACCACGCTGCGCTCGGCGGTGTCGCGCTCGGTGATCGATCTCAACCGCGACCCGAGCGGCGTCTCGCTGTACCCAGGCCAGAACACCACTGGCCTGTGCCCGCTGACCACCTTCGACAACCAGTCGCTGTATCGCGACGGGCATGGCCCGGACGCGGCCGAGATCGCCCGCCGCCGCGACACCTGGTTCGCGCCCTACCACGCCGCGCTGGCCGCGGAGATCGCGCGCCTGCGCGCGATCCACGGCACCGTGGTGGTGTACGACGCGCACTCGATCCGCTCGCATATCCCGCACCTGTTCGACGGCGAGCTGCCGCAGTTCAACATCGGCAGCGCCGGCCGTTCCGGTGCGCCCGATACCAGCTGCGACCCTGCGCTCACCGATGCGGTCGAGCGGCTGTGCGCGGCGAGCGGCATGGGCCATGTGCGCAACGGACGCTTCAAGGGCGGCTACATCACCCGCCACTACAGCGATGTTCCCGGCGGCGTGCACACGCTGCAGATGGAACTGGCCTGCCGCGGCTATATGCACGAACCCGCGCGCGTGGACGAGCGCACCTGGCCCACGCCGCTGGACCCCGACCACGCCGCGCCGCTGCGCCGCACGCTGCAGCAGGTGCTCGCGTCCTGTCTCCACTTCGCCCACTCCCGGAGCGCCGCATGACCCGCCTCGACACCACCCGCACGATCCACGCGCCCACCGGCAGCACCCTCAGCTGCAAGAGCTGGCTGACCGAGGCGCCGCTGCGCATGCTGATGAACAACCTGGATCCGGACGTGGCCGAACGCCCGCAGGAACTGGTGGTGTACGGCGGCATCGGCCGCGCCGCGCGCGACTGGGAATCCTTCGATGCGATCGTGGCCGCGCTCAGGCGCCTGGACGACGACCAGACCCTGCTGGTGCAGTCCGGCAAGCCGGTCGGCGTGTTCCGCACCCACGCAGATGCGCCGCGCGTGCTGATCGCCAATTCCAACCTGGTGCCGCGCTGGGCCACCTGGGACCACTTCAACGAGTTGGATAAAAAGGGCCTGGCCATGTACGGCCAGATGACCGCCGGCAGCTGGATCTACATCGGCGCGCAGGGCATCGTCCAGGGCACCTACGAAACCTTCGTCGAGATGGGCCGCCAGCACTACGCCGGCAGCCTGGCCGGCAAGTGGCTGTTCACCGGCGGCCTCGGCGGCATGGGCGGCGCGCAGCCGCTGGCCGCGGTGATGGCCGGCGCCTCGTGCCTGGCGGTGGAATGCCGCAAGAGCAGCATCGAGATGCGCCTGCGCACCGGCTATCTCGATACCTGGACCGACGACCTGGACGAAGCGCTGCGCCTGATCGAGGCATCGTGCACGGCGAAGAAGCCGCTGTCGGTCGGCCTGCTCGGCAACGTCGCCGACGTGCTGGACGAACTGCTGGTGCGTGGGGTCAAGCCGGACCTGCTGACCGACCAGACCTCCGCGCACGACCCGGTCAACGGCTACCTGCCGCAGGGCTGGAGCGTGGAAGAGTGGGACGAAAAGCGCGCGAGCGCGCCGAAGGAAGTCGAGGCCGCCGCGCGCGACTCGATGGCCAACCACATCCGCGCCATGCTCGCCTTCCACGCGCTGGGCGTGCCGACCGTGGACTACGGCAACAACCTGCGACAGATGGCCCTGGAAGAAGGCGTCGAGAACGCCTTCGACTTCCCCGGCTTCGTGCCCGCCTACATCCGCCCGCTGTTCTGCCGCGGCATCGGCCCGTTCCGCTGGGCGGCGCTGAGCGGCGATCCGGAGGACATCGCCAAGACCGACGCCAAGGTCAAGGAACTGATCCCGGACAACCCGCATCTGCACCGCTGGCTGGACATGGCCGCCGAGAAGATCAAGTTCCAGGGCCTGCCGGCGCGGATCTGCTGGGTCGGCCTGGGCGATCGCGACCGGCTGGGCCTGGCGTTCAACGAGATGGTCGCCAACGGCGAGCTGAAGGCGCCGGTGGTGATCGGCCGCGACCACCTGGATTCGGGCAGCGTCGCCTCGCCCAACCGCGAGACCGAAGCGATGGCCGACGGCTCCGATGCCGTCTCCGACTGGCCGCTGCTCAACGCCCTGCTCAACACTGCCAGCGGCGCCACCTGGGTCTCGCTGCACCATGGCGGCGGCGTCGGCATGGGCTTCTCCCAGCACGCCGGCATGGTCATCGTCTGCGACGGCACCGAGGCGGCGGCCAAGCGCATCGCCCGCGTGCTGTGGAACGACCCCGCCACCGGCGTGATGCGGCACGCGGACGCCGGCTACCCGATCGCGCTCGACTGCGCGAAGGAAAAGGGACTGGATCTGCCTGGCATCCTGGGCTGAACCGCGCCAAGGCCGCTCGCGCCGTCCGGAGCCAGGCACCGCCTGGCCCCGGGCCCCATCGATCGCCAGCCCGGCACGCGCCGCGATGGGCGCCGGTCGCGAAGCGCGACCGCTGTTGCTTGCCGTTACGCCTGGATCCCCTACAATCCGGCCACGATGTAAGCGGGTCTGCGTTGGCCGGGTGCGCGCCAACGCGTCGACGTTGATCGACTCATGAAATAACGCTATGCCTTCTGGCCGCGCGCCGCTCGAGGCAGCGTGCGGGCGCGGGGCATGGATGCGATTGACTCGCCATTGTCACGGAGATGCCCTCGATGGGTCAGGAACAACGGATCGATTCGCTCACCGGCATCCGCGGCATGGCCGCGCTGCTGGTGGTCTATGCGCACCTGGCGGAGGAGCATTTCTTCGCGATCAGCCCGCTGCACCCCGGCGAGATGGGGGTCATGGTGTTCTTCACCCTCAGCGGCTTCCTGATGGCGTTCCTCTACGGCGAAAAGCCGTTCGACTACACCGCGGTGGCGCGCTACGGCATCTCCCGCTTCTCGCGCATCGCCCCCGCCTATCTCACGGTGGTGATCGGGTCGTACCTGATCTACAACCTGGTCGACTCCAATTTCGTCTACGCGATCACCCATCGCAACCTCGCCCGCCACCTGCTGTTCTCCGGCAATGTCTCGGCGCTGTGGAGCATTCCGCCCGAAGTGCAGTTCTACGTGGTCTTCGTCGGCTTGTGGGCGGCGCTGTGGTCGCTCGGCAGCCGCGGCAATGCGGCGCTGCTGATCGTGGCGCTGGTCGCCGTGTTCGCCCTGATGACCCAACGCGCGGCACTGCCGGGCACCTTCGTCGGCTCCAAGATCCATTACTTCTTCACCGGCGTGCTGTTCGGCCTGCTGCGCAGCCGGGTCGCCGCGGGCGTCGGCCTGAGATCCCTGGGCGCCATGCAGGCGCTGACGCTGGCCGCGATCGGCCTGGTGGTGGCCGGCGTGATCGACATCGACCTCGGCACCAAGCGCGAGCTGTATCTGGGCCTGGAACCGGCGCTGTTCGCCGGCGTCTTCGTATTCCTGTTCTCGTTCGACACCGGCCTGAGCACGCGCCTGTTCGGCAACCGGTTCATCACCATGTGCGGCGAGTGCAGCTTCTCCATGTACCTGCTGAACATTCCGCTGATCTACGCGGCAATGGCGTTGCTCGGCGACGACGTCCGCCCTAGCCCATGGCTGGCGGTGCCGGTCACCGCGGCGATCCTGGTGGCGGCCTGGGCGATGTACCGGCTGGTCGAGATGCCGGGCAACACGCTGCTGCGCGGCCTGGGCACGCGCCTGCTGCTGCCCAAGCGCCCTGCCGCGGCCGTGGCCGCGGTCACGCCCGGGCTGGCGGTACCGCTGGCGGCGGACGCGACCGGTGGCGATCCGACCTAGGCCTGCGCTGCGGCGCGTACCGCAGCGCCCGCGGTGCTTCCACCTGCATGAACCCGGCTGGCATGAACCCGGCATGCGAAACGACCTGTGGCGAGACGTGCGCGACCGCCTCCGCATGGCAGACAGAGCCGCGGGCTGCGACCACGGCGCGTGACGCGTCGGACGCCTGCTGTAAACTTCCCGCCCCCCGATGCCAGTTGACAGACCGAGCCGGCGACGCCGCTCGGGCAGGCATCACCATCCCGCTCTTCGTTTGGCTTGCCTGGTCCTGTTGCGGACGCCGCAACACGCGGCTCGGCCGGAGCGGGCAGCCGAGCGAGCATCCAACGAAAGATAGTGCTTGCCCATGTTCGTTCTGCCTCCCCGCCGGCGCCTCCTCAGTTCTAGGCATTTCTCCCTGCGTTCCATCGCCGTTCTGGGCAGCCTCGCCGCCATCGCGCCCGCCACCGCGTCCGAGCAGGCGACCACCCTCGACACCGTCGAGGTCACGGCGACCGATGTCGGCGAGCGCGCACGCGCGGCGCTGCTGCGCGTTCCCGGTGCCGGCAACGTCATCGACATGACCGCCCTCAGCCAAGGCCGCCTGGCCGGCAGCGCCGACGTGCTGGCCTATCAGCCCGGCATCAACGCGCAATCGCCGGGCAACGAGGGCGTCAAGCTGTCGATCCGCGGCTCGGGCATCAACCGTGCGCCCGGCGCGCACGCTTCCGGCCTGTCGGTGTCGCTGGACGGATTGCCGCTGACCGGCCCCGGCGGCACACCCTACGAATTGCTGGAGCCATCGTGGCTGAGCCGGGTCGAGGTCCTGCGCGGGGCCAACGGCATCGAGCGCGGCGCGCTGGCGCTGGGCGGCGCGATCGACTACGTCAGCCGCAGCGGCCGCGAGGCGCCCGGCCTGGAACTGCAGTACGAAGGCGGCAGCCATGGCTACCGCAAGCGCAGCGCCGGCATCGGCGGGGTGCGCGACGCGCTCGACTACTACCTCGCCTACACCGACACCGCGTACGACGGCTACCAGGCGCATGCCGCCGGCGACGGCCGCGGCGCGATGGCCAATGTCGGCTGGCAGGTGACCCCCGCGCTGCAGACCCGCTGGTTCCTGCGCTACCGCGAGACCGAGCACGACACGCCCGGCCGGCTGACCCGCGCGCAGATCCGCCACCGCCCGCGCGACGCCAACCCGGCCAACCTGGCGATCGACGCGCGCCGTCCGCAGCCGGGCAGCACCTGGATCGGCAACAGCACCACGCTGCAGCTGGACGAAGACTCCACGCTGCAGGCCGGGCTGGTCTACCACAAGTACCCGATGGACTTGAACGAGAGCCTGTACCGGCAGCAGCTGGACTACGCCGACCTCAACGGCACGCTGGACTATCGCCACCGCCACGCGCTGTTCGGCCACGACAGCGTCAGCAGCGTCGGCCTGCGCGTCGCCCACGACCTGCGCGCCGACGTGCGCGAGACGCTGCGCTTGTCCAGCAACGGCTACCCGGCCGGCACGCACACGCGCGATTTCCGGCATCGCGGCAGCAACAGCGTGCTGCACCTGGGCAACGACCTGGCGCTGAGCGACGCGCTGCGCGTGCAGACCGGCCTGGCCCTGGTGTACACCCGCAGCCAGGTGCGGGTGACCTGGCCGACCACCGGCGAGGGCTTGTACCGGCGCGATTGGGACTACGCCCCGCGCCTGGGCTTCACCTGGCAGGCCAGCCCGCACCTGCAGTGGTTCGGCAACCTGAGCCGCTCGGTGGAACCGGCGCATCCGTGGTCGATGCTGTGGGGTTCCGACAAATACTTCGCGGCCGGCAACGGCGCCGCCAGCGGCCGCCAGCGCGCTGCGGTGCCATTGCGGAACCAGACCGCGGCCACGCTGGAGCTGGGCGCGCGCGGCGATGGCGCGTTCGGCCGCTGGGAGTTGACCGGCTACTACGCCCAGGTTCGCCACGAACTGCTGAGCGTGGAACTGCAGCCCGCCCCCAACCTGCTGGTCGCCGAATCCAACGCCAGCCCCACCGTGCATCGCGGCCTCGAAGCCGGGTTGGACAGCACGCTCTGGCAGGGCGCGGCCGGCCGGCTGGCGCTGCGCCAGGCCTATACCTTCAGCGACTTCCGCTACCGCGACGATGGGCGCTTCGGCCACAACCGGCTGCCCGGCCTGCCGCGCCACTACTACCAGGCCGAACTGCGCTACGCGCATGGCGCCGGCGCGTACGCCGCGCTCAGCACCGAGTACGCCTCGAAGATGGCGGTGGACTACGCCAACAGCGTCTATGCCGACAGCCACCTGATCGTCGGCAGCCGCTTCGGCTACGACGCCCCCGGCGGCCGCTGGCAGGGCTGGCTGGAGCTGCGCAACCTCGGCGACCGCCACTACGCGGCCACGGTGACGCCCGGCTACGACGACGCCGGCAGGGACGCCGCGCGCTCCACGCCCGGCGAGGGGTTCGGCGTGTATGCCGGAGCGCGCTGGCGCTTCGAGTAGGCCGAGCGCTTCGGCGAGCGCCGCGGAGCGCGTGCAGGACCAACGCGGTCACGCCTCGCCACACCCGGGCTCAAGTTCGCGCGCCTGGCGCCGACAAAGGATGCAACGTTTCGAGGAGCCTTCATGGGCATCCTGATCTACCTGACTCCCGCCATCGCGCTCTGGGCGCTCACCGCCAGCGTGCTGGCCTGGATTTTCTTCGGGCGCCTGCGTCGCGAACAACAGCAGCAGGCCAGTGCGCAGGACAGCCTTGCGCGCCATCAAGCCGCGCTGTCGCAGATGAAGGCGCGTGCGGCGGTCAGCGCGCGGGAGCTGGAGACGCTGCAGCAGGCCTACGCCAGCCTGCGGCAGACGCTGGAACTGCAGACGCAGGAACAGGCGCCGGCGCAGGACACCGTGGAGCGGCCGCCGGTGCCGATCCTGGTGATGGAACGCCTGGACATCGCCACCGAGGTCGGCACGCTGCTCGCGCACGTGGCGCGGGTGGCCAGGAGCATCCGCCGCTACAGCGCCTACAGCCGCGGCCACAACGCGCCGGAACTGAGCAGCGCGCGCTACGACCTGCATTGGCTCTCCGACTGCCTGCACAGCCTCGACCAGATCGGCCATGCCTTGGCCACGGGCAACGTGGACACGCTGACCGCCGCCTGCACCGAACTGCTGTCGATGTACGAGCAGTACCTCAAGGACGGCTCCGGCTACAACAGCCGCGACACGTTCCAGCGCCTGAGCAGCCACGTCCCGCTCGCCGACGTGACCGACGCCATCCGCTCGATCGCGGCCAAGGCGTCGCTGGCGCGGCAGGCGCAGACGCAGATGCTGGCCAGCGCGCAGGCGCCGGCAACGTCCCTCGCCTGACGCGTGCGCGCCGCGAAGGCGCGCGACCCTGCCGCCAGCGGGCGTGGCCCGCAGCGAACGCAAGCAGGCAGGCCGCTCGCATCGCGACGGCCGCGGCGCCGGTCGCGCCCGCGTTGACCGGGCCGGTCGCCCGTGCTGTGATGCGTCCCGATCCGGGCGGGAGCAGCGACATGGCAGACATCAAGGCGGCCTTCGAGAAAGCGGCCAAGGACATCAAGCAACGCGAGGAGCGTCCCGACAACGACACCTTGCTGCGCCTGTACGCGCTGTACAAACAGGGCGCGGAAGGCGACGTCGCCGGCGCCAAGCCGGGCTTCTTCGACTTCGTCGGCACCGCCAAGTACGAGGCCTGGGCCAAGCTCAAGGGCATGCCGCAGGCCGAGGCGCAGAAGAAGTACGTGGACCTGGTGAAGAAGCTGCTGGCCTGATGGCGCGCGACACCCGCCGGCGCATCCTCGACACCGCCCTGGCGATGTTCAACGTACAGGGCGAGCCGCACGTCACCACCAACCACATCGCCGACGAGCTGGAGATCAGCCCCGGCAACCTGTATTACCACTTCCGCAACAAGGACGACATCATCGAGCACCTGTTCGCGCGCTACGAGGAGCGCATGGACGCGGCGCTGGAGCTGCCGAGCGCGCGCCTGCCCGGGCTGGAGGACATCTGGCTGCAACTGCACCTGGTGTTCGAGTGCATCTGGGACTACCGCTTCCTGTACCGCGACCTGATCGAGATCCTCAGCCGCAGCCGGCGCCTGCGCCTGCGTTTCGCGCGCATCCTGCGCCGCGCCGACGACAGCGTGCAGGCCGTGTTCCAGGGACTGGCGCAGGCCGGCGCGATGCGCGCCACCGCACAGGAGCTGGGCGGCATCGCCACCAACGTGCTGGTGGTGGCCACGTTCTGGCTCAACTACGCCGCCGCGCGCGGCGAGAAGGACGAGCAACTGGCGATCCGCCACGGCATCGTGCAGGTGATGCTGCTGATCAGCCCGTTCCTGCGCGAGGCCGAGCGCACCCATCTGTCCACGCTGATGCAGGCCTATCTGGACTGAGCGCGGGAGCGCATCGCCGCTACGGTTGGCATCTAGTGCCCGCCGGCTGCGCCACTCCGGGCGACAACAGCGGCGATCGGGACTCGCTCCCGTTTGTCCGCGCATCGCGCGCCCCTGGGTGCATATGCAGGCGATGCAGCGATGTGACGCCGGACGGGCAGACCGCATCGATCGCGAGCGACGGCACTCGCCTGGCGATCGCGCGCAAAGCGCTCGGTTCCGGCGCAGGCGCGACCAAGATCAAGGAGCAGATCGAGCAGGCACGGGCCGAACTGGAAGCGGCGCATCGGCGCCAGGACTACGCCAAGATGAGCCGGGCCTGTCGTCGATGGCGCGCGCCATCGAAGGTTGGTCCCCGTCGCGACGAACTGGACCGATGCGTCTGCGCAACGTAGCACGCAGCGCCACGGCACCGTCTGCCTCACGCACCGCGCCCACCGATTCGCCAAGCGCCGCCGGCATCGGCTAGGCTTGCCGCCCTGCCCTCGCCATCGCCCGGAATCCGTGTGAGAACCGTCGTCGCCACCCGCTACGTGACCCCACTGCGCGAAGGCGGCTCGCTGCCGGCGGTGGTCGAGGCCGACGACGACGGCCTGTACGTGCTGAAGTTCCGCGGCGCCGGGCAAGGCCCGAAGGCGTTGATCGCCGAACTGCTCGGCGGCGAACTGGCGCGCGCGCTCGGCCTGCCGATGCCGGAACTGGTGTTCGCGCTGCTCGACCGCGAGTTCGCGCGCACCGAGCCGGATCCGGAAATCCAGGACCTGATCCGCGCCAGCGAGGGCCTGAACCTGGCGCTGGACTACCTGCCCGGCGCGATCAACTACGACCCGGCGGCATTGCGCCCGGATCCGGCGCTGGCCTCGGCGATCGTCTGGTTCGACGCGTACGTGACCAACGTCGACCGCACCGCGCGCAACACCAACCTGATGGTCTGGCACGGCAAGCTGATGCTGATCGACCATGGCGCGGCGCTGTACTTCCACCACGACTGGGAGCATGCCGGCAACGCCTGCGCCTCGGCGTTCGCGCGCATCCGCGACCACGTGCTGCTGCCCTACGCCAGCGCCATCGCCCAGGCCGATGCGGAACTGGCGCCGCGGCTGACCGATGCGGTCATCGATGCGATCGTGGCGCGGATCCCGGACGCCTGGCTGCAGGCCGAGGCCTGCTTCGACGACCTGGACGCACATCGCCAGGCCTACGCCGACTACCTGAAACGGCGGCTCGCGCTGCGCGCCGCGTTCGTCGAGGAGGCGCTCCGTGCTCACGCCGCACACCTATGACTACGCGGTCATCCGCGTGGTGCCGCGGGTGGAGCGCGAGGAATTCGTCAACGTCGGGGTGATCGTGTCGTGCCCGACCTCCAAACTGCTGCAGGCCGCGATCGAACTGCAGCCGGCGCGGTTGCACGCGCTGGACCCGACCCTGGACATCGAACGCCTGCGGCCCTACCTCGACGCGATCCCGGCGATCTGCCGCGGCGATGCCGACGCCGGCCCGATCGCGCTGCTGCCGCCGCGCGCGCGCTTCCACTGGCTGACCGCGCGGCGCAGCTCAGTGATCCAGATGTCGTCGGCGCATGTCGGCCGCACCGCGCAGCCCGAGCGCGTGCTCGAGCACCTGCTCGAGCGCATGGTGCGGACGCCGCGCTAGGACGGTCGAAGCGGCATTTTGATGTCCGTTGTAGGAGCGACTTCAGTCGCGACAGGGGTTCCCGGGAACGCCCCGTCGCGACTGAAGTCGCTCCCACAGGGTTATCCAGTGATCCCATGATCCCGCACAAGCCAGGCGCCTTCTCGCAAAGCGGATCCTGCTGCCAGACCACCGCCTCGTCGCGTCGCCGCCGCCTTCCGCCTTCCGCCAGGTCAAGGCGACGGCGGCTCCTTGCGATTGCGTCGCCGTCCTCGCCTCACCCCGCATCCGGATGTGCGCGGAGAAACAGCCGCGGTGCGGCCTGTTGATGCAGGCCACGACCGACACCGGAAAACCCGACGCGCTACCGTTGCCGCTTGCCGCCGCTGTCGCCGCTACTGCGAACGCGCGCTGCGCTTGCTGGCCGCGCCACGCGGGCGCCGCGCAACGGCAGTCTTCTTCGCCGCCCGCTTGGCGGTCTTGGGCGCGGCGGCACGCTTGCGCGGCGCAGCGTGTGGCGCGGGTTGCAGGCCGAGCTTGACCAGCACCGGCTGCAGCCGCGCCTCGACCTCGGCGCTCAACGGCTGCACCTGGCCGCGCAGCGCCGCGGCGCCCTCGCGCACGCTGGCTTCGGCACCGTCGGCCAGCTGCGCCACCAGCGCCTTGAGGGTATTCGCGCCGATCGCGGCATCGGCCGCGGCGGCCAGCGCACGCTTGCGGGTCAGCGACACCAGGCCCAGGCCGGCGAGCCACAGGTGCCGTGGCGCCAGCGTGTCGGAACGGTGTGCGGAGGTGGAACGCTTCTTCGTCGCCATCGCAGGTCTCCCGGGTGCCGACAGCGGCACCGATGCGACGCATGCTGGCGGCAGCGGCTTGAGCAAACACACTATCCGCAGTGCAGCTTGCCAGGCGGCCATGGCGGCGCCATGCTCGGCGAGACTACAGGGAGGCCACGCATGGCAGCAAAACCGACCGCATGGGCGCCGTTTCCGCACGACGCCAAGGCCTACGCCTACCCGGGCGAGGCGTTGAAGAAGGCCTGGCCGAAGCTGCACGCCGGCGACTGCGAACCGTACCCGGACCCGGCGCGCGCGCAGGCGCTGCTCGACGCCGCCGGCAAGGCCGGAAAAGGCCACGACGCACAGACGCTGTCGGCGGCGTTGATCGAGGCCTGGCGCGCCTTCCACCAGGGCCAGTTCCAGCAGGCCTACACCGCAGGACAGGCGCTGGGCGTGTTTGGCGCCTCGGTCGCGGTCAAGGCGCTCGGCATCCATGCCGGCTATCTGGTCGAGGACGACAAGGAACAACTGCAGCGCCTGCAGCAGGCCGCGACGCTGGCCGAAGCGGCGATCGCCGCGCTGCCGGACGAAGCCAACAGCCACTACCGCCACGCCTTCGCGCTGGGCCGTTACAGCCAGGGTCTGAGCATCGTCAAGGCGCTCAAGCAAGGCATCGCCGGCAAGGTGCGGCAATCGCTGGAGACCACGCTGGAACTGCAGCCCAAGCACGCCGAGGCGCACATGGCGCTGGCGCTGTACCACGCCGAGATCATCGGCAAGGTCGGCGCGATGATCGGCGGACTGACCTACGGCGCCAAGGCCGCGACCGCCGAGCAGCACATCCAGCAGGCACTGAAGCTGGCCCCGGACACGCCGATCGCGCATGTCGAGCACGCCAACGTGCTGTTGCTGCTGCACGGCGACAAGCGCGAGGACGCGGCCGCCGCCGCATTCGAGAAGGCGGCCAAGCTCAAGCCGCGCGATGCGATGGAAGCGCTGGACGCGGCATTCGCGCGCGAACAGCTGGAGTAGCGCGACACCGGAGATCGGCCGCCGCCGTTCGCGTGTGGGTACACCTGTGGGAGCGACTTCAGTCGCGACGGGCGCTATCGGTAAAGCCCGTCGCGACTGAAGTCGCTC